>CBFHOT010000204.1:0-1017 GCA_965657465.1 Cyanobacteriota bacterium | reverse complement strand
CCGGAGGGCTTCAGCGGCCGGCCAGCTCCCGTTCCAGCGCCCGCAGCAACCTCAGGTGACCGCGACGGTCCTGCAGACCGAGGCGCAGCCAGTGGTCGCCGAGCCCCTCAAAGGAGGTGCAGCTGCGCAGCAGCACCCCATGGCGCTGCGCCAGCGTCTGGCGTAGCGGTTCCAGAGAGGTACCGCCGCGCAGCAGCAGATAGTTGGCGGCGGAGGGCAGGGGGGTGAAGGCCTCCCAGCGATGCAGCTGCGCCGCCAACCAGGGCCCCTCCTCGGCCACCCAGGTCTGCACGCGGCCGCTCCAGCGGGCCAGCCAGCCGGGGCGAGCGAGCAGCCGCTCCCCCACCGCCAGGGCCAGGCCATTGAGGGGCCAGGGATCACGCCAGGCGGCCCAGCGGGCCAGGCGCTGCGGATCGCCGAGGGCATAGCCCAGCCGCAGGCCTGCCACCGCCAGCAGCTTGGTGAGGCTGCGCACCACCACCAGGTTGGGATGGCTGGCGAGCAGCGGCACCAGCGACTGGGCCTCGCCGCCCGGCACCAGCGGCAGGAACGCCTCATCGCAGATCACCAGCGCGTAGCGGCGCAGCAGCGGCTCGAGCGAAGCGCGGCTCCACAGCTGACCGGTGGGATTGTGGGGATTGGTGAGCCACAGCACCCGCTCCGGCCCGGCGATCCCCACCTGCTGGGGAAACGCCTGGGGGAAGGCACCACCCCAGGCCAGTGGCAGGGGCAGCTGGCGGCTGCGGCCGCCCCAGCAAGCCAGAGCGCGGCGGTAATCGGCGAAGCCGGGGGCCGGCAGCAGGCTCACGCCCGTCTCGGCGGCATCGCGGCCGGCCCAGGTGAACAGCTCAGCGGCGCCGTTACCCGGCAGCACCCAGGCCGGATCCAGCCCGTGCAGCGCCGCCAGCGGACGCCGCAACGCCTGCCAGTCGCGGTCGGGGTAGGCCCGCAGCGCCGGCCCGGCGATCGCCCGCAACAGGGCCAGCCGCAGGGCCAGGGGCGGCCCGAAGGGCACCA
>CBFHOT010000203.1:0-1106 GCA_965657465.1 Cyanobacteriota bacterium | reverse complement strand
GGAAGCGATGGTGCTGCAGGCCAGCCTGGCGCGGCCGGCCAAGCCCCGCAGCGGCGGCGGCGCTGCCGCCAAGCCCACCGTGGCCGTGCGCAAGCGCAAGAAGGAAACCACCCGCCAGCGGCAGCGCCGCCGGGCGATGGAACTGCGCGCAGCGCGCGAGGCCAAGCAGCAGCGGCCGGAGATGCTGATCGTGCCGGAGGGCAACCTCACGGTGCAGGAGCTGGCCGAGAAGCTCGGCGTCGAAAGCTCCGAGATCATCAAGAGCCTCTTCTTCAAGGGGATCATCGCCACCGTCACCCAGAGCCTCGATCTCTCCACGATCGAAGCGGTGTCGGAGGAGTTCGGCGTGCCGGTGCTCCAGGACGACGTCGAGGAAGCCGCAGCCAAGACGGTGGAGATGATCGAGGAGAGCGACCTGGCTCACCTGATCCGCCGCCCGCCCGTGGTGACCGTGATGGGCCACGTGGACCACGGCAAGACGAGCCTGCTGGATGCGATCCGCAAGACCCGCGTGGCCGCTGGCGAAGCCGGTGGCATCACCCAGCACATCGGCGCTTACCAGGTGGAGATCGAGCACGCTGGTGCGCCCCGCAAGATCACCTTCCTGGACACCCCGGGCCACGAGGCGTTCACCGCCATGCGCGCCCGCGGCACCAAGGTGACCGACGTGGCCGTGCTGGTGGTGGCCGCCGATGACGGCGTCCGCCCCCAGACCCTGGAGGCCATCAGCCACGCCCGTGCCGCCAAGGTGCCGATCGTGGTGGCGATCAACAAGATCGACAAGGAAGGCGCCTCCGCCGATCGGGTGAAGCAGGAGCTCTCGGCCCAGGAACTGGTGGCCGAGGACTGGGGCGGCAGCACCGTGATGGTGCCGGTGAGCGCCATCAAGGGCCAGAACATCGACAAGCTGCTGGAGATGGTGCTGCTGGTCTCCGAGGTGGAGGACCTGCAGGCCAACCCCGACCGCATGGCCAAGGGCACCGTGATCGAGGCGCACCTCGACAAGGCCAAGGGGCCTGTGGCCACCCTGCTGATCCAGAACGGCACCCTGCGCACCGGCGATGTGCTGGCCGCAGGCCCGATCCTGGGCAAGGTGCGCGCCATGG
>CBFHOT010000202.1:0-1148 GCA_965657465.1 Cyanobacteriota bacterium | reverse complement strand
ATGCGCGGCAGGTGCGCCGCCGCCGGCAGTCCGGTGTGGCCCGGCGCGCCTGGGGTACCGGGTTGCTGCTGCGGCAGCTGCGGCTCAAGGGCCAGCTCCGTCGTCAGTTCCGCCCCGGAGCCATCGGCATCGCCGCCGCCGTGCTGCCCCAGCCGCCAGACGCTCGGTTCGCGCAGGGAGGGATGCAGGGCCAGCAGCCCCAGCAGGGTCAGGGCCGCTGCCGTGAGCAGGCCCGGGCCGAGGGGCCGCACTCCCATCGCTGAGCCCCCGTCAGCACGCCTGCTTCACGCTACCCGGCCTGAATCGCCCCGGTTGAGCCGGGCGGCGGCATCGAGCAGCTGCATCGGATGCTGCACCGCCTGCGGCAGGCCGGCCTCGCGCAGGTGGCGGCTGATCTGCAGGCTGCAGCCGATGTTGGCGCTGGCCACCAGCGCCGCCCCGGTGCTGGCCAGGTCGTTGGCCTTCAGCTGCCCCAGGGCGGCGGCCTCCTCGGGCTGCACCAGGTTGTAGATGCCGGCGCTGCCGCAGCACACCCCCGCTTCGCTCGCTTCGCGCAGCTGCAGGTGGGGGATGGCCTGCAGCAGCTGGCGCGGCTGCTGGCGGATGCCCTGGCCGTGGATCATGTGGCAGGCGTCGTGGAAGGCCACCATCAGTGGCCGCTCGGCGCTCGCCGCCTGGCCGTCGGCATGGTGCAGCGGTTGCAGCTGGGCCTGGAAGGCCGGGCTCAGCCCCAGCCGGCTGAGGAATTCGTGCACATCCGCCACCGGCGCCGGCAGCGGCCGGCTGGCCAGCTCGCCATAGGCCTTGAGCGTGTGACCGCAGCCGGAGGCCGCCACCAGTACCGCATCGAGCGGTTCGCTGCCGCCGGGTCGGCCGGGGCCCAGGGCCGCCTCAAAGCTGGCCACCAGCGCGTCGGCCAGCTGCCGCGTCTGGGCGGTTTCGCCCTGGTGGTGGGTCACGGCGCCGCAGCAGCCCTGGGCCGGCGGAATCACCACCTCCACCCCATTGGCGCGCAGCACCCGCAGGGTGGCGGCGTTCACCTCCGGATCGAACACCCGCTGCACGCAGCCCAGCACCAGCCCCACCCGGGCGCGCCGCTCGCCGGCCGCCGGCAGCACCACGGTGCCGGGGTCGCGGAAGGCGGCCGG
>CBFHOT010000201.1:0-1197 GCA_965657465.1 Cyanobacteriota bacterium | reverse complement strand
TGGAGGTGCTGCAGGCGCCGGCGCTGGAGCGGCCGCGGGAATGGTCGCTCACCCAGCCGGAGCTGGGGGAGGCCGAGCCGATCGCCGGCCGTCTGCGCCAGATGGCGCGGTCGCGGCGGCGCAACGGGCCGCCGCCACCACCGCCACCGCCGGTGGGGCCCACCCAGGCGCCGCTCGGCTTTGCCGCCCTGGTGCTGTCACTGCTGCTGCTGGGATTGCTGCTGGGCGGCTGCGTGCAGGTGCGCGCCGAGCTGGAGTTCGGCAGTCCAGGCCGGCTGGCGTTGCATCAACAGCTCAGCGCGGCGGCGGGTCAGCCCGCCCTGCCCTGGCAACGGCAGACCGAGGCCGCCCTGCGCCAGCTGGGGCTGCGCCCCCGCGGCGAGGCGCTGGTGGGACCGATGCAGCCCGCCGCCGACACCCTGCAGCTGCTGGCCGCCAGCATCGAAACCTCCGCCCACCTGGCCGGCCTGGAACTGCCACCGCCCCAATGGCAGTGGCAGGAACGCAACTGGCTGCTGGGGGTGCATCAGCAGTTGAACCTCAGCATCGATCTGCGTAAGGCAGCGGCGATCCCCGGTCTGGAGGCGAGCCTCGATCTGCGCCCTCTGCCGCGGCGAGCCGTGCAGCAGGCCGAACCGGAGCCCGTGCAGCTGTTGCCCGCCCAGGCTGGTGGTCCCCGTCTGCGCTGGCCGCTGCGGCCGGGAGCGATCAACCATCTGGCCCTGCGCTGCTGGCGCTGGAGCCCGCTCGGCATCGGAGCGCTGCTGGTGGGCCTGGCGCTCACCCTGGCACTGACCCTGGCGGCCCTGCGTCAACGCCTGGGCTTCGGCTGGCCGCAGCTACCCTCCTGAGCCTCAGAGCATCAAGGGATCGGGGTCGATCGCCAGCGTCACCGCCGCCGGCAGGCCGGCCCGCAGATCCGCCTCCGGTGGCAGCGGCAGCGCCGCCCCCGCCGGGCCGTGCAGCAGCAGCTGCCAGCGGCTGCGGCCGGCCACACGGGTCACGGGCGCCGGTGCCGGACCGATCAACCACCAGCCCTGGGCGGTGACCTGCGGCCTGATCCGCTCGGCCAGGGCCGCGGCGGCGGTGGCCGTGGCGCTGCCGCTGACACCGCTGAAGCGCAGCAGGCAGGCGCGGCTGTAGGGCACCAGGCCCCCCTGGCGCCGCAGCTGCGCCTCCTCGGCCAGAAAGCGGTCG
>CBFHOT010000200.1:0-1279 GCA_965657465.1 Cyanobacteriota bacterium | reverse complement strand
GCAGCTCCGCCGAGCGGGCCCGCTCAGCCAAGGCCGGCGGCAGCGGCGCCCCCCCCCCCCACAACACCGCCAGCTGCCGCAGCCAGGCGATCCCCTCCGGCCGGGCCATCAGCCGCTGCAGCTGGGTGGGCACCAGCGAGAGCAGCCCCGGCCGCTCCGGCGGCAGCGGCAGCGCCATCGCCAGCGCCTGCGAATCGCGCATCAGCTCGGGCGCCAGCGGCTGCAGCCGGCAACCCCAGAGGCCCGCGCGCACCCAGGGCAGCAGCCCGCTCACGTGATGCAGCGGCAGCGGGTTGAGATGCAAACAAGCGGCGGGATCCAACCCCTGCTGCTCAAGCCAGCGGCCGGTGGCCAGGGCGGAAGCCTGCAGATGGGCCAGCGGCTGCAGGCACCAGCGCCGGGCGCCGCTGCTGCCGCCGCTGCCCACCAGCACCCCCGCACCAAAGCGCTGCTGCAGCGATTGCAGGGCCGCCGCAGGCTCAGGGCCAAGGGCCAGCGCCATCTCCCGCTGCTCCAGGGGCGTCACCAGGGGCACGATCCGGCCCATCGCCCAGGCCCGCTCCAGCTCGAGGCCATCCGGCAGGGGAAAGGCTGGGGGCTCCAGGGTCATGCCGCCGCCTGCCACACCCGCTCGGGATCCAGGCTGGCCAGATCGCCGGCGGGCTGCCAGCCCGGCGCCAGGCCCGGCGCCACCGGCGTGGGCCCCAGGGCCTGCAGCGCCGCCAGGTGCTCCAGCCAGCGGCGACCGATGCCGGTTTCAAAGCCGGTGCTGAGCATCAGCTGCGGGGTGCCCTGCTCCAGCGCCCGCAGCAGCGGCCGCGGATCCCCCTCCTGGGCCGGGCGGCGCACCTGCCAGCCGCTCCAGCGCTGGCGCAGGGCCGGCTGATGCTGCAGCGCTTCATCGAGGGCCAGGGGCAGTTGCGGAAACCGCTCCTGCAGCTGCGCCAGGCCGGCCGCGTCGTGCGGATCGAGGGGCTGCTCCAGCCACTGCAGCCGCGGCTCGCCCTGCAGCCGCTGCGCCCAGGCGGCCGCGGTGGCCAGGGTCCAGCCGCCATTGGCATCGAGCCGCAGCCGCCAGGCCTCAGGCAGCCGCTGCAGCAGCTGCTCCAGCAGCGGACGCTCGAGGGCATCGGGCGCCGCCGCCACCTTCCACTTGACGGTGACGGGAAGCGCAACAGGCAGCGCCGGCCCCGTTGGCCGGGCCAGCCGCTGCTGCAGCGCCGCCAGGGCAGGCAGCATCGCCTCCCCCGCCGGCAGCAGCCAGGCCGAGGGCGGCGGC
>CBFHOT010000199.1:0-1328 GCA_965657465.1 Cyanobacteriota bacterium | reverse complement strand
TTGGCGCCCAGGGCGCTCTTGTTGTCCGAGCCGTCGAGCTCGATCATCGCCGCATCCACGGCGGCCTGATCGAGGGCGCTCAGGCCGCAGAGGGCGGGGGCGATCTTCTCCTCGATGTTGTTCACCGCCTGCAGCACGCCCTTGCCGCAGTAGCGGCTGCCGCCATCGCGCAGCTCGTGAGCTTCGTGGGCGCCGGTGCTGGCACCGCTGGGCACGATGGCCCGGCCGCTGGCGCCGCCCTCGAGCATCACCTCGGCCTCAACGGTGGGGGTGCCCCGGGAGTCGAGCACCTCGCGCGCCACCACGGTGTCGATCACAAGGTCGAGGGAGTCGATCACGGGCCGGCCGTCAAGCTGTCTGGCAGGGATCTTATGGGTCGCCCCCACCGCCCCTTGTGTGGCAACGGCCACAGCTTCCGGCCTCCGGCCCACAATGGCGGCAGCGCGCCCCCTCCGCTCTCCGCCGATGCGACTGCTGCACACCATGCTCCGGGTGGGCGACCTGGAGCGCTCGCTCGCCTTCTATACGGAGGTGCTGGGCATGCGCCTGCTGCGCCGCAAGGATTACCCCTCCGGTCGCTTCACCCTGGCCTTCGTGGGGTATGGCGACGAGGCCGACCACACGGTGCTCGAGCTCACCCACAACTGGGACACCAGCAGCTACGAGATCGGCAGCGGCTACGGCCACATCGCCCTGGGGGTGGAGGACATCCAGGGGGTGTGTGATCAGATCCGTGCCAAGGGCGGCCGCGTGGTGCGCGAGCCCGGCCCGATGAAGCACGGCAGCACCGTGATCGCCTTCGTGGAGGACCCCGATGGCTACAAGGTGGAGCTGATCGAGCTCGCTTCCCGCGCGGCGGCCTGAGATGGCGGATCGCTCCGACCCCGCCGCCCTGCGCGGCAGCCTCACGGCCGAGCCCGATCGCTTCAGCGACGATGCCTGGGACCTGCTGCTCGCCGCCCAGGACACGGCCCGCCGCTGGCGCCATGGCGCCATGGACGTGGAGCACCTGCTGCAGGCGCTGCTGCTGGAGCGGCGCTTTGCCGCCTGGGTGGAGCCCCTGCCCCTCGATGCCGATCGGCTGCTCGATGCCGTCGAGGCCTTCTGCCTGGAGCAGCCGGCCGCCACGGGCGACGACCTCTACATCGGTGATGCCCTCGAAGACCTGCTGGAGCAGGCCGACCGGCAGCGGGCCGCCTGGGGTTCGCGGCTGATCGATCTGCCCCATCTGCTGCTGGCCTTGCTGGAGGAACCCCGCCTGGGGGCCGCGCTGCTGGCCGAGGCGGGGCTCACCTCCGAACAGCTGCGGCACAGCCTGCGCCTCACCG
>CBFHOT010000198.1:0-1372 GCA_965657465.1 Cyanobacteriota bacterium | reverse complement strand
CGATGACACCGATCTGCGGCTGGAGGAGGTGCCGCCGGAACCCTCGGCCCTGGAGCGCTACGGCCGCGACCTCACCGCCGCTGCCCGCAGCGGCAACCTCGATCCGGTGATCGGCCGCGAGGCGGAGATCCGCCGGCTGATCCAGGTGCTCTCGCGCCGCAGCAAGAACAACCCGGTGCTGATCGGCGACCCCGGCGTCGGTAAGACCGCCGTGGCCGAGCTGCTGGCCCAGCGGATCGTGGCCGGTGAGGTGCCCGATGCCCTGCGCGGTGTGCAGCTGGTGGCCCTCGATCTCGGCGCCCTGATCGCCGGCGCCAAGTTCCGCGGTCAGTTCGAGGAGCGCCTGCGCAGCGTGCTCGATGAGGTGCGCGAAGCCGAGCAGGGCGTGATCCTGTTCATCGATGAGCTGCACACCGTGGTGGGCAGCGAGCGCTCCGGCGCCGACGCCGGCAGCATCCTCAAGCCCGCCTTGGCCCAGGGCGACCTGCGCTGCATCGGTGCCACCACCCCCGATCAATACCGCCGCAGCATCGAGAAGGATCCAGCCCTCGACCGGCGCTTTCAGCAGGTGCTGATCCGCGAGCCTGGCCTCGACACCTGCGTGGAGATCCTGCGCGGCATCCGCGAGCGCTACGAGCTCCACCACGGGGTGAGCATCAGCGATGGCGCCCTGGTGGCCGCCGCCCGCCTCGCCGATCGCTACATCAGCGATCGCTGCCTGCCCGATTCCGCCATCGATCTGGTGGATGAGGCGGCGGCTGAGCTGCGCATGGAGGTCACCTCCAAGCCCCAGGTGGTGGAGGAGGCCGAGGCGGAGCTGCGCCGCCTGGAGCTGGCCCTGCTGGCCGCCGAGGCCGCCCCCCAGGCCGAGCGGGTGGCGTTGCAGGAGCAGCGGCGCCGTGCCACCGAGGTCCTCAACGATCTGCACGATCGCTGGCAGGCGGAGCGTCGGCGCATGGCGGAGCTGCGGCAGCTGCTCCAGCAGGACGAGGACCTGCGCCACGCCATCGCCGAGGCCGAGCGCGATGGCGACCAGGAGGAGGCGGCCCGGCTGCAGTACGACCAGCTCCACGGCGTGCAGCAGCGGCGCGAGGTTCTGGAGCTGGAGATGCAGGCCGACACGATGCTGCGTGAGCAGGTGGAGGCCGGTGACATTGCCGATGTGGTGGCCCGCTCCACCGGCATCCCCGTGCAGCAGCTGCTGGCGGGAGAGCGGCAGAAGCTGCTCGAACTGGAGGCGCGCCTGGCCGAGCGGGTGATCGGTCAGGCCGAGGCGGTGACGGCGGTGGCGGCGGCGATCCGCCGCGCCCGCGCCGGCATGCAGGCCCCCACCCGGCCGGTGGGCTCCTTCCTCTTCCTCGGCCCCACCGGC
>CBFHOT010000197.1:0-1377 GCA_965657465.1 Cyanobacteriota bacterium | reverse complement strand
CTCTACCGCCGCCGGGCCGCACGGGCCGAACTGGTGGAGCTGCGCCTGATCAGCCACGACCAGGCCACCGGCAGCGCCCTGCGGCTGCGGGCCCATCGCGATGAGCTGATCGCCCTGGAAGAGGAGCTGGGCCCCCAGCTGGGGCTGTTCAGCGACCGCAACCTGCGCAGTTCTCCGATCTAGAGCCATGGCTCCACGTCGCCGCTGGATCGCCCTGGGGGCAGTCGCCGCCACCGCCCTGACCACAGCCCTCACCGCCGCCTTCGGCCCCGGCGTCGGCGCCCAGGCCCCCGGCTGGAACAACGGGATCGATCCGCTCACCGGTCCCCGCAGCCGGCTGAGCTACCAGAAGGACTGGCTGGGGCTGCGGCCGCTGGCCCCGCAGACCGAAATCCTGGTGCTGGCGGGGCACGCCGATTCCCAGGGCATGGCCGGCGCCGGCACCTCAGGAGCAGCGGTGGATCTGGGTGGCGCCGCACCGATGCAGCGCGGCATCCGCGACGAGCTGTACTGGAACCTGCTCACCGCCCGGGCGGTGGTGGCCCTGGGCCAGAGCCGCGGCCTGCGCATCCGGCTCTACACCCCGCCGCTGACGCGGATCGTCGATGGCGACGACCCACGCACCAACTGGAGCGTGGGCAAGGCCCATGCGGCGGCCGGTGGCTATGCCGTGGAGATCCACTACGACGCCTATGGCCGCGACGGCGTGGGCTCAGGCCTGATCCCACCGCTGCACCGCCCACCCAGCCGGATCGATGAAAGCCTGGCCCAGGCCTTCGGCTCCTATCCGCTGCGCTATCGCGATGGCCTGGGGGCCCCGCGGCGCGGCATTGCCATCCTGGAGATCGGCAAGCTGGAGGGCCCCCTGGAGGCCGCCCTGCGGGATCCGGAGCGCCGTCAGGCCAGCCTGGAGGCGATCGCCCGGCGGGTGGTGGAGGCCCTGGAGCAGGGGCTGGGCTCAAGCCCGGCCCTCACACCAGTGGCGGTGGGGCCGGAGACGCCGGCCCCCCTGCCGATCAGTCCACCGCCTGATGCGGCTGGCAGCGCTCCTGCAGCGACGCGTCGCCCAGCCAGTTCTGGGGACGAGTGAACAGCTCGGTGAGCAGCGCCTCGCGGCTGCCGGCCTCGGCCTGATAGCCGTATTCCCAGCGCACCAGCGGCGGCAGCGACATCAGGATCGACTCGGTGCGGCCGTTGGTCTGCAAGCCGAAGATCGTGCCCCGGTCGAAGACCAGGTTGAACTCCACGTAGCGGCCGCGGCGGTAGAGCTGGAACTGGCGCTCGCGCTCGCCGTAGGCGGTGTCGTGGCGCTTCTCGGCGATCGGCACATAGCTGGGCAGGAACGCGTTGCCGCAGGCGCTGGCCAGGGCGAACAGC
>CBFHOT010000196.1:0-1396 GCA_965657465.1 Cyanobacteriota bacterium | reverse complement strand
GGGTGAAAGACGCAGCCAGCAGCGGCGCCCTGCTGCTCGACGACGACGACATCACTGTGCGCTGCACCAAGCTGATCCACCGGGTGCCGGCCTACGCCTATCGGGTCGACCAGAAACCCCGGGCCGGCCGCTTTGACGTGGAGCAAGCCCGGGCCCTGGGCATCCCACCCGGGCCGATCTACGCCGAGCTCAAGGCCGGCCGCGAGGTGGTGCTCGACGACGGCCGGATCATCAAGGGCGCCAGCCTCTGCGGGCCGGAGCGGCCCGGTTGCAGCGTTGTGTATTGCACCGACACGGTGTTCAGCGAAGCGGCCGTGGAGCTGGCCCAGGGGGCCGACCTACTGATTCACGAGAGCACCTTCGCCCACGCCGAAGCGGAGATGGCCTTTGCCCGCCAGCACTCCACCAGCACCATGGCCGCACAAACCGCCCTGGCCGCCGGGGTGAAGCAGCTGATGCTCACCCACCTGAGCCCGCGCTACGTGCCGGGCAATCCCGTCACCCCCGACGACCTGCTGAATGAGGCGCGGGCCATCTTCCCCAACACCGAGCTGGCCAAAGACTTCCTCAGCGTGGATGTGGCCCCGGAGGACAACTGAGGCTGCAACAGTTCGTGAGTGCCTGGCGCCGCGCCAACCAGCAGGCCCATCGGCCGTGATACAAGGGCTCTGGCGCGGTCTCTACCGCCACCTTGCCGGCTTTTTCGATGGCCTCTTCCTTCTCTTCTGCCCTCCGGACCCTGGCCCGGATGCTGGTTCTGCCCCTGGCTCTGCTGGTGGGCCTGGCCGGCCCCGCCCAGGCTGCCCAGTGGACTGCTGACCAGCTCACCGTTCCCGCCAATGCCGACGGCGCTTCGGTGACCTTCAGCGAACAGGAGATCAAAGCGGGCCGCAAGATCTTCAACAGCAGCTGCGGTGAGTGCCACGCCGGCGGCATCACCAAGACCAACCACAACGTGGGCCTCGATCCCGAGACCCTGGCCCTCGCCACCCCCGCCCGCGACAACGTGGACGCCCTGGTGGACTACATGAAGGACCCCACCAGCTACGACGGCGAGTACAGCATTGCCGACGTGCACCCCAGCATCCGCAGCAGCGACGTGTTCGTGAAGATGCGCGATCTCAGCGACGAAGACCTGCGCCTGATGGCCGGCTTCATCCTGGTGGCCCCCAAAGTGCAGGGCGCCCAGTGGGGCGGCGGCAAGATCTACTTCTGATCTCAGCTCACTCCGATCGCTTCAAAGACCCCGCCAGCCAGCGGGGTCTTTTTTTGTCTGCGTGATGGAGCGGCTCCAAAGCAACCATGCGGGCGCCCAATGGATTGGAGCCACGGATCCGGCGGGTGAGCAACAGGTGTACGACGCGTGTCCAACGACGGATATCCATGGATATCCAGA
>CBFHOT010000195.1:0-1439 GCA_965657465.1 Cyanobacteriota bacterium | reverse complement strand
TTGGCGGAGATGGCGGCGGATCGGCAGCGCAGCCGGGCCGGGCTGCTGCAGCTGGCGGTGCTGCTGCCGGCCGGGGAGGAGCTGCTGCAGTGGCTGCTGCTGCAGGGCCGGGGCCTGCCCGGCCAGATCGATCTGCTCAGCGAGGGGCTACTGCTGGCGGGCCTGCTGATGGTCGGGTTGCTGCTGGCGCCCCTGGTGGAGACCTTCTTCGGGCTGCTGACGCGGGCGCGGCTGCTGGAGCTGGCGGATCTGGAGCGGCCGCTGCTGCGGCGGCTGTCCTGCGAAGCGCCGGGCACGTTCGAGCACACGCTGATGATCGCCGGCCTGGCGGAGGAGGGGGCGCGCAGCATCGGCGCCGATGTTGATCTGGTGCGCACCGGCGCCCTATATCACGACGTGGGCAAGCTGCATGGCCCCCAGTGGTTCATCGAGAACCAGGAGAGCGACAACAACCCCCACGACAGCCTGGATGACCCCTTCGCCAGCGCCGCGATCCTGCAGGCCCATGTGGACGAAGGTCTGAAACTGGCCCGGCGCTATCGGCTGCCGCGCCCCCTGGCGGATTTCATTCCCGAGCACCAGGGCACCCTGAAGATGGGGTACTTCCTGCACCAGGCCCGGGAGCGGGATCCCCACGTGGCGGAAGCCCGGTTCCGCTACCGCGGCCCCACGCCCCGCAGCCGCGAGACCGGCATCCTGATGCTCGCCGACGGCTGCGAAGCCGCCCTGCGCTCGCTGCCGCCAGGCACCACCGAGCAGCAGGCCAGGCAGATGGTCCAACGGATCCTGGAGTCGCGGCTGCGCGATGGCCAGCTGGCCTGCAGCGGCATCAGCCGCGGCGAACTGGAGCTGCTGGTGCGGGCCTTCGTGCGCGTGTGGAAGCGGATGCGCCACCGCCGCATTCCCTACCCGATCCCGGCTCGGAAAGCCTTCAGCGCCTGAGGCCGGCAGCCTGCAGCGTGCGGTAGGCCGCCAGGCGCTCATGCCAGAGCTGGGGATCCCCACCGGCATCGGGATGCCAGTGACGCAGCTGGCGCCGCCAGGTGGCGCGCACCACGCTCCAGGAGCTGCCCGGCTCCAGCCCCAGCAGGCTCCAGGCCTGGGCCAGGGCTGGATCAACGGCGGGCAGGGGCTGCAGCGGTGTCACATAGGCGTGCTGATCGGCATAGGGGCGCTGACGGGACCGCCCGGCTGCCAGCGATCGTTCCCCACCAGGGCTTGGAGCGCGGCGGGCCGGGCGCAGCAGCCACAATCCCCGCAGCAGGGCCAGCCCACCGGCCAGCGCCAGCAGAACCGGCGACCACAGCATCAGACGCCCGTCCCGGGCCAGCTGCAGCAGACCATCGGCCTGGCGGGCAGCGACAGCCCCCTCGATCAAACGGGCCAGCTGGATGGCCAGCAGCAGGGCCAGGCAGCCACCCAGCAGCGGCGGCAGCCAG
>CBFHOT010000194.1:0-1554 GCA_965657465.1 Cyanobacteriota bacterium | reverse complement strand
CGCTCGATCAGGTTGCTCAGCGCCTGATAGGCCCAGTCGGTGGGCTGAACGTCGGAAAACTGGGAGATGCTGGTGACTTGCTCTTCACCGGCGTACTGGTTCACGCCAGCCAGGTCGAGCTCAGCGGCAGAAGCGGCCACGGGGCCCAGGAGGCCGAGGGCCGCCGGAGCCACCAGCAGTTGCTGGAAAAGTTTCATGGTGGATTTCCTCACACAAATGGCGCAATGCGCCGACCACAGTGTGCGGCCTTACCACCGCGACATCCCGCCGGCCTGTGCCAGAGCGCACAATGGCCCGTGCGGGCAGGCAGCAAAAAGCCCCGACCGGGGCCGGGGCAAGGGATGCAGCCGGGCCGCTCGCGCGGCCCGGCCAGTGAGATCAGAAGCGGAAGGTGGTCTTGACCAGGCCGCCGAAGGTGTCGTCCGCGCCGTCGTTCTCGATCCAGAAGAAGGCGGGGGTCACGCTGATGTTGTCGGTGACCTGGAACTTGTACCAGAGCTCGTAGGCCAGGGTCTCGTTGCCGCCATCGACCCAGATGCCACCGGTGCAGATGGCACCGGTGGCGCACTTGCCGTCGTTGACCGAACCAGCGCTGCCGATGGCCATGCCCAGGGCGTTGCCCTTGATGAAGGCGTCAGCCCACTGCAGGCCCACCATCCAGCTCCAGGCGTCGTCATTGTTGGAGACGAAGCGATCGGAGTCCGACCAGCCGAAGCCGGCGCTGATCGAGGGCGCCCAGCTGGCGGCCAGGGGCGACCAGTAGCCGCTCAGGCCGATGCTGTTGACATCAAAGGGCGTGAAGTCGGTGTAGGTGTAGGCGAAGGCGGCACCCCAGTTGCTGCCGGCGTAACCCACCTGAGCCGTGGCGGTGTAGTTCTCAGCAACACCCACCTCCGAATCCTCCGAGGCGGCCTCGTTGGACACGTAGTTGGCGCTGATGCTGAAGCCGTCCTTCTTATAGGAGAGGCCCAGGCCAGCGCCGAGGTTCTTGCTGTAGGTGGCGCGGGCGCCGGCGAAGCTGAACAGATCGAGGATCGAATCGGCCGGGTAGGCGCTGGGCCAGATAGCCAGCATGTCGTCCTGACGGACCTTGGCACCCACCACCGCGGTGAAGTTGTCGCCGACGGGGAACTTGTAGAAGAGGCGGTTGATGCCGACGGTGTCCACACCACCGGCGTCCAGGGAATCTTCCTGGAAGGCCACTTCCATCTTGCTGTTGCCCTGGCCCAGCGCCGAGTCGGCGAAGTTGCCGGAGCGCAGGGTGGTGCGCAGCAGGTCCTTGCCGGTGAAGCTGGTGTCGAAGATCAGCTTGACGTCGTAGTTGACGGTGACGTTGTCGCCGAAGCCGGTGTTACCGGCGCCGCCGAGCACCATCGTGGCCACGCCCTTCAGCTTGGTGGTGGTGGAGAACTGGTTGGCCTCCAGCTCACCCACGCGGGCCTCGAGGCCATCCACGCGGCCCTTGAGCACGGCCAGTTCCTTCTCGAACTCGGCCATCAGGCGCTTCAGCTCGTCGGTCACCTCGGTGACGCGATCGAGGCAGGCGTTGAGCAG
>CBFHOT010000193.1:0-1596 GCA_965657465.1 Cyanobacteriota bacterium | reverse complement strand
CCAGGAAGCCCAGGTGGCCGGTGTTGATCGTCAGGATCGGCACGCCGATCGGCGCGGTCTGCCGCGCCGCCGACAGCACGGTGCCGTCGCCGCCGAGCACGATCGCCAGCTCCATCTCCTCGTGGAAGCTGGCGGGCACGCAGGCGCTGTAGCCGCGGGTGCGCAGGTGCTGATCGGGGTTGGCGAAACCCACCATCCCGGAGGCACTGCTGGCCCGCAGCACGTCGTAAGCCGCCCCGCGCAGGCGCGCCTCGATGCTGTCGGCGGTGGCCAGGGCCAGGTCCTTGCCGTCGTTAACGATGAGTCCGACGCAGGGCACTGACAGGGAACACGAGGCTGACGTTCAGCCGAGTTTATGGGCGACCTTCCGTTCTGTTCAGAACTGCTCGAGGAAGCGCAGGTCGGAGGTGAACAGGCGGCGGATGTCATCGATGCCGTGGCGCACCATGCAGAACCGCTCCACCCCGAGGCCAGCGGCGAAGCCGCTGTAGCGCTCGGGATCGATGCCAAGCCCTTCCAGCACTGCCGGATCCACCATCCCGCAGCCCATCACCTCGAGCCAGCGGCCCCGCCATTGCACGTCCACCTCGGCGGAAGGTTCGGTGAAGGGGAAGTAGCTGGCGCGGAAGCGCACCGGCAGGTCGCTGAAGAAGCGCTGCAGGAAGGTGGTGACGGTGCCACGCAGGTGGCTGAAATCCAGCCCCTCATCAATGGCCAGCACCTCCACCTGGTGGAACACAGGCGAGTGGGTGGCATCCACGGCATCGCGCCGATACACGCGGCCGGGGGCCACGATCCGCACCGGCGGTGGATTCTTCTCCAGATGGCGGATCTGCACCGGTGAGGTGTGGGTGCGCAGCAGCTCGTGCTCGCTCAGATAAAAGGTGTCCTGCATGTCCCGCGCCGGGTGATGGGGCGGGATGTTGAGGGCGCTGAAGTTGTAGTGGTCGGTCTCGATCTCTGGGCCCTCTTCCACCCGGTAGCCGAGGCCGGCAAAGATGTCGGTGATCTCTTCGATCGTGCTGATCAGGGGATGGCGATGCCCCGCCGGGATGTAGGTGGCGGGCATGGTCACATCGAGGGTTTCGCCGGCGATGCGTTCGGCCATGGCCGCGGCTTTCACAGCGCTGAGCCGCTCGCTCAGCAACCCCTGCACCTGCTCCTTGAGCACGTTGGCCCGCTGGCCCACCACGGGGCGCTCATCACCGGGCAACTTGCCCATGGCGCCGAGCACGGCCGAGAGCTTGCCCTTTTTGCCCAGCAGCCCCACCCGCAGTTCTTCGAGCTCGCTGGCCGAGCCCGCGGCAGCGATGGCCTTGGCTGCATCGGCCTCCAGCTGTTCGAGCTGATCGGTGAGCTGCTGCAGGCTGATCGTGGCGCTCACGGCTGTGTTCCGGTAGCCCGTGACTTTAAGAAGACGGCCTCTAGCCTCCCCGCAGACGGCGAAGGGCCTTGCGGATCCTGATCAGCAACGACGACGGCGTGTTCGCCGCCGGCATCCGCACCCTCGCGGCTGAGGCGGCGCGGCGCGGCCATCAGGTGACCGTGGTGTGCCCCGATCAGGAGCGCTCGGCCACTGGCCATGGCCTCACCCTG
>CBFHOT010000192.1:0-1689 GCA_965657465.1 Cyanobacteriota bacterium | reverse complement strand
CTGGCCTCGGCCGGTGGGCTTTTTGCTGGCCCGGTAGGGTCGCCTTGAGCCGTAAGAGCCCGTGCGCCTGCTGCGCCGCTGCACCGATCTGGAGGCCTGGCGCCACAGCGCCGGTGCGGCACCGATCCATTTCGTGCCCACGATGGGCGCCCTGCATGCAGGGCACCAGAGCCTGATCGCCCGGGCCGCACGGCCGCAAGCGGGCCTGCAGCCGCAGGTGCTGGTGAGCGTGTTTGTGAACCCGCTCCAGTTCGGAGCCCATGAGGATTTCGGCCGCTACCCCCGCCAACTCGAGCGGGATGCCGAGCTAGCCGAGGCCGCTGGCGCCCATGCCCTCTTCGCCCCCAGCGTGGAGGAGCTTTACCCGGCCGGCGAGCACGAACTCATCCGCCCAACGCGCTGCAGGCGGGCCTGTGCGGCCGGCACCGCCCGGGCCACTTCAACGGTGTGGCCACGGTGGTGGCCCGTCTCTTGGGGCTGATCCGGCCCACCCAGCTGCTGCTGGGCGAGAAAGACTGGCAACAGCTGGTGATCCTGCAGCGGGTGGCGGCCGATCTGGGTCTGCCGGTGCAGGTGGTGGGCTGCCCCACCCTGCGGGAGCACGACGGCCTGGCCCTGAGCTCCCGCAACAGCTATCTGAGCCCGGAGCAGCGCCAGCAGGCCAGCGCATTGCCCAAGGCCCTGCAAGCTGCTGCAGCCGCCCACATGCCCCCTGGCCGTGCGCTGGCCCCCACGCTGGCGCAGGTGCGGCACCAGCTGGAGCAGGCCGGCCTGGTGCTCGACTATGTAGAAGCGGTGTGCCCCCGCAGCCTGCGACCCCGCAGCAGCCTCTCGGGCCTCACCCTGCTGGCCGCCGCCGCCCACTGCGGCCCCAGCCGCCTAATCGACCACGTGTTTCTAATGAGCCGAGCCCCGATCGTTGCCATCGATGGCCCTGCCGGAGCCGGCAAAAGCACCGTGACCCGCGCCTTTGCCGAGCGGCTGGGGCTGATCTATCTCGATACCGGCGCCATGTACCGGGCCGTGACCTGGCTGGTGCAGCAAAGCGGCGCCGACGCCAGTGATGCCGCCGCGGTGGCACCGCTGCTGGAGGGTCTTGATCTACAACTGAGCACCGCCGCCGCCGGCAGCCAGCGGGTGAGCGTGAACGGCCACGACGTGACCGAGGCGATCCGCTCACCGGAGGTGACCGCCCAGGTGTCGGTGGTGGCGGCCCATGGCTGCGTGCGCGAAGCGCTCACCCGCCAGCAGCAGGCCATGGGCGAGCGCGGCGGCCTGGTGGCCGAAGGGCGCGACATCGGCACCGCCGTGTTCCCCGATGCCGAGCTGAAGGTGTTTCTCACCGCAACCGTGACCGAGCGGGCCCGCCGCCGCGCCCTTGATCTGGAGCAGCGCGGCTTCGCCGTGCCGGCCCTGGCGGAGCTCGAAGCCCAGATCGCCGAACGCGACCACCTCGATTCCACCCGGGAGGTGGCCCCGCTCACCCAGGCCGCCGATGCGGTGGAGCTGATCACCGATGGCCTGAGCATCGAGGCGGTGATCGAGCAGCTGGTGCAGCTGTTCCGCCAGCGGGTGCCCCACGACGCCTGGCCGGAACCGGCGGCCTAGCGCTCCTCGCGCAGCAGGCTCTCCAGCAGGCCGCCGCAGGCGTCCTCCAGCAGATCGAGCACGTGCTCGAAGCCCTGCTCG
>CBFHOT010000191.1:0-1699 GCA_965657465.1 Cyanobacteriota bacterium | reverse complement strand
CAAAGCGGTGAACCAGGTGCTGGTGGCGGGCAGCTACGCCGCCGTGGCGGAAGCGGTGGCCCTCGGCCGGCGCCTCGGCCTGCCGATGGAGCGGCTGCTGCCGGCCCTCGGCGGCGGTGCCGCCAGCTCCTGGGCCCTGGAACACCGCAGCGCGGCCATGCTGCAGGGCCACTTCCCCCTGGGCTTCCGCCTCAGCCTGCACCGCAAGGATCTGGCGATCGCCCTGGAAACCGCCGCCGCCTGCGACCTGGAGCTACCGGTGAGCGCCCGGGTGGCGGCGCTGGAGGATCAGCTGATCGCCCGCGGCCACGGCGATGAGGATGTGTCGGCGCTGGTGCGCTGGTTCGAGGGTTGAGGGAGGTCAGGGGAGGGGACGCACCCCTGCACGGCGAACGCCTGCAAACAGGGCCTCAGGGCCGGAGCTCGGCCTTGTCAGCCACCACCCGCACCCGCTTGGTGACGCTGACCAGGCCATCGGGATGCACCAGCAGCACCGCCCAGGTCTGGGCGCCGGGGCTGTAGGGCGCCTGCACCGTGCGGAACAGACCACCGCCGCCGAGGGCGCCGAGGCGCAGGGCGGGGCTGTCCATCGCCGCCACCTGCTGGGGCGTGAGCTCGACGATCCCACCGGCCACGATCGCGCCATCGAGCGGGTTCTCGAACAGCACGTCCACGTCGTAGCGCTGGCCGGTGAGCACCGCATCGGGGATCAGCAGCGTCACCGGCAGGTCGACCTCACCGCTGCGCAGGCGCGTCTGCTCCTGCAGCACCCGCTGGCCGGTGATATGGCGACCATCGCTGTCGAGGGCCAGCTGCTGCTCCGCCTCCAGCCGGAAGCGCAGCGGGCCGTCCTGGCGCGTGCCCTTCACCCGCAGCCAGACGCTGGGCTGACCGTTGGGCTGGGCCGGCGCCGGGCTGATCTGCCAGCGGGCATCGGGGAACTGGGCCTTGAGCACCCGCCGCCGCTGCTCCAGCTGCTGCGGATCCAGCCCAGGCCCCGCCTCCAGCAGCGCCGGCAGATCGCCCTCACCGTTGAAGGCCGCCTCCAGGGCCTGCAGCTGCTGCGGCGTCGGCGCCGCGGCCCGGGCGGGCGCCGGCTCCCCCAGCAGCAGGGCCGCCAGCAGGGGCAGCAGGGCCAGGGAGGGGGTGCGAAGGGGCCGCATGCGCCAGCAGGAACGGCTTTTAAGTTAGGCGCGCTTGCCCGCGCCACCCATGCCCAGGCTCCTGATCGCCGCCAGCGGCACCGGCGGGCACCTATTCCCCGCCCTGGCCGTGGCGGAGGCCCTGCCGGCCGAGTGGCAGGTGCAGTGGCTGGGGGTGCCGGACCGGCTGGAGCGCGAGCTGGTGCCCAGCCGCTACCCGCTGCACACGGTGAAGGCCGGTGGGCTGCAGGGGCGGGGGCTGCGCAAGCTGCTCAACCTGCTGCGGCTGCTGGCGGCGATCCGCAGCGCGCGGCGGCTGATCCGGCGCGAGCGGATCACGGTGGTGTTCAGCAGCGGCGGCTACATCGCCGCGCCGGCGATCCTGGCGGCCCGCTGGTGCGGCGTGCCGGTGGTGCTGCACGAGAGCAATGCGGTGCCGGGGCGGGTGACGCGTCTGCTGGGGCGCTTCTGCACGCGGGTGGGGCTGGGCCTGCCGGAGGCCGCCGAGCGGCTGCGGGGCTGCCGTCCGCTGGTCACCGGCACGCCGGTGCGCCAGG
>CBFHOT010000190.1:0-1701 GCA_965657465.1 Cyanobacteriota bacterium | reverse complement strand
CGCCGGCCGCCACCGTGTGGATCGGCAGCATCGGCGCCTGCAACCGCAGACCGGCGATCTCGGTTTCCGGCTGCCGCTCCCAGGCCAGCGCGCCGAGGGCCGGATCGAAGTGGAACACATCGGTGGAGGTGCCACCCATGTCGAAGCCCACCACCGGCTGGGGCGGCAGGCCGGCGGCGACCAGGGCCCGCTCAGCCACCGCCACCGCGCCCACCATGCCGCCAGCGGGGCCCGAGAGGATCGTGTCCTTGGCCTGCAGCAGCGCCGGCGCCGCCAGCGAGCCGCTGGAGCGCATCACCCGCAGCCGCGGGCCGGGCCCCAGATCGCGGCGCACCTGATCGAGATAGGCCTGCAGCACCGGCGCCACCGCCGCCTCCACCAGGGCGGTGTGGCCGCGGGGCACCAGCCGCGGCTGGCGGCTGAGGCGATGGGAGAGGGCCACCGTGCCGAAGCCGAAACCCTCCAGCCAGGTGCCGAGCTGCTGCTCGTGGGCCGGCTGCACACCGCTGTGCAGCAGCGCCACCGCGCAGCTGCTGTAGCCGTCGGCGCGGGCCTGGCGCAACTGCACAGCCAGGGCATCATCGAGCTGCAGCGGCTCCAGCTCCTGGCCATCGGCCGCCAGCCGTCCCTGCACCTCAAGCACCCGCACCGCCAGGGACTGGGGCCGCTCGATCGCCAGGGCAAAGATGTCGGGGCGGTGCTGATCGCCGATCTGCAGCAGATCGCCGAGGCCGCGGTTGATCAGCAGCAGCACCGGCGCGCCGTGGTGCTCGAGCAGAGCGTTAGTGGCCACAGTGGTGCCGAGGCGCACCTCCTGCACCAGCCCGGCGGGGATCGGCACGCCAGCGGGCAAGCCCAGCAGGCTGGCGATCGCGGCCACCGCCGGATCACCAGGGCGCTCCGGCTGTTGCGAGAGCACCTTGCGCACCTGCAGCTGGCCCTGGGGATCGGCGGCCACCACATCGGTGAAGGTGCCACCGCGATCGATCCAGAACCGCCAGCCCGGGCCAGCCGATGGCTGCGCTGTGCCGGGCTGGGAGGCCGATGGCTGCTGCCCGTGCTGCTGAAGGTCCTGCTGCACCACCAGATCCGCCGGGGCCGCTGCAGCGTAGGGGTGGGGCCGGAGCCAGGGAGCGGTGGGGCTCAGGGCTGGAGCCCTGCGGCTCAGGGCTGCCTTGCCGCCAGCTTGAGCACCAGCTGCTCCTGGCTGGGGGTGAGCTGCAGCTGCTGGCGCAGCTGGGCGCGGAAATGCAGCGCATCCGCTACCGGCAGGCGCTGGGGCTGCAGCCGCTGCACCGGCAGCCCGGCCGCCTGCAGGCGCTGCAGCACCGGCGGCGTGAGCTGATAGGCCACGGGCTTCACCACCTGCTGACCGAACACGTTCTGCACCACGAACAGCAGCACGAAGCCGAGCACCGCCGCCAGCAGGGGCGTGGTGACCCAGCCGGAGGCGATGCGCAGCAGCACCCCCCAGCGGATCTGCCGCAGTCCGCGGCCGCCCTGGAGCAGGCCCAGCCCCAGCACCGCGCCGATCACCGCCTGGGAGCTGGACACCGGCACCAGGGGCAGGGGCGGCAACCCCATAGCCGACAGCCCCACCGCCAGCTGCTCCGAGGAGAACAGGAACAGCACCAGCGCATTGGCCAGCACCACCACCAGCGCCCCGAGGGGCGAGAGGGACATCAGGCTGGCGCCGACGGT
>CBFHOT010000189.1:0-1752 GCA_965657465.1 Cyanobacteriota bacterium | reverse complement strand
CCGAGCGGCTTGCCCGGCTGGGAGCTCCGGCGGCCGCCGGCCTGGGCAGCACCAAGTGGGATGCGCCGCCCCTGCCGGTGGATCCCCGGCTGCAGCAGCGGCTGCAGCAGCTCTGGGCCGGCAGGCGGGTGCTGCTGCTGGCCAGCAGCCATCCCGGCGAGGAGGACCAGGCCCTGCAGGCCTGGCCGCAGATCTCCGCCCGGCTGGCGCCGCCGCAACCGGCGCTGCTGCTGGTGCCGCGCCATCCCCAGCGGGCCCCTGCCGTGCTGGAGCGCGCCCGGGCCCTGGGGCTGGAGGCGGCTCTGTGGAGCCGCTGGTTGGAGGAGCCGCTGTGCGCGGCCAGCGGGCCCAAGCCGGCGCTGCTGGTGGTCGATCGCCTCGGCCTGCTCGGCAGCTGCATCGCTGCCGCCGACGTGGTGGTGATGGGCGGTAGCCTGCTGGCTGGCGGCCGGGTGCTGGGCGGGCACAACCCCCTGGAGCCGGTCCGCGGCGGCCGGCCGGTGCTCTGCGGGCCGGACATGGCCAACTTCAGCGACCTCTGCGACCTGCTCGAGCGTCAGGGCTGGCTGCGGCGTCCCGGCTGCGCCGATCGGATCTGGGCCACCGCCGCCGATTGGCTGGCCCAGCCGCCGCCCCCGCCCCCGCCGTTGCAGCTGACGGGGCCCAGCGCCGCCATCGCCAGCGCTGTGATCGAGCGGCTGGCCGAGGTTCGCCGCCCCCGCCCCCGCTCCCGGCGCCGTCCAGCTGCTGCCGGCGGGTCTCGCCGCTGAGCGATGGCCTGGCGCACCCCCCGCTTCTGGTATCGCCATCGGCCCGGCCTGCGCGCCCGGCTGCTGCAGCCCGCCGGCTGGCTCTACGGCCAGGCGGTGCGGCTGCATCGCCGGTTGGTGCGGCCTGAGCGCCTGCCGCGGCCGGTGGTGTCGATCGGCAATCTCACCCTCGGCGGCAGCGGCAAGACGCCAGTGGTGATCGCCCTGGCGGCTGAACTGCAGCGCCGCGGCTGGCGGCCGGCCGTGCTCAGCCGGGGCTACGGCAGCGGCCGGCGTCAGCCGCTGCGGGTGCAGCCCGAGCTGCCGGCGATGGCGGTGGGGGATGAGCCGCTGGAGCTGGTGCGGGCCCTGCCTGGCCTGCCGGTGTGGGTGGGCTCCGATCGGCGGGCGTCCGCCCGGCAGGCGATCGCCGCCGGCGCCGATCTGCTGCTGCTCGATGACGGCCTGCAGCACTGGCCCCTGGCCCGCGACTGCGACCTGACGCTGCTCGATGCCGAACGGCGCCTCGGCAACGGTCTCACCTTTCCCGCCGGGCCCCTGCGCGAAGCCGCCAGCGCCCTTGGGCGTGCGGATCTGCTGGTGCTCACCGGTGCCGCGGCCGGCGCCGACCCACGGGGCCTGCCCTGGCCGGCGATGGCCCCCTCGCTGGCCCTGCCCGCCACGCTGCTGTTGCCGGCGGAGCTGCAGGGGCGGCCGCTGCTGGCGTTCTGCGGCATCGGTTTGCCGCAGAAGTTCTTCGCGGCCCTGCGCCGCAGCGGTGCCCGCCTGGTGGCTGAGGAGGGGTTCGCCGACCACCATTCCTATGCTCAGGCGGATCTCGAGCGCCTGCTGGCGCTGGCCCGGTCCAAGGAGAACGCCACCCTGGTGACGACCATGAAGGACTGGCAGCGCTTGCAGGGGCGGTTTGCCCCCGCGCTGCTGGCGGATGTGGTGCCGTTGGCGCTTCAGCTCGATCCGGGGGCCGTCGCGCGGCTCACCGATC
>CBFHOT010000188.1:0-2032 GCA_965657465.1 Cyanobacteriota bacterium | reverse complement strand
GCCGACATGGCGACCGCAGCAGACGCCCCCGGCGCCACCCCCAGCAGCGACAGCGATCTGCCCCCCTGGCACCACCACAGCCTGGTGGAGCCGGCCCAGCTGACGCCGATGATGCGTCACTACGTGGAGCTGAAGCAGGCCCACCCCGAGCGGCTGCTGCTCTACCGCCTCGGCGACTTCTTCGAGTGCTTCTTCGAGGACGCGATCACGGTGTCGCGGCTGCTGGAGCTCACCCTCACCGGCAAGGAAGCCGGCAAGGCGATCGGCCGCGTGCCGATGGCCGGCATTCCCCACCACGCCGCCGAGCGCTATTGCGGCGAGCTGGTGCGCCGCGGCCTGAGCGTGGCCCTCTGCGACCAGGTGGAGGAGGCCTCGGCCCGGGGCAACGCCAAGGGCGAACTGCTGCGGCGCGAGATCACCCGCGTGCTCACCCCCGGCACCGTGCTGGAGGAGGGGATGCTGGCGGCGCGGCGCAACAACTGGCTCTGCGCCGTGGTGCTCGAGGGGCGAGGCCGCCAGGCCGGCCGCTGGGGCCTGGCGGTGGCCGATGTCAGCACCGGCGAATTCCGCGTCACCGGACGCACCGGCAGCGACGCCCTGCATCAGGAGCTGCTGCAGGTGGAGGCCGCCGAGGTGCTCTGGCCCGATGGCGGCAGCCAGCAGGGGGATGGCGCCACCGCCGAACGCCCCGCCTGGTGCCCTGAAGGCCTGCACCGCACCACCCTGCCGCGCACCCCCTTCGAGCTGCCGGAGGCCAGCGCCACCCTCAAGCAGCGCTTCCGGCTGGCCAGCCTCGATGGCCTGGGGCTGGGGGAGCTGCCCCTGGCCCTGCGGGCCGCCGGCGGCCTGGTGCACTACCTCGACAGCACCCTGGGCGAGAGCTCAGCCACCGATCCCCTGGGCGGCCAGCAGGTGCCGCTGGAGCCCCCCACCTGCTGGCACGCCGGCGATGCCCTGGTGCTCGATGCCGCCACCCGCCGCAACCTGGAGCTCACCCGCACCCAGCTGGGCGGCCACCAGCACGGCTCCCTGCTGTGGGCCCTCGACCGCACCCACACCGCCATGGGCGGCCGCTGCCTCAGGCGCTGGCTGGAGGCGCCGCTGGTGCAGCGGGCGGCGATCCTCGAGTGCCAGGCGGGCGTGAGCGAGCTGGTGGAGCAGCGACCGCTGCGGCTGGCGGTGCGGCGGCTGCTGCGGCCGATGGGCGATCTGGAGCGGCTGGCCGGCCGAGCCGGTGCCGGCAGCGCCTCCGCCCGCGATCTGGTGGCCCTGGCCGACGGTCTGGAACGGCTGCCGCAGCTGGCGGCCCTGCTGCAGCGGAGCAGCAGTCCGCCGCTGCAGGCCCTGGCGCGGCCCTGGCCGGAGCTGGAGGCCCTGGCGGCGGAGCTGCGCCACCTGCTGCTCGAGACGCCGCCCCTCTCGCTCACCGAAGGGGGCCTGATCCACGACGGCGTCGATGCCCAGCTCGACGGCCTGCGCAACCAGCTCGACGACCAGGACGCCTGGCTGGCCGCCCAGGAGGCGGCGGAGCGCCAGGCCAGCGGCATCGCCACCCTGAAGCTGCAGTACCACCGCACCTTCGGCTATTTCCTCTCGGTGAGCCGCGCCAAGGCCGGTTCGGTGCCGTCGCACTGGATCCGCCGCCAGACCCTGGCCAACGAGGAGCGCTTCGTGACGCCGGAGCTGAAGGCGCGCGAAGGCCAGATCCAGCAGCTCAAGGCCCGCGCCGCCCAGCGGGAATACGAGCTGTTCTGCCAGCTGCGCGGCCGCGTCGGCGAGCAGGCGGCGCTGATCCGCCAGGCGGCGCGGCTGGTGGCCGGCCTCGATGCCCTCGCCGGCCTGGCGGAGGTGGCTGCCACGGGCGGCTACTGCCGCCCGGAGATCACCGCCCCGGAGGGCCCCGAGGCGCGGCTGCTGGTGATCGAGGCGGGCCGCCACCCGGTGGTGGAGCAGCTGCTGGTGGAGGAGGCCTTCACCGCCAACGGCATCCGCCTCGGCCAGGGCGAGGCCCCCGACCTGCTGATCCTCACCG
>CBFHOT010000187.1:0-2049 GCA_965657465.1 Cyanobacteriota bacterium | reverse complement strand
CCTCAAGGCCGACGTGCAGGGTTCGGTGGAAGCGATTCTCGGCTCGCTCGAGCAGCTGCCCCAGGGCGAGGTGCAGGTGCGGGTGCTGCTGTCGGCACCGGGCGAAATCACCGAGACCGACGTGGATCTGGCGGCCGCCTCCGGCGCCGTGATCGTGGGCTTCAACACCTCGATGGCACCGGGCGCCAAGCGCGCCGCGGACGCCACCGGCGTGGATGTGCGCGACTACGACGTGATCTACAAGCTGCTGGAGGACATCCAGCTGGCGATGGAAGGTCTGCTCGAGCCGGAGCTGGTGGAGGAGCCCCTGGGCGAAGCCGAGGTGCGCGCCGTGTTCACCATCGGCAAGAGCGCCGTGGCTGGCTGCTACGTCACCAACGGCAAGCTGCAGCGCAACTGCAAGGTGCGCGTCCACCGCGGCAAGGAGAAGGTGTTCGAGGGCGACCTCGACTCCCTGCGCCGCAACAAGGACGATGTCAAGGAGGTGGCCACGGGCTTCGAATGCGGCTGCGCCTGCGACCGCTTCAGCGCCTGGCAGGAAGGCGACCGCATCGAGGCCTTCAAGCTGGTCACCCAGCGCCGCACCCTCAGCAGCTGATCCCCGATCCCGGAGACCCCCCGGCCGTGAATCCCCGCAGCGAGCCCCTGCTCTGGCTTCAGCTGATGGCCATCGCGGCCATACCGCTGGAGCTGCTGGCGCTGCTGCTGGTGCTTGCCGGGGCCGATCCCGGGCCGGCGCCAGCCCTGGAGCGTCTGCTGGCCTGGGGGCTCGGCGCCCTGGGGCCGGCGGTGCTGCTGTTGCGGCGTCCGGCGGACATCGGCTCCCTGCTGCTGGTGCAGGTGCCTGCAGCGGGACGGAGTCCGCTGCAGCGCCGCCTGGCGGCGCTGCAGACGTCACCGCTGCTGGCGGTGCTGCTGCTGGGGGTGGCTGGGCTGCTGCCCCTGCTCTGGCGCCTCGATGCCATCGCCGCCCTGGCCACGCCGTTCTCGCCGGTCACCGAGGCCAATCGCCTGGTGACCCTGCTGCTGGCGATGCCGCTGCTGGCCCTGCTGGTGTGGCAGTGGCAGCAGCTGCTGCAGGCCCTCTGGCTGCTGAGCCGCTCCGCGACGCAGGTGGAGGCGGCGAAGCCCCTCAGCGCCGAGGAGCTGGAGCTGAGCCGCCTCAGCCTGGGCCTGCCGCTGCTGTTGCTGGCGCCGCTGCAGACCCATGCTGCAGAGGCGCCGCAGAAACCCGCCGGCGCCGCTGCAGCTGCCAGCTCAGCCGCAGCTTCCAGCTCAGCCATTGCTTCCAGCTCAGGAGAGCCGATCTCCGCCACCGGAGCGGTCGCGATCGAACCAGAGCAGCAACCCGAAGACCAGCAGGGCTCCGATCTGGATCAGCAGATCCTCTGAGGGCACCTCAGCGCCAGCGCTGAGGCGCATGCTCATCGTCGCCAGCCCCAGGCCCGCGGAGGCCACCAGCGCGAACCAGACGGCCCGCCGCAGGCCGCGCCAAGGGGTCCTGGCCTCCTGCAACAGCCGCTGGCGCAGCTGGGGGTCGAGGGAGCTGGGAGACGAACGCTTGGATCCCATGGGAGCGGCCGGCAGACGGCCGTGCTGGCAGGAACCCAAATGCTATTTTCGCTGGGTTGCCGGTGTAGCTCAGCGGTAGAGCAACTGATTCGTAATCAGTAGGTCGCAGGTTCAAGTCCCGTCACCGGCTTTGGCAACAACATCAACCCCGGCAGACGCCAGCAGATGCGGCGTTGAGGCCTCTCTCGGCAGCCAGGCAATCAGCTAGCTCGCGCAGGGCCAGGGGCCAGGGCGCAGCCTCCTGGGGGCCCTTCAGGGCGCCCTGAAGCCAGCAAGCTGCTACAAGGCAAGGCGAGGCGGGTAACGCTCCCGCTCTCGGCGAATCGGGGATCGCCGCGGCGTCTTGGTCAGCGGAGGGCTGGGCAACAGAGGCGTGACCGCCCGCGTCGCGGCTGAACGGGCCGCCTACGCACCCCGCTCAGCGCCGATGCCAAGCCGTCAGAGCAGATCCAGCAGGTCCACCGCAGGATGCTGATC
>CBFHOT010000186.1:0-2105 GCA_965657465.1 Cyanobacteriota bacterium | reverse complement strand
GAGGGAGCTGGCGAAGGCCACCAGGCCGTAGCGGCTCACCCGGCCATAGGTGGGCTTGAGGCCCACCACACCGCAGAAGGAGGCGGGCTGGCGGATCGAACCGCCGGTGTCGGAACCGAGGGAGGCCATGCATTCCCCAGCAGCCACGGCAGCGGAGCTGCCGCCGGAGCTGCCGCCGGGCACCCGCTCGGGGTTCCAGGGGTTGCGGCTGGGTCCGAAGGCGGAGGTCTCGGTCGAGCTGCCCATGGCGAACTCGTCGAGGTTGGTCTTGCCGAGCATCACGCCGCCGGCCTGCCAGAGGCGCTCGGTGACGGTGCTCTCGTAGGGCGGCACGAAGGTCTCCAGCATGCGGCTGGAGCAGGTGGTGCGAATGCCCTTGGTGCAGAGGTTGTCCTTGATCGCCAGCGGAATGCCGGCCAGGGGGGGAAGCTCTTCACCGGCGGCACGGGCGGCGTCGATGCGGTCGGCATCGGAGCGGGCGCGCTCGGCGGTGAGCTCGGTGAAGGCATGCACCGTGCCTTCCACGGCCTCGATGCGGGCGAGATGGTGGTCGGTGAGCTCCCGCGCCGACACCTCACCCCGCCGCAGTTGATCGCGCCAATCGGCGATGCCCATCCAGCCTGCTCACAGCTGCCTTGGACGCTATCAGCCAGGGCCTCGGCTCAGCCTGCGGGGGCAGGGGACAGCTCCACGACCTGAGGCAGCCGGGGAATTCAGGCCGCCGGGTCGACCTCGGTGAGGGGCTCGCCGCGGCGGGTGCGCAGCAGTTCGTGCTCCAGATGGGCGGGGGATTCGGCGCGCAGATCCTCCAGAAACGCAGGCAGCGCCTGCTCCAGGGTGCTGCGACGCACGAACGGACCGAACCAGTAGGTGACGCTGGGGGAATCGGTGCGGATCCGCGCCCACCAGGCCAGGCCCAAACCGTTGGCGCAGCTGCGCACGGGCCAGAGCAGCGGATTCATGAAGCGGGAGCCGTCACCCGCTCATTCTGCCCGTTGCCGGGGCAACGGGCCCCGCCTGGGTGCTCAGAGCTGCACATCGCCGAGAAAGCCGTGGCTCTGGCCAGGCTCAAGGCCGAGCTCCAGCACGGGAGCAGGTTGAGGGTCGCCGGAGGCCGGCGTCGGGTTCACGCTGGCTTCGGTGGTGACCACCTCACCGACTGCTTCGCTGGCCGGCGCCTCACTGGCTGCGGCGGTGGCTGCGGCGTTGGCTTCGGTGTTGGCTGCGGTGGTCTCCTCAGCCAGCGTGTCGGCCACGGGCTCAGGAGCCAGCCCAGGATCGCTCTCCAGGCCGGCCTCAATCGCGGCAGTCGCGTCCGCCGCCTCAGCCGGCGCGGCAGCGTCCTGCTCCAGTGGCATGGCGCTCTCCAGCGGAGCGGTGGCCACCGGCTCGGGAGCGGCCAGCTGGGGGCGCTGGATCCGCGGCGCCGGATCGCCACCGCGCAGCCCCTTCATCCAGCCGCGACGGGCCACCTCGTACAGCAGCAGGGCCGTGGCCACCGAGGCGTTGAGGCTGGGGGTGGCGCCGCGCAGGGGAATGCGCACCAGTTGATCGCAGTGCTTGCGGGTCAGCATCGAGAGGCCGTCGCCCTCGGAGCCGGTGACGATCACCAGCGGCCCGTCAAGATCCACCTCCTCCAGGGTGACGCTGCCCTCGGCGGCGAGGCCCACCACCCGGTAGCCCTCCTGCTTGAGGGTGTCGAGGGCGCGGTTGAGGTTCACCACCCGGGCCACGGGCAGGTGCTCCAGGGCGCCGGCGGCCACCTTCGCCACCGAACCGGTGAGGCCGGCGCTGCGGCGCTGCGGCAGCACCAGGCCATGGGCCCCCAGGGCCTCGGCGCTGCGGGCGATCGCGCCGAGGTTGTGGGGATCGGTGATGCCGTCGAGGGCCATCAGCAGCGGCGGTTCACCCACGCCGCTGCAGCCTTCGATCAAGCTGGTGAGATCGAGGGTGTCGGCAGCGGCGCTCTGCAGCACGATCCCCTGGTGCACGGCGCCGCCGGTGAGCTGCCCGAGGCGCGCCCAGGTGACCTCCTCCACCAGCACCCCCGACGACTTGGCTTCACGCAGCAGCTGCAGGAAGCGCGGGCTGAAGCGCAGCTCGGC
>CBFHOT010000185.1:0-2130 GCA_965657465.1 Cyanobacteriota bacterium | reverse complement strand
CCCCACTGCCACTGGCCCTCGTGCAGCTGCAGCCCGGTGAGGACGCGCTGAGCAACAGAAGCGCCGCGGAAGCCTGGCTGGAGCGGGCCCTGAAGCCCCCGGCCGGCACCCCCAGGCCCAGGTGGCTGATGCTGCCGGAGATCTGGAACGCCCCCTATGCGGCAGAGCGTTTCGATGCCTACGCCGAGCCGGTGCCCGAGCCCGGCAGCCTGCTGGCCGAAGGGCCCTCGCCCTCGCTGGCGATGGTAGCGCGGTTGGCGCGGCGCCATGGCGTCAGCGTGATCGCCGGCTCGATCCCTGAGCGCGGCAGCGACGGGCGGCTCTACAACACCGCCACCGTGATCGATGCCGACGGCCGCCTGCTCGCCAAGCACCGCAAGCTGCACCTCTTCGACGTGGATGTGCCCGGCGGCATTCGCTTCCGCGAATCCGTCAGCCTCACCGGCGGCGACCAGCTGACGGTGCTGGATGGAACCGGCGACCCGCTGGGCACCGGGGTGGCGGAGCCGCCGAATCTGGGGCTGCTGATCTGTTACGACATCCGCTTTCCGGAGCTGGCGCTGCTGATGCAGCAGCAGCTGGCCACCGATCTCTCGGCCCTGGCCGCGCATCCAGACGACCTGGGCCATGGCTTCGATCTGCTCACCCGCAGCTATGCCACGCCGGTGGCCGATGCCGCCAGCGCTACTGGGGGCCCTGGCCCAGCCAGGCCGAGCTGCTGGCACTGCCAACGCAGAGCCTCGGCCACAGCTATGCCAGCTGGTTCGCGGATGCCGGGGGCCAACCGTTGCCTAATCCGGTGCTGCAGACCGGCAGCGATGGCGACGACACCTGGCTGCACCAACGCGTGCGCCGCACCCACGACCTCTGGCATGTGGTGTGCGGCTGCCCGCCCACGGCGGCCGGAGAAGCGGCGATGAACGCCGTCAATGTGATGCAGCTGCACCGTTGCCTGGAAGGTCCGCCGGCCGGCGAGGTGGATGCGGGGCAGGCGGCGGCCTACGGCCTGGAGCTGGGACGCACCTGAGCGCCGCTGCTGGCCCAGCGCTGGGAAGAGGGCTGGGATCGGTCTCTGGCCGACTGGCGGGAGCAGCTGGGCATCACCGAGCTGGTGGCGCGTTCGCCGTTCAGGGCGGAGACGTCTCGGGGCTGATCGGCAGCAGTCGGCGCATCAGCAGCGGCTGCAGCACCAGATCCGCCAGCACCACCACGAACAGCAACGCCAGCAGCTGCTCCCCCAATGGCTCTGCTAGCGCCGGGGCGACGCCGCGCAGGTGCGGCAGCTCCTCAGTCATTGACACCGCTAAGGCCAAGGGCACTGCCGCCCGCAGCCCGCACCCTGCAACAATCAGGCGCTCGGGCCAGGGGAAGCGGCCGGACGGCAGCAGCAGCGACACCGCCAAGAACCTCGCCAGCGGCACCACGATCGCCAACGCCAGCCCCATCGGCAGCACCGTGAGCAACGCCGCGGGCTGCACCAGCAGGCCGAGCAAAAGCAGCACTGTGATTTCGGCGGCCGTGTTCAGCGGATGCATCACCCGGCCCAGGGTCTGCTGCTCAAAGCGGCCGATCCGGTAGCGGCCATTGGAGAGCAACACCCCGGCCACGAACACCGCCACCGCCCAGCCGCAGGCCTGCCGCAGTCATGCCGCGGATGCGGCGCAGGTCGGTCTTGAGACCGGCATAGAAGATCAGCAGCGCCAGGCTCACCCGATGCAGGGTCTCCACCTGCAGCGGACCGAGGGGCTGGGCCTGGGTCAACCACGCGGTGGGAATCGCCAGGCCCAGCAGCAACACGGCAGCAGCCCCCGGCAAGCGCCAGTGCGCCGCCAGGCGATCCACGGCCAGGGCCGCCAGGTAGATCAGCCCCAACCCCAGAAAAAAGCCGCGCGGCAGCAGCGTGCCCTGCAGATGGCCATGGGGCAGGGGCAAAGCGATCAGCAGTGAGCTCAACACCTGGGCCTGCGGCAGCAGCGGCTTGATCCTCGCTCCGGGAATGGACTTGCCGGGCCACTCGCCACAAGGATGCATTGATGCGTTGATGCAGTGATGTACCATCATGGGATGCGTACCACGCTCGACATCGAAGACGATGTGCTGGCAGCCGCCCGTGAGCTGGCACGTCGCCAG
>CBFHOT010000184.1:0-2324 GCA_965657465.1 Cyanobacteriota bacterium | reverse complement strand
TGGGCGGCTGGCGGTCGCGCGGGGCAGCCTCCTCGAGCGGCTCCGGAGTGCGGCTTACGGTGGCCGGCGGCCGCTGCCAGCGGCTGCGACTGAAGCTGTCGTCATCGGGCCAGTCGAGCTCGAGCGCAGGATCGGGCTCGGGTGCCGGCACCGCGGCGCTGGCCGGGGAGCGATCGAACCGGCCCACCGCCGCTGCACGGCGGGAGATGGCCTGCAGCGGCTGGCGGCGGCTGGGGCCGTTCTGCCGGGGAAAGGCCGGCTCGGCGCCCTGGGGCGCAATGCGTGACGAGCCCTCGGCGACGGGGTCCCGGCGCCGGGACACCTGCCGCTCTTCCTGCCAGGGCTCGCGCCAGTCGTCTTCGTCCTCGAGGATCCAATCGAGCTTGTCCTCCACCCAGCGGCCCAGATCGGCCAGGCGGGGCCGGGAGCTACCGGCGGAGCCGGCCGGCCCCCGGGAACCCGGTCGGGCGCCGGACACCCCGTCCACCAGCTGACGGCCGGCGCTCACCAGCCGATCAAGACCCTGCTCCAGGGAATCGGCGCCACGCCGCGGCCGGCCGGGCATGCGTTCAGACCATCGCTCGTCCATGGCTTCACGCTACCGGCGGCGGGCCGCCAGCCAGCGCTCGCGGCTCAGGCCCACCAGGGCGATGGCCACGCCGCTCCACTGCAGGGTCCAGAGGAAAACGGCCACGGGAGCAGCTCAGGCGCGCTGAACCTAGGGCGAAACAGCACCACTGCCCAGGGCCGCCGGCAGGAATTCCAGCAGGCAGCTGGGATGCCAGCGCCCGCCATGGTGGCGCTCGCAGCAGGCGCGGCAGGCGAGGCCGCGCACCCGCCGCCGGTAGGGGGAGGTGCTGCCGCAGAGGGGACAGCGGGCCAGCCAGCGGCTGGCGGGAGCCGCTGCACCGCCGGGCAGCGGGTAGTGGTGGCGCACGCTCACCTGGAAGTCGCACTGGGCGGCATTGATGCGCGCCATGCAGGCGCGGAAGCAGGGTCCATGGGCTTCCCGGCGCCGCTGCACCCGATCGACCCAGGCGTGGATCATCTCGTGGCAGAGGGTGCTGAGCAGGGCCTGCTGCGGCAGCGGTTCCAGCAGCGGCCGCGACAGCACGATCTCGCTGAACAACTGGCCCTGAGGATCGAGGCCGCGCCGGTAGAGACCGGCGGTGCGGCGCATGCGGCCATCGCTCCAGCGCAGGCTCACCAGCGGCAGGCCCTCTGGCGCCAGGCTGCCGTCGAAATGCTCGCGGTTGAGCCGGTGGAACAGCGGCGGCAGCGGCTCGAGCGGCACGGGGGCCTGGTCAGTCAGACTCTGGGGCCATTCAACACAGGTCGAGCGGCGATGGATTGGCAACTGGTGCAGGGCATCGGCACCAAGGCCCTGCTGGCCGGAGCCGGAGCCCTGCTCCTCTACTGGACGATCACGGCGGTGAAGCTGGTGCTCAGCGCCCGGGGCATCAACCCGCTGCTCAAGCAGTTCTTCACCCAGATCGCCAGCGGCCAACTGGATGGTGCGTATCTGCTCACCACCAAGAACTACCGCAGCCATGTGAACCGCAAGCAGTTCATCCAGTTCCTGGCAGGGCTGAAGCTGAACCGCTACCGCAACCTCAAGAGCGGCCGGCCGCGCCTGGAGGACGGCCAGCTGATCCTGACCGTGAAGCTGCTCACGGAAGCCAAGGAGGAGCTGCCGCTCGATTTCACCTTCGTGAAACTGGAGGAGCAGTGGCGCATCGACCGGATCCGCAAGCTGGCCGCCAGCTGAGCGCCCCCTCGTCGTCTTGACCGCCTCCCCCCGCAGCGCCGACGGCAGCCCTGCCGCAGCACCGGCCGTGGCCGGCACCCCGGCCGAGCGCGCCGCCGAGCTGCGGCGCCTGCTCAACCGGGCGGCGCACGCCTACTACGTGCTCGATGCACCGCTGATGGAGGACGCGGTCTACGACCTCCTCTACCGCGAGCTGCTGGAGCTGGAGGCGGCTCAGCCGCAGCTGCTGACGGACGACAGCCCCACCCAGCGCGTCGGCGGCGCCCCGGCGGAGGGCTTCCGCAGCGTGGAGCACCGCATCGGCCTGCTCAGCCTCGACAACGCCTTCTCCACCGATGAGCTGGAGGCCTGGTATGGGCGGCTGCTGAAGGTGCTCGATCGCACGCCCGAGCCGGAGCAGCCGCTGCCGGCGCTGGCGATGGTGGGCGAGCTGAAGATCGATGGCAACGCCCTGGCCCTGAGCTACCGCCAGGGGGTGTTGGAGCGGGCCGCCACCCGCGGCGACGGCGAACGGGGTGAGGAGATCACCGCCAACGTGCGCACGATCCAGAGCGTG
>CBFHOT010000183.1:0-2338 GCA_965657465.1 Cyanobacteriota bacterium | reverse complement strand
GCCGCCGGGCCGTTCGTTGGGCGTTCCAGATGGAATGACGGGCGACAACATCAACCCACAGACCTGTGAATGCATCACGCCGTTGAATGATGACCATGCTCTTCGATCGCCGACTTCTTTGATGTTCACACTGAGGAGGCCGTTCTGCCGAAAACAATCAATTGGCTTTGGGATCAATCAAGTCGACTGTATGCAGCGTTACCCTTCCCGGTCATTGTGAGCAGAAGCATACGCATTACAGCCGATTCAAGCTCCCCGGTATGCCCTCCCATCATCAGGATGAACAACCAACGGCCGCTCGCCCCGTAGCGGCGATGACGGCCTGTAATGACAATGGACCCATCGCTTGATGGGGTGTGCCCAAGCCGAACCACACCAGCACCTCGTCCGAGCCCACCAATGAAGTGCTCGCCGGATCGGTGGAGCGTGTCACCTTCCACAACCCCGCCAACGGGTTCTGCGTGCTGCGCATCAAGGCGCGCGGTCATCGCGATCTGGTCACCGTGGTGGGTCACGCTGCCGAGATCAGTGCCGGTGAATGGATCACCGTCTCCGGTCAGTGGCACAACGACCGTGAGCACGGCCTGAAGTTCAAGGCCGCCTTTCTGCGGGCTTCTGCGCCCACCACGGCGGAGGGGATCGAGAAGTACCTCGGCTCCGGGATGATCCGCGGAATTGACGTGACCCCCTTCATTGGTCCAGGCGCAATGAGAGTTGGTGGTTATGCAGCAGCTGCTTGAGCTGCCTCCAGGGGCGTACGCCCCTGGAGGGCGGAATGAGGCCTGAAGGTGTTGTACTCCCAGCGCCAGCGGTTGGCCAAGCCCTGGGCTTCCGCCACCGTGGCAAACAGTTCGGTGTTGAGGAATTCATCCCTGAACCGGCTGTTGAACGACTCGGCAAAGCCGTTCTGCCACGGTGCTCCTGGTTCGATGTAGGCGGTGCTAGTGCCGCTGCTCTGGCACCACTTCCTGAGAGCGTGAGCGATGAACTCAGGACCGTTGTCGCTGCGGATGTATGTCGGTGCGGGGTAGAGGCTGGTGAGCTCCTCCAGCACCGCCACCACGTCCTTGGCCTTGCAGCGCCGGCCGACACGGATCGCCAGGCACAGACGACTGTGCTCATCGATCACGTTGAGGAACTTGAGCCGGCGGCCGTCAGCGGTGGCGTCGAACTGGAAATCCATGGCCCAGACCTGATGGGGGTGTTCGGCTTGGTGACGACGCACGGAGCCATCAGCAGGCCTGGCCCGCTTCTGTCTGCGGGGAGTTGGGCGCTGGAGCCCTTCCTCGCGCCAGAGGCGGTGCACCCGCTTGTGATTCACCAGCCAGCCTTCCCGCCTGAGCAGGCGATACGCCATCCGCCGGCCCCAGCGGATGTGCTCGGCCGCGATCTCCCGGAGGCGCCGCCGGAGCTTGGCCTCCTCAATGTCGACAACCTTGGTGGCATGTCGCTGAGTGCTGCGGTGTTGGCCCACCACCCTGCAGGCGAACCGCTCCGATACCCGGAACATGGCGCGCAGGGCCTCAACAGCCCTGCGGCGTCGTTCCGGGCTCAGAAGTTTCCCTCGGCTAACTCCTTGAGCATCGCCTTCTCCAGCTCAGCCTCGGCCAGAAGCTTCTTGAGGCGGGCGTTCTCCTTCTCCAGCTGAGTCAGCCGTTTGGCTTCCTCAGCCTGCATGCCGCCGTACTGCTGTTTCCAGCGGTGGTAGGTCGGCTGGGTGACCTCAATGGCGCGGCAGACGTCGGCAACGGTCTTGCCCTGGGCGATCAGCTGCTCAGCGGTTTTGAGCTTGCGGATGATCTGCTCGGGTGTGTGCCTGGTGCGTTTCATGGTGAAGTCCCCGGCCCAGTCTGGCCGGATGAGGACTCTCATTCACCGTGGACCGATCGCCGGGGTCCACGTCAAACGCACTGCGGGAACTGGCACCCGAGTACCGATGGACAGGACTGGGGAACCTTCTGGGTGACTACGGGGAGTTCGTGGCGATCGACTACTACGGACTCACCAAGGCAGGAGCAGGGGCAAGTGAATTCGACGCAACCACCCCTGACGGCAGAACCGTCCAGATCAAGGCGAACCACGCATCCCAGACCATCGGCATCAGAGGCGAAGCAGACCTCCTCCTGGTGGTCAGGGTGGAGGCAGACGGGTCTTGGGAGGAGTTGTTCTACGGAGACTTCCAGGCAGCACTGTCCCTGGCGTCCTGGAGCAGCAGGGACAGCAAGCACTCCATCAGCGTCAAAGCACTCAGGTCACTGGGTCAGAGGATCCAGGAAGCGGAGGGAGGGACTCGTGAGCAGAAGTCCTTTGACACCTCCAATTCCCGAGATCCCTTCCC
>CBFHOT010000182.1:0-2388 GCA_965657465.1 Cyanobacteriota bacterium | reverse complement strand
TATGGCGCTCCGGCGGCGGCCGCCGCTCCGCCGGCCCAGGCGATGCCCACCTGGAACGCCGCACCGCTGGTGCCCGATCTGCCCGAGGGCGACGACGACATTCCCTTCTGAGGGCTTGGCTTCTGCGGGTAGCGCCTCGGGCTGGCCGGCGTCAGCCGGCGCTGAGCTCGGTGGCCCGCTCCAACAGTTCCCCGAGCTCCCGCTCCAGGGCCGCCAGATCGAGCCGCCAGTGCGACCAGGCCCCCTGATCCAGCTGACGCAGCAGCCATTGCCGATCGGCCTGCAGGGCAGCGATCAGCTCGGGGGTGCTCAGAGCGGCAGCCCGCTGATCCAGCCGCTGCGGATCAGCGGGCTTTGAATCAGCAGTCCTGGAAGCGGAGCTGGGCTGATCAGAGCGGCTCGGATCGCCGCTGCCCTGGTCCACGGAGCTCGGTTCCACAGGGGCCATGGGGATGCAGGAAGATGGCGCGAGGCAATGCGGTGTATGCAAGCACTCCTCTCCCCCGGCAGTCTGGTCACCGTCGCCGGTGCCGCGCTGTCGGTGATCGGCTGGATCGGTTACGCCACCGGCAATCCCAATCTCAGCCTGCCGACGATCTTCTACGGCATCCCGATCCTGCTGGGCGGCCTGGCTTTGAAGTCGTCAGAGCTGCCGCCGGCCCGGCGCCTCACCCCGGCTGATCAGCTGCGCAACCTGCGCGAGCAACCCGCCAGCGAGCCCCTGCGCAAGCTGCTCGCCGATGTGCTGCGCTGGCGCTACGGCCAGAAGGCACACCTGGAGAGCTCTCTGGAGGTGCTCAAGCTCTGGGATGAGGAGCAGCCACCTCAGCTGATCAGCGTCGAGGAGATCGACTGCGACGGCCGCTATGGCCTGCGCCTGCGCTTTGACTGCGGGGCGGTGCCCTTCAGCCGCTGGCAGGAGCGCGGCGATCGCCTCGGCCGCTTCTTCGGCCCCGGCCTGCGGGCCGAGCTGGAAGCGGAGGGGGCCAACGGTCTGCAGCTGGCCCTGCTGCCGAACTGAACCGCAGCTCCAGACCGCTGCTGCCGGCCCAACCTCCCCGGACCCCCTCCTCCCGGATCCTGTCCTCGGCACTGAGCTGCGGCCGCTGATCCAAGCTGGACACTCCGCCTCTCCTTCCCGCTCCGCCTTGAGCCCCGATCCCTCCATCAGCCAGACCGACACCCTGCGGGTCTCGGTGCTCAGCGAAGCCCTGCCTTACATCCAGCGCTTCTCCGGCCGTCGGGTGGTCGTGAAATACGGCGGGGCCGCCATGGTCAAGGCCGAGCTGCGCGATGCGGTGTATCGCGATCTGGTGCTGCTGGCCTCGGTGGGGGTGCAGCCGGTGGTGGTGCATGGCGGCGGGCCGGAGATCAACGACTGGCTGGGCCGGCTGAACATCGAGCCCCAGTTCCGCGATGGTCTGCGGGTCACCACCCCGGAAACGATGGACGTGGTGGAGATGGTGCTGGTGGGCCGCGTCAACAAGCACATCGTCAACGGCATCAACACCGTCGGCGGCCGGGCGGTGGGCCTCTGCGGCAGCGACGGCAGCCTGGTGCGGGCCCGCACCTATGGCGAGGGCGCCCACGGCCTGGTGGGTGAGGTGAAGGCGGTCGATCCCTCCGTGCTGTTCCCGCTGCTCGATGCCGGCTACATCCCGGTGATCTCAAGCGTGGCCGCCGATGCCGAAGGCCAGGCCCACAACATCAACGCCGACACCGTGGCCGGTGAACTGGCGGCGGCGCTGCAGGCCGAGAAGCTGATCCTGCTCACCGACACCGCCGGAATCCTGCGCGACCGGGAGGATCCCGCCTCGCTGATCCGCCAGGTGAGCCTCAGCGGCGCCCGCCGCCTGATCGCCGAGGGGGTCGTCAACGGTGGCATGACCCCCAAGACGGAATGCTGCATCCGCGCCCTGGCCCAGGGGGTGGGGGCGGCCCACATCGTCGATGGCCGGGTGCCCCATGCCCTGCTGCTGGAGGTGTTCACCGATGCCGGCATCGGCACGATGGTGGTGGGCAGCGACCGGCAGCTCGGCGGCTGAAGGCAGGGTGGCGAGGGAACAGGGTTGATGGAAACCAGCGCGATGCCGCTTCACGAGCACCAAGCCATGGCGCTGCGCCGTGGGCACGGCGCCATCCATCCTGAGCCATGACCCCGGAACCGCCTGATCCCCTGGCGCCCGCCCGCCTGGCCCTTGAGCGCGGGGACTACGGCCGGGTGCTGCAGCTGCTCGGCCCCCTGGCGGCCGAGCATCCGCCGGCCACCCTCGTGGGCGCCCAGCTGCAGCTGCTGATGGCCACCGCCTGCATGGGGCAGGGCGACAGTGTGCGGGCGATGGCCTGCTGCCGCCAGGTGAAGCGCTGCGCCGACCCCGGCCTACGCAG
>CBFHOT010000181.1:0-2510 GCA_965657465.1 Cyanobacteriota bacterium | reverse complement strand
CCGCCGCCCCTGGCCGCTGCTGCCGCGGCTGCCAAACTTGCGGCCACGGCGACGGCTTCCCATGGGCAGGCATTGGCAGCGACCCAGCCAGCGACGGAGCCCTAGGGGCCGCCCGCGCCGCCGCGCTGCCCTGGCGGCCGCGCTGCTGGTGCTGGGGCTGGCCGGTTGCGCCGATGACAGCGCCGGCGGCATCGCGAGCCAGAAGCTGGCGGCGGTGAAGGCCCACGGCCAGCTGGTCTGCGGCGTCGATGGCCGCCTGCCGGGCTTCAGCTTCGTGCAGCCCGATGGCAGCTACCGCGGCCTGGACGTGGACATCTGCCGCGCCGTGGCCGCGGCGGTGCTCGCCGATCCCGAGCAGGTGCAGTTCCGCGATCTCAACGCCAGCGAACGCTTCGCCGCCCTGGCCAGTGGCGAGGTGGATCTGCTCTCCCGCAACACCACCTACACCCTCAGCCGCGACGCCTCCGGCGGCAACGGTCTGAGCTTTGCGCCGGTGGTCTTCTACGACGGCCAGGGGGTGATGACCCGCCAGGGCAGCGGCGTGCGGCGTCTGCAGGATCTGGCCGGCAAGCCGATCTGCGTGGAGAGCGGCACCACCACCGAGCTCAACCTGGCCGATCGCATGCGCGAGCTGGGCGCCGCCTACACGCCGCTGAAGTTCCAGGCCAGCGACCAGACCTACGCCGCCTACCTGCAGGGCCGCTGCGCGGCGATCACCAGCGACCGCTCCCAGCTGGCGGCCCGGCGCACCGGTTTCCCCGATCCCGCCAACCACACCCTGCTGCCGGAGGTGCTGAGCAAGGAGCCCCTGGCGCCAGCCACGGTGAACGGTGATCCCGGCTGGGCCGATGCGGTGCGCTGGATCGTCTATGGCCTGATGCAGGCTGAGGAGCAGGGCATCACCCAGGCCAACGTGCAGGCCAAGCTGGCGGAAGCCCGCGCCAATGCCGATCGTCCCGATCTGCGTCGCTTCCTCGGTGTGGATGGCGATCTCGGCGTGCAGCTGGGGCTGCCGGCCGATTTCGTCGTGCGGGCGGTGCAGGCGGTGGGCAATTACGGCGAGCTGCTGGAGCGCCATGTGGGCATGGGCTCCACCCTCAAGCTGGAGCGCGGGCTCAACCGCCAGTGGCGCGACGGCGGCCTGATCTACGCCCCGCCCTTCCGCTGATGGCCGTTGGCTCCGTTGTTCCCTGGTGGCGTGATCGCCGCGTGCTGCCTTGGCTGCTGCAGCTGCTGGTGGCCCTGCTGCTGCTGGCCCTCGCCGCCTTCCTGGTGGGCAACCTGGTGCGCAACCTCACCGCCGCCGGGCTGCTGCTGAGCTGGCGCTGGCTGGGCAATCCGGCCGGCTTCGATCTGGCTGAAACGCTGCTGCCGTTCCAGGCCAGCCAGCCCTACTGGTGGGCGTTGCTGGCCGGGCTGGTCAACAGCCTGCGGGTGGTGCTGGTTGGTCTGGTGGGGGCCACGCTGCTGGGCACGGCCCTGGGGCTGGCGGCCTTCACCAGCAATGGCTTGCTGCGCCGCCTCAGCCGGTTGTATGTGGAGCTGATCCGCAACATCCCGCTGCTGCTGCAGCTGCTGTTCTGGTACTTCGTGGTGTTCCTGGCCCTGCCCGGCGGAGCGGCGGCGATCCAGTGGCCGGGGTTGGTGCTGGCCAAGAGCGGCCTGTATCTCGGCATGGCCGAGCTGGTGAACGGGGTCTGGCAGGCGCCGCTGCGCCTGAGCGTGGAATTCGCCGCCGTGCTCACCGGCCTGGTGGTGTACACCGCCGCCTTCATCGCCGAGGTGGTGCGCGGTGGCATCGCCGCAGTGCCGGCCGGCCAGTGGGAGGCGGCGCGGGCCCTGGGCTTCTCGCCGCTGCAGACCCTGCGCCGCATCGTGCTGCCCCAGGCGTTGCGGGTGATCGTGCCGGGCCTCAACAGCCAGTACATCTCCCTGGCCAAGAACTCATCGCTGGCGGTGGCCTGCGGCTACAGCGATCTCTATGCGGTGGCCGAAACCACCCTCAACCAGACGGGCCGGGCCGTGGAGGTGATGCTGATCCTGCTGGGGTCGTATCTGCTGATCGATCTGCTGATCTCGGCCGTGATGAACGGGGTGAACCGCTGGGTTCAGATCCAGCACCGCTGATGAATGATTCCTCCCCCCGCCACCGCCAGGCCGTGGCGCCGCCGCCGGCGATGGTGCTCGCCCCGCTGCAGCGCCTGCACCGCGACCTGTTCGCCTCCCCCCTTGATGGGCTGATCACCCTGCTGCTCAGCGCCCTGCTGCTGGTGGGGGGCTGGGGTCTGGCCGGCTGGTTGCTGCAGCGCGCCCAGTGGGCGGTGATCCAGGCCAATGCCACCCTGCTGGCGGTGGGGCGCTATCCCCTGGAGCAGCAGTGGCGGCTGTGGCTGCTCACGGCCCTGCTCAGCCTGGCGGCCGGCCTCAGCTGGGGGGCGCTGCGCGGCCGGCGCTGGCCGCTCGCCGATCGCGCCGCGGCCGTGGCGGTGCTGCTGCTGGCGGCAGCGGGG
>CBFHOT010000180.1:0-2636 GCA_965657465.1 Cyanobacteriota bacterium | reverse complement strand
ACGCCGGCGGGGAGCAGCTGCGGCGCCCGCTCGGCGGAGCTGCGGCTGACGCTGGTGACCAGCAGCGCCGGCGGCCGCAGGCCCCGGGCCCGCGCCTGACGCCGCAGGGCGCGCAGCAGGGGCACCAGGCTGGTGAGCTCACCAACGCTGGCGCCATGCAGCCAGAGCAGCGGCCCGCGCGGGCGGCGTTGGCAGCTGATACCCAGGCGCTCCGGCAGCCGGCGCGGATCCTCCTTGCCCTGCAGCGCCCGTAGCAGCAGCAGGGCCAGCAGCAGAGGGGTGAATAGGCTGAGCAGGAGCCGGTAGGCCAGCAGCAGCACCGCCGGCCATGGCGCAGGCAGCGATGCAGGAGATCGCGCGAGGACCATCGGTTCAGGCGCGACGGGCCAGCAGCCGCCGGGCCCAGGCGCTGCTGGCCGCCATCGCCCGAGCGAGGCGCCGGGTCTGCCCCTCGCCGAGGCTGGCGCTGCTGGCGACATAGAGCGGCGGCCCAAGGGTGAACACCACCCGCCCGAAGGGCAACGGCAGCCAGGTGCGATCCCAGGAGCGCAGGCGGCGCCGACGGCTGAGGGCCAGCCCCACCGGCACCACCGCGCAGCCCGACTGCTGCGCCAGATGCAGGATCCCCGGCTTCACCTCCCGGGCCGGCCCGCGCGGGCCGTCGGGGGTGATGCAGACCGAATCCCCCTCGCGCAGCAGCTGCAACAGCTGCAGATAAGCGCGCACGCCGCCACGGGTGGAGGAGCCGGCCACCAGATTCACGCCGCGCATCCGTGCCGCCACCCCCACGATCTGCGCGTCGCGGTGGGCGCTGAGCAACACCGACACCGGCCGGCCGCCGTGCATGCGCAGCAGCGGCATGAAGAACACATGGCAATGCCAGAGGGCATAGATCACCGGCACGCGCCGCTGCTCCAGCAGCTCAGCGGTGTCGGGATGCAGCTGCACCTGCAGGCGACTGGCCAGCAGGATCAGCTGGCCGTAGGCGTTGAGCAGCGCACCGGCGCTCCAGGCCAGCAGGCCGTTGTTCATCAGGGTGCGCTTCTTCAGCACCGCGTGTGGCCGGCCCGCATCACCCCTGCACTGTCGCAGCCGGGGCGACCGGAGCCGGCTGCATGGGGACAGCTGCCGGAGGGGCGCAGGGCAGCAAAAACGCGGCACAAAAAACCGGCAGCCCCAAAAGCGGCAACAAAAAGCGGCAACAAAAAGCCCTGGAGGCCAGCAAAGGCTCCAGGGCAGAGAACGAATCAGGACTGATCGGACAGCCGCGATCAGGCGGAACCGACGCCGGTGTAGGAGCCGTAGAAGAACAGGCCCAGCACAAAGATCACGGCCATGCCGCCGGCGGTGGCCACCAGCCACAGGGGCAGCACACCTTCGGTCCAGCGCGAGCGCCAGGCGACGGCTGGGCGGCCGTCGGGAAGGCGGTCGGGGATCCGACCGTCAGGCAGGTTGGATTTCTTGCCGCTCATCAGAGGCTCCGGGTCAGTTGAAGAAGTAACTGGTGAACAGCACCCCGGTCACAAAGACCAGCAGCAGACCCAGATAGAGGCTGGTGCGGTTGAGCTCGACCGGCAGGTTATTGGGATTGGGATTGCGTTGCAGACCCATGGCACTCAGCGACGAATGAACTGCATGGCCGCCAGGGCACCCAGGAAGAACACCGTGGGAATGCCGAGGGCGTGAACCGACAGCCAGCGCACCGTGAAGATCGGGTAGTTGCGCGGCGTGGTGGAGACGGGAGACTGGGTCATGGCTTATTTCAGGCGCAGGTCGAGCTGGCTCTTGCCCTCGTAGCGCTGGCTCACGACGGGGGCCTTGGATTCCTGGGCCTGGAAGTAGGCATCCGGGCGGGGCGTGCCGAAGGCGTCGTAGGCCAGGCCGGTCGACACGAACAGGAAGCCAGCCAGGAAGATCGCCGGCAGCGTGACCGCATGGATCACCCAGTAGCGAATGCTGGTGATGATTTCGAAGAACGGGCGTTCCCCGGTTGAGCCGGCAGCCATAGCGACAAGCGTTCAGCCCGTGGATCCTAGGGGTCAGCCCCGGCCGGACGGGAGCGGCGGCGGGGCTTGGTTACAGAAGTTGGTGGCGCCGCCAGGGGCACCACCCGGCGCAGACCTCAGCCCACCCAGCGCAGCAGCGAGCCGCGCTCCCCGAGCACGAAGCCCTTGCCATCGGCGAAGACGATGCGGGTGAAGTTGGTGGGCTGCTGGGCGCCCACGCCGTCCTTCTCCCAGCTGCGGCCGCCGTCATGGCTCACCAGCAGCGTGCCGCTACCACCGCCGGTCCAGATGGCGCCGCTGGGATCCCAGGCCATGTCCAGATAGCCGTAGCCGTTGGTGATCGGGATCACCGGCTTGCTCCACTGCTCGGGATCGGCCAGGTCGGGGTTGAAGCGCAGCTGGGCGCCACGGGCCACCATCCACAGGCCGCCGTCGGGCTGGAAGCCCATCGACTGCAGCCGCTGGCTGCTGACGCGCTGGTGCACCGACCAGGTGGGCTCGCCGGGGTTCCAGGTGGAGAAGAAGTTGCCGAGGCCGCTGACGCTCACATACCGGCCGTCGGCGCTGCGGCGCAGCTCGCGCACAGCGCCGGCAGCATCCTCGACGCGGGCCTGCCAGCTGTTGCCACCA
>CBFHOT010000179.1:0-2648 GCA_965657465.1 Cyanobacteriota bacterium | reverse complement strand
TGGCGACAGCGGATCTTGACCGGAGTTTTATAGCTTTTGTAGATGATTTCAGAGTAATCATATTGATCGCCGAATCGCGCCCTGGCACGTTCCAGGAAAAGCTCGTGGCTGATCGGATTTCCCATGGCGGCCACCCTAGGCGCCGCCGCCGCCGGCGGCCGCCAGCCGCAGCGATCTGCTGGAGATCACCGCGCCGATGGTGGCTACCTTCTATCGCGCTCCTGCCCCCGGTGAGGCGGCGTTCGTGGAGCTCGGCAGCCGCATCAAGACCGGCCAGACCGTCTGCATCCTTGAGGCGATGAAGCTGATGAACGAGCTTGAGGCCGAGGTGAGCGGTGAAGTGGTGGAGATCCTGGTGGAGAACGGCACGCCGGTGGAGTTCGGCCAGGTGCTGATGCGGGTCAAGCCGGGCTGAGTCCGGTTCACCCCGCCTCGGGATCAGCCCAGGTCCCAGGCCGTCTCGATGGCGGCCACCATGCTGTCGGCCCGCGCCAGGCCCCGGCCGGCGATGTCGAAGCCGGTGCCGTGGTCCGGTGAGGTGCGCAGGAACGGCAGTCCCAGCGTGGTGTTCACCGCCGCATCGAAGGCCAGCAGCTTCACCGGGATCAGCCCCTGGTCGTGGTATAGCGCCAGGAAGCCGTCGGCAGCCTCCGCTTGCTGGTCCCGCCAGGCGCTGCCGGCCTCCAGCCAGCAGGTGTCCGGCGGCTTCGGTCCCTCGAGCACCACCTCTGGGTGGCGCTGCCGCCAGCGCTCCAGGCAGGGCTCCAGCCACTCCTGCTCCTCCCGTCCCAGCCGGCCCGCCTCGCCGGCGTGGGGGTTGAGGCCGGCCACCACCAACCGCGGAGCCGCCCTGAAGCGCTGGCAGAACTGCAGCAGCTGATCGAGCCGCCGCTCCACCAGGGCCGGATCGAGCGCGTTGGGCACCATCGCCAGCGGGATGTGCGTGGTGGCCAGCAGCGTGTTCAGCCGCCAGCGGCCGCTGGGGTTGCGGGCGGTGAACAGCATCGCCGCCTCGGCGCTGCCGGTGATCTCCGCCAGCCGTTCGGTCTGGCCGGGGTAGTGATGGCCGGCGGCATGCCAGCTGGCCTTGGCGATCGGTGCCGTCACCAGAGCCCGGCAGGAACCGCGCTGCACCAGCTCCGCGGCGGTGCTGAGCCAGTGGAAGCAGGCATCGCCGCTGGCTGCCGTGCTGTTGCCGGCCTGCACCGGTTGCTCCAGGGGCAGGTCCAGCAGCTCGAGGCCGGCGGGATCCCGCAGCGGTTGGTCGGTGCTGCGCCGCAGCTGGCTGTAGCACTGCTCCAGCCAGCGGCGGCAGCCCACCAGCACCGGTTCCAGGCCGTCCGGCCAGGGCCGTGCCAGGGCCTTGAGCACCACTTCGCCGCCGATGCCGGCCGGGTCGCCCAGGCTGATGGCCAGCCGACCGTTGATCGAGTTGGATGGGCGCGGACTGCCCTGGACGTCATCCATGCTGCGCTGGTTGATGCTGGTGGGGTTGGTGTTCGGCCTGGTCAGCGGTCTGCGCCACGGTTGGCTTGAGGTGCGCTGGGATCGCCTGTTTCACGACCTCGGCCTGCCCGGTGCTCGCAATCCTGATGCGTCAGCCTCCGGCACCCGGCCGCCCGATCAGGCGGCTGCGCCGCTGCCGCAGGCCAGTTCCTCCGCCAGGGAGGCGCGGAATCCCTCGCGGTAGCTCGGGTAGCGCAGCTGGTAGCCGAGCTGCTCGCACAGTCGCCGGTTGCTGACGCGGCGGTTCTCCGCCCAGAAGCTGCGGGCCATCGGGCTCATGCCGGCTTCGATCTCGGCGTAGCGCTGCAGCGGCGGCAGCTTCAGCCCCAGCAGATGGGCGGCGTAGCCCAGGGTTTCCGTCGATGGGCAGGGCTCGTCGTCGCAGAGGTTCAGCAGGGCCGGTCGCGCCGCTGCCGGCAGGGCCAGGCTGTGCAGCAGGGCGCCGACGATGTCGTCGACATGCACCCGGCAGAACACCTGCTCTGGCTTGTGCACCAGGCGGCTGCTGCCCTGCCGCAGGGCCGTGAACGGGCAGCGCCCCGGCCCATAGATCGCCGGCAGGCGCAGGATCTGCAGCGGCAGACCGGTGGCCTGCCAGGCCTGCTCGGCATCCAGGCGCTGCTGGCTGCGGCCGGGGCGGGGCCGGGCCGGGGCGTCTTCATCCACCCAGGCGCCGCCGGTGCAGCCGTAGACGCCGGTGGTGGAGAGATAGCCCACCCACTGCAGCGGTTGACGCTCGAGCATCGTCTCCAGGCGCCGCAGCACCGGATCCCCCTCGGGCCCGGGCGCTGCTGTGATCAGCAGGTGGCTGATGCCGTCCAGCTCGGCTGCGGGGCCTGGAGCGTCGTTGGCGCTGTCGAAGGGCAGCCAGCTGAGGCCCGGCTCGGTTGCCGTCGCCTGGGGGCTGCGGCTGGTGAGCAGCACCTCAAAGCCCCGGGTCCGGGCTGCCCGGCCGAAGCGCGTGCCGGTGTAGCCGCCGCCCACCACCAGCATCCGGCCGGCCGGCTTGACAGTCCGCATCCCCATGAGTACACCTGTATCACTCACGCCGATCTGTGATGGCTGCCTCGATGCTCGCAGCACCTGCGGTCGCCGCGCTGGCCCCGAGCCCGCTGCTGCTCCCCTCGTCTCGGGCGGCGGCC
>CBFHOT010000178.1:0-2655 GCA_965657465.1 Cyanobacteriota bacterium | reverse complement strand
TTGCAGCTGGCTCTCGGTCAGCTCGAAGGCATCGGCGGCGGCCCGCAGGGCCCGCTGGCCCTGGTCGCCGGCCACCAGGCAGCTCACCTTCACCTCGCTGGTGGCGATCAACCGCAGGTTGATGCCGGCGCGGGCCAGGGTGTCGAACAGGCGGGCCGCCACGCCGGGGCGGCCCATGATGCCGGCGCCGGAGATGCTCAGCTTGGCCATGCCGGCCTGGGCGCTGAGCTGGGCGCTGCCGCCCTCCGCCAGGTCGGCGCCGAGGGCCGCCAGCACCTCGCGGCACACCAGCTGCGCCCGGTCCACATCCGCCTCTGGCAGGGTGAAGGCGATGTCGTTGGAGGCCCCTTCATGGGTGGCCTGCACGATCAGATCCACATTCAGGCCGGCGGCGCCCAGGGCTTCGAACAGCTGGGCGGCCACGCCGGGGCGGTCGGGCACATGGGCCAGGGCTACCACCGCCTGGTGGGTCTCCAGCTGGGCGCCATCCACCGGCTTGCCCAGCTCCAGCCCCTCGCTGCCGATCGGTCGGGCCGCGCCGCTGGTGAGGCGGGTGCCGGGCTGGTCGCTCCAGCTGGAGCGCACCACCAGGGGAACGCCGTAGTTGCGGGCGATCTCCACCGCCCGCGGATGCAGCACCGCCGCGCCGAGGCTGGCCAGCTCCAGCATCTCGTCGCAGGTGACGGTGTCCATCAGCTGGGCATCGGCCACCTTGCGCGGGTCGGTGGTCAGCACCCCCGGCACATCGGTGTAGATCTCGCAGGCGTCGGCGCCGAGGGCGGCCGCCAGGGCCACCGCCGAGGTGTCGGAGCCGCCGCGGCCCAGGGTGGTGATCTCCGGCGTGCCGGCGTGGCCGCTGCTGGTGCCCTGGAAGCCGGCCACCACCACCACCTGGCCGTCGTCGAGCAGGCGCCTTAGCCGCTCGGTGCGGATCTCGAGGATGCGGGCGCGGCCGTGGGCCGATTCGGTCACGATCCCGGCCTGGGTGCCGGTCATCGACACCGCCGGCACCCCCTGGGCGTGCAGCGCCATCGACAGCAGCGCGATCGACACCTGCTCGCCGGTGGCCAGCAGCATGTCCATCTCCCGCTGGGGCGGGTTGCCGCTGATCGCCCGCGCCAGGCCGGTGAGCTCATCGGTGGTGTGGCCCATCGCCGACACCACGATCACCAGCTCGTGCCCCTCCTCGCGGCAGCGGCTGATCCGCTGGGCCACGGCCTGGATGCGCTCCACGTCGGCCACCGAGGTGCCCCCGAACTTCTGAACCAGCAGGGCCATGGGCAGGGGGCCTTCGCGGCGCGGTGCAAACGCTGGATTATCGGCCTCAGGCGGCACCGCCAAGGAAGCCGTCGCGGAAGGCATCGCCCGCCTCGCTGCCGCTCTTGAGGGCCGCTTCCACCTCCAGCAGCTGCCCCAGCAGCCGCAGGAACAGCTCCGGCCGGCGGCCGCGGATCTGCTTGCGCATCACATAGATGCGCTTGGGGTTGCCGATGCCGGCGGCCTTGGCGATGGCGGCCACGTCCTGCTCCCCCTGGCGATCGAGCAGCGCCACCCACAGCCAGCCGCGGATCTGACTGCTGAGGGAGGCCACGATGCGCAGGGCCGGTTCACCCGCCTGCAGCAGCTGATCCACCAGGCCGATCGCCACGGCCGGCTTGCCGGCCAGCAGCGCATCGCCCACCGCCAGGGCGCTGGTGCTGTGGCCGCCCACCAGCGCCCGCACCGCCTCCAGGCTGATGGCGCCATTGCCGTTTGCCGCGCCGCTGCCGTAGAGGCTCAGCTTCTCCAGCTCGCTGGCCAGGCGGGCGCTGTCGCTGCCGATCGCCTCGGCCAGGGCCTCGGCCGCCGCTGGCTCCAGGGCCAGCCCCAGCTCCCGGGCGGTGCGCTGCACCAGCTCCACCTGGCCGGCCCCATCCCAGATCGCCGGCAGCTGGAAGGCCTTCTCCTCCGCCAGCCCCTGCTTCACCAGCTTCTGCAGCGCCTTGGTGGTGCGCAGGCGGCCGTCGGGTTTGCTGGGGCTCACCAGCAGCAGGTGGCCGTTATCCGGGATCAGATCGAGGCAGGCCTCGAGCCGATCGGCCAGCTCCGCCGGGCACTGCTGGCAGAAGGGGCTGCGCTGCAGCACCACCACCCGGGCGCCGCCGCCGAAGGGGGCCGTGCGCGCGTCCTCCAGGGCCTGGGCCGCCTGGGTCGGATCCTGGCCGTCGAGGCGGCTGAGGTTGATCGCCGCCCAGCAGGGATCCACCAGCTGTTCGATCAGCCCCTCCACGGTGCGGTTGCGGGCCGCTTCGTCGTCGCCCCAGAGCAGGTGGATCGGCATCGGCGGCGCGCGGCTGGCGGCGGGGTGGCAGGGCGTGCCCCCATGCTGGGGCCATGGACCATCCGATCTTCAGTGAAAGCCTGCGGCTGATCGGCCTGGAGCTGGCCCGCCTCGCCGCTGCCGAGCCGGAGCGGGCGGCGCAGCTGGCCGCCCTCACCCCCCTGGAGCGTCAGGTGCTGGAGCGCTGCATCCACAGCAGCGGCGATGTGAGCATCACGGCCGATCTGATCTGCAGCCCCGGCGCCTGCGCCGCGGGCCTGGCGGCCCTGCGCGCCGGCGCGCCGATCCTCACCGACACCGCCATGGCCGCAGCGGCGGTGGCGCCGATGGCTGGC
>CBFHOT010000177.1:2347-2736 GCA_965657465.1 Cyanobacteriota bacterium | reverse complement strand
AGCGGCGCCGGCGTGACCGTGCCGCGGGATCCCAGACGCGGCAACCTGCAACTGGGTGGCGGCGACGACCGACTCAGCGGCACCAGCCAGCAGGACCACGGCATCGACAACCGCGGCTTCATTTACACCGGCGAGGGCAACGACCGCATCACCGGCTCCGGTGCCAAGACCGCCCTGCGCAACCACGGCTTCATCTTCACCCAGGGCGGCAAGGATGTGGTGGATGTGCGCGATGGCGGCATCAGCGGCAAGAAGAAACACTTTGTGGATCTGGGTGCCGATCGCGATCGCTTCATCGGCTTCGGGCAGCACTACCTGTACGGCGGCGGCGGGGAAGACCTGCTGCTCCTGCCCAAGGGCACCTACACCATCGATCGCCGCAGCTCCCG
>CBFHOT010000177.1:0-2337 GCA_965657465.1 Cyanobacteriota bacterium | reverse complement strand
AATGAGCGCATCAGCATCGACAAGAGCGGCACGCTGGTGGTGAAAGCCAACGGCGACATCAACTTCAGCTGATCTGTCGGTCCCAGCAACGGTTGACGATCCGCCAAAGCCCAAGCCGGGAATGCACTGATGAGCGATCCGCAGATCAGTAGCCCGCTGATCACCGGCCCGCTGCTGCAAGCCGCCAAGACAAACGGCCGTTCAAAGATGAACGGCCGTTTCACACGTTCACACCGTGGCCCAAGAGCCTCAGCACAACAGCCTCGGCACAACAGCCTCGGTGCGACAGCCTCGGTGCGACAAACGCCGCCCAGCGGCAGCCGCTCAGGTGTGTTCGCGCAGAATCTCGGTGCAACTGGTCACACACTCGCCATCATCGATGGAGCAGGTGGTGATGCATTCGAAATAGGCCTCCACCGGATCGTGGGCACCGGGACCGGAGGCATGATCGAGCGCCGCCGCGGGGGCGCCATGGCCAACGGCCTCGGCCGAGGCGTCGATGCGATGCAGAGTCATGGTGCGCTCCCGGGACAGATCTTCACCGTATGGCCAGAATCCTGTCGGCACAAGCGATTTGAGCAGGGATACTCAGACCGGGATCACGGCATGTAACGACCGGACTGCGCCGGAGCAAGCCACAACAGACCAGGCTTCAAGCCCAGACGTAGAAGAGTGCGGTGGCGACCGCCATCAGCAGCAGCGGGATCAGCAGCGAGGTGGGGAAAGCGGCCAGCAGATTGGCGATGGGCGCCACCGCCAGCAATGCCAGCACCAGCACCGCCGCCGTGATCACCAGCTTGCGTCCCATCCGCGTCATCGCTTTCCGGGTCCGGGGGCCCGAGACACTGCCCCATCTTGACCAGCAGAAGCAGCCTGTCAGGGAGATGGCTCACAGCTGAAACCAAGTCGTTGCAGGCCCCCCTCGAGGACGCCTCGCAGCCTCGGCGCAGCCCGGAGGCCATCGGCCGCCAGGTGCCATCAGCTGGCCGTCAGCTGACGCTGTTCCCGCTGCAGCAGCGCGTAGAGATAGTCGGGATCGCGATACTGACCTGGCAGGCAGGTATGCAAGGTGGCCAACCGCTGCCAACAGACGGTGCGGCGCACCTTGGCGATCGTTTTGCCCTCGCGGATCAGCAGGCGCAGCGCCTTGCAGTAGAGGGAATAGTTGGCTTCAAGCTCAGCGATCGTGAGCCGGGGAGCCATCGAACTGCTGCTGGTCATCGGGGGCTTCGCGCCTGCAGCGACTCTGCGCGCAAGGCCCCCGGCGGCGAGCCCCCCATTCGGGGACATTCCCGCGCAGAGTTCCCAGCACAGCACCCGGCACCGGCGTGCCGCCGGCACCGGAGCTGAGCCAAGCCCTACAGCTGCACCATGCCGCAGCGCATGCCCTTGAGCACCGCCTGCAGGCGGTTGTTCACGTCGAGGGTCTTGAGCAGGCGCTTGGTGTAAGTGCGGGCGGTCTCCTCGCTCACCACCAGCTGCTCGGCGATCTCCTTGTCGGTGAGGCCGCTGGCCAATAAATCCAGCACCTCATATTCCCGGGGGGTGAGCCGCGGACAACTGAGGTAGGGCAGGTTGCCGGAGCGCAGCGACGGACTGCGGTAGCTGTGATGGGCCATCACGGCAATCACTGCCGCCTCCAGGGGGCGCTGGTCACCGCTGAAATCCGCCTCCGCCACCACAGCCTCCAGCCAGGGGGCCTCGACGTACTGAGCCGGAATCACATCGCCGAGGGCCAGCACCACCAGCTTCAGGTCCGGCTGGGCCTGGCGGGCCTTGCGCGCCAGCTCGAAGCCGTTGCCCGCTTCGAGGTAGTCGGTGCAGATCAGCAGCTCATAGGGCTCCCGGGCCAGGTACTCCAGGCAGGTGCGCTCATCGGTGACGGCACAACCGATGCGGCTGCGGTCCTGGAAGCTTTCGCACACCGCCCGCAGCAGAAAACGCCCCTTCATGGCGATCGCCACCTTGCCGCTGATCGCCACCGAGAGCAGCACCTGATCGAGGGTGGTGCCCTCCAGGCTGGCGAGAAAGGGGGTGAGGTCCAAGGAACCGCCTCCTGGTGGGCCGCGGTTGGTTCATGGATCCTGCATCAGCCACCGCCGGCGATCCGCCAGCCGTTGCGAATTCCCCCCCAAACGGGTGCGAATTACCCCCAAACGGGGACGCTCTGCCCGCCTGACACCAGCCCCCTGGCAACCGATCGTTCAGCAGATGCGCGGCAGCAGCTCGCCCGTCGCCGGCAGCAGCAGGCGCTCGGTGCCGAGCGGCGTGCGCAGCAGCACCCTTGGCCGCTGCGGCGGCGCCGGGAGCCGGGCCGCACCCACCCAGGCGCCGCCG
>CBFHOT010000176.1:0-2765 GCA_965657465.1 Cyanobacteriota bacterium | reverse complement strand
CTCGGTGCGGGACTTCGGGGAGGTGCACGACGCGCCGGTGTTCCGCACGCGGGTGGATTGGTACGTGGGCTTTGCGGTGTGCAACCGCAAGGCAGCAGGGCGGCTGTTCAACGTCGCGCCCATGCCGCTGGTGGTCTGAGTCAGCACTTAACCACACCCGCACGAATTACTCCACCCCAACACCCCCAACCAGGAGAACCCTGATGACTTCTCAAGCCACCCGGCTGCTCGACGCCCAGACGGTGCTCGTCGGCTGGATCAACCACTCGGCCACCGACTGCTACGAACACATCCGCACGAGCGGTGATGTGGTGAACCTCGGCACCGACCTCGATGCCAGCGGCTCCTTTGTGCTGGTCGCCTCCCACCCCGGCCACAGCGAAGCGGTGACCGTGACCCTCGAGCTCGCACCCCTGCTGGCTGATGGCACCGCCGGCAGCTGGATCACCGCCGCCGCCGTCGCCATCCCTGCTGCGGGGGGGAAGGTGGAGGCGATCATCAGCGGCGCTGCCCTGCTGATCAACCCAGCCGACAACGAGCTGATCACGCCGCCCTGCCTGCGGCTGGCGCGGGCAGCGGTGTCCCCGGCCACACCGGTGGGGATGACCGTGGCGCTCACCGCCAACCAGGGGCTGTGAGGTGAGCATGAGCAATCCTCTCGACACCCTCAACGTGGCGTCCGGAGCGGAGGGCCTGCCGCTGGAGCTACTGCAACCCCTCGACAGCAGCAACCCCTCCTCCACGCCGGTGCGGCTCTCGGGCCCGGAGCAGCGACTCACCGTCACCCCAGATCCAGGTGTGGGCGATGAATCCCTCCTGCTGCCCAGTCAGCTGCTGATCGGCAAGGACGGCGTGACCCGCTCGATCTGGCCGGTGCACCTGGCCGGCTGGCAGGCCCTGGGCTGGCAGCCGGCCAGCCCAGCCAGCGGCGGCGATGACCAGGTCCCGCCCGAGCAGGAGCCGCCAGAGACGGAGCCAGAGCCTATGGATCAGCTGGGCCTCGAGCCTGAGCAACCGGAAGCGACTGAGCCCGCCTCAGCGCCAGATGAGCCCACCCCCAGCGACGGAGAAGCCCTGCTGGCCTCACAGCCCACCGACTTCCAGGCGATGACCAAGGCCCAGATCGTGGAGTTCTGCTCGGCGGTCTATGGGGTGGAGCTCGATGGCAGCCAGACCAAGGCCGAACTGGTGGAGCAGGCCATGGCACTCGAGGCCCAGGCCAGCGGCAGCAGCACAGCCACCAGCGAGGGCACTGGTGTTGCCAGCAGCGACCCTGCCGATCTGGCGGCCCAGGAGCTGGGGGATGCCCTGCTCTGATCCCAGCCGGCAGCATTGCCCCACCCAGCGCATCCCTGGCTGGGGCCTGGCAACAGCTCAGCAGCACTGCCCTGGCGCCGATGGCCACTCCCGATCCGGCTGTGCTGGCCGAGCTGACGGCCCAGTGCCGCAGCAGCAGCCGGCCGCAGGGGGTGATCTTCCTGGGCCAGGCCCAGCTGCAGGACGGCGGCACCCCTGAACCACCCCCGTGTGGGGGTGTCAGCGCCGTGCAAGCCCTGGCGCCGCTGCTCAGTGCCGCCGCCGGCGATGGGGTGGTGGTGATCGCGCTGGACCTGCGCCTGCTTGGCCCCCTGCCGCCCTGATCCCTCGCCTCAACCGCGTTCCCCTTCTCTACTGATCGCCATGGCCAGCACAACCGAGAGCCGCACCACCGGCCGCTCCCTGCCCCAGTCCACCGACCTGCTGCTGGTGCAGCGCGGCAGCACGCCCTACCGGGCGACGGCCGAGGAGGTCAAGGCCTACATGCTCACTCCCGCCACTGCGGCGGCGATCGGTGCGATCAAGCCGGGCACCAACCTCTCGGTGGATGCCGATGGCACCCTCCACGCCGCCATCTCCGGTGCCCTCACCTACCGAGGCGCGATCGACCCCAGCACCACCGATGCTCCCGTTGGTGCCGTTGCCGGGGATGTGTACCTGGCCAGCACTGGTGGAACGGCCCTTGAGAGCTGGAGCGGCATCGCCGGCGCGGAGATCGCCCAGGGCGATCTGCTGCTGTTTGACGGCAGCAGCTGGAGTGCCAACGCCGCCCTTGGGCCCGATGGCGCCGGCGTGATCCGGATCCAGGTAGCTGCGCCACTGGCTGTCGATGAAAGCGATCCTGCCCAGCCGCTGCTGAGCGTGGCCCCCGCCACCCCTGAGGCTGCTGGTGTGGTGCAGCTGGCCGACCCGTTGGCGCTGGAGGACGGCACCCCTGGGCGGGTGGTGGATGCCGCCCAGCTACAGGCTGCCGTAGCTGCTGCCCAGCCGGCCGGGGACTACATGCCGCTGGACCTGAGCACCCTTCCGGCCCTGCCCTGATCGCCGCTGCTGATGACCCTCCAACCAGGCGACCTGCTGGCGATCACCCGTCCCGTCGGGCCCCAGTAACGGCGCTGGCGGAGCAGCTGGGAACGGTGCCGGTGCTGGGCATCAGCGGTGTGCTCTGGTCGACCGTGCGCTCGGCGGCGGACAACAGCTGGCAGGCGATCTGCTGGTCGCCGGAGTTGCAGCTCTACGCATGCGTCGCCAACAGCGGCAGCGGCAACCGGGTGATGACCTCCAGCGATGGCATCCGTTGGAGCGCCCAACCTGCGGCCGCCGATCAGAACTGGGTAGCGCTCTGCTGGGCCGCTGCGCTGGGGCTGTTCGTCGCCGTCAGCGACAGCGGCACGGGCCAGCGGGTGATGACCTCACCGGATGGCCGCAACTGGAGCCTGCGGCAGGCG
>CBFHOT010000175.1:0-2774 GCA_965657465.1 Cyanobacteriota bacterium | reverse complement strand
AAGCCGATGCTGGCTCGGGGCGAACTGCGCTGCATCGGTGCCACCACCCTGGATGAACACCGCCAGCACATCGAAAAAGATCCCGCCCTGGAGCGCCGTTTCCAGCAGGTGTTCGTGGATCAACCCACGGTGGAAGACACGATCTCGATCCTGCGGGGCCTCAAGGAGCGTTATGAGGTGCATCACGGCGTGCGCATCGCCGACAACGCCCTGGTGGCGGCGGCGGTGCTCAGCAGCCGCTACATCGCCGATCGCTTCCTGCCCGATAAGGCCATTGACCTGATGGATGAATCGGCCGCCCGGCTGAAAATGGAGATCACCTCCAAACCTGAGGAGATCGACGAACTCGATCGCCGCATTCTGCAGCTGGAGATGGAAAAACTCTCGCTCGGCCGGGAATCCGATCCGGCCAGTCGCGATCGCTTGGAGCGCCTGGAAAAAGAACTGGCCGATCTGGGCGAGCAGCAGAGCTCGCTCAATGCCCAATGGCAAAAGGAAAAGGGTTCGATCGATGAACTGGGTGCCATCAAAGAGGAGATCGAGCAGGTGCAGCTGCAGGTGGAGCAGGCCAAACGCAACTACGACCTCAACAAAGCCGCCGAGCTCGAATACGGCACCCTGGCTGGGCTGCACAAGAAACTGGCCGCCAAGGAGGCGGAGCTCAACGCCGGCGGCGCCGCTGGAGAGAAGAGCCTGCTGCGCGAAGAGGTCACCGAAGACGACATCGCCGAGGTGATCGCCAAGTGGACCGGGATCCCCGTGGCCAAGCTGATGCAGAGCGAGATGGAGAAACTGCTCCAACTCGAAGCTGAGCTGCACACCCGGGTGGTGGGCCAGGCCCAGGCGGTGACGGCGGTGGCCGATGCCATCCAGCGCTCCCGCGCCGGCCTCAGCGATCCCAACCGACCGATCGCCAGCTTCCTGTTCCTCGGCCCCACCGGCGTCGGCAAGACCGAATTGGCCAAGGCCCTCGCCGCCTGCCTGTTTGATTAGGAGGAGGCCCTGGTGCGCTTCGACATGAGCGAATTCATGGAGCGCAATGCCGTGGCCCGGCTGGTGGGGGCGCCTCCGGGCTATGTGGGCTACGAGGAGGGCGGTCAGCTCACCGAGGCGGTGCGCCGCCGGCCCTATGCGGTGCTGCTGCTCGATGAGGTGGAGAAGGCCCACCCGGAGGTGTTCAACCTGCTGCTGCAGGTGCTCGATGACGGCCGTCTCACCGACTCCCAGGGCCGCACGGTGGATTTCCGCCACACGGTGGTGATCATGACCAGCAACCTGGCCAGCCGGGCGATCCTCGAAGCGGCCCGCGAGGGTGCCGATCAGCCCGAGGCCGCCCTCGCCCGCCTGGAGCAGCAGGTGGAGCAGGCCCTGGCCTCCCAGTTCCGGCCGGAGTTCCTCAACCGCATCGATGAGGTGATCCGCTTCCGGCCCCTGGCCGCCGCCGATCTGCAGCGGATCGTGCGCCTGCAGCTGGCCGAGCTGGCGGGCTTGCTGGCGGAGCAGGGCCTGGCGCTGCAGGTGGAGGAGCCGGTGGTCCAGGCCCTGGCCCGCCAGGGCTACGAGCCCGAATACGGGGCCCGGCCCCTGCGCCGGGTGCTGCGGCGCCGCATCGAGAATCCGCTGGCCAGCGAGCTGCTGGCGGAGCGCTTCAGCGGCGCCAGCGGCGTGCGCCTGGAGCTCGCCGCCGATGCCGGTTCCGCCACCGGGCCTGAGGCGCTGCGCTTCGTGCCCCTGCCGGAAGCGGGGGACAGCGTCCGGTAGGGTGGTCGTTTGTCAAGCCGCGTCGACGCCCTGCCGCGCCAGCGCTCTTGCCCGCCGAGCCCCGACTGGAGCCTCCCGTGGAGCCCGACCCGACCCCGACCAGCCCGAGCACAGCCGTCCAGGACAGCCCTGGCGAGGCCCCTGCCGCTGACACCGCGGCGGCCGAAGCGGCCGGCGGGTTTGCCGCCGCCACCGTGGCCGAACTGAAGCGGGTGGTCTGGCCCAGCCGTCAACAGCTGTTCAGCGAGTCGGTGGCGGTGATCCTGATGGTGAGCCTTTCGGCTGCGGCCATCGCCGCCATCGATCGCTTCTATGGCTGGGCGGCCACCCTGGTCTTCCGATGACCAGGCCGGCGCGGGTTGAGCCCCTCCAGCGGCCCCGTCCCTGACGCGCCTCTTCCCCCACCCTCCCTCCCCCCTGTTTCACCCCGCCGAGAGCCCCGTGTCCGAGTCCCTGTCCGACAGCCACGCCGAGAGCCCCATCGACAGCCACGCTGACGGCGATGCGGATGGCGCTCTGGCTGGTGCCGAGGCTGGTCTGGAGGCCGTTGCCCCGCTGGAGGTGGAGAAGCGCCAGGTGGCCCGCTGGTATGCGGTGCAGGTGGCTTCCAGCTGCGAGAAGAAGGTGAAGGCCACCCTCGAGCAGCGGGCCGTCACCCTCGGCGTCGACAACCGCATCCTTGAGATCGAGATCCCCCAGACCCCGGGGGTGAAGATCAAGAAGGACGGCAACCGCACCAGCACCGAGGAGAAGGTGTTCCCCGGCTATGTGCTCGTGCGCATGGTGCTCGATGAGGACACGATGATGGCGGTGCGCAGCACCCCCCACGTGATCAACTTCGTGGGCGCTGAGGAGCGTCGCGCCACCGCCCGGGCCCGCGGCCATATCAAGCCCCGCCCCCTCAGCCGCCAGGAGGTGGATCGCATCTTCAAGCGCGCCGCCGAGAAGAAGCCGGTGGTCAAGGTCGACCTGGCCGAAGGCGATCAGATCCTGGTCACCGCCGGCCCGTTCAA
>CBFHOT010000174.1:0-2798 GCA_965657465.1 Cyanobacteriota bacterium | reverse complement strand
GCATCACCGCGGCCGGCGCGGCAGAGGCCGCGCACCTCCCGCTCCGCCGCCTGCCCCTGGCGCTCCAGCAGCTGCAGCTGGCGCCGGTCGATGCGGGCGATACAGGACTGCAGGGGCACCAGCAGCGCATCGAACAGCTCGGCATCGACCCCGGCTGGCTGGCTCTGAGCGCTGGCCGCTGGTGGCGTTGCCGCAGCCCCACTGAGGCAGGCGGTCAGAGCAGCGGCCAGCAGGGTGTGCCGTTCAGCCATCGGCCCGGGCAGTGGGCTCGGCGGCCGCTGACGGGGACGGCGTGGCGGCAGATGCCGGGGAGGCCAGGCCGGGCAGCTGATCGAGCCGGCTGTCGCGGCGCAGGCGCGCCTGCAGTTTCAACCAGCTGAGGCTCACGGGAGCCCCCAGCAGCAGCGGCAGGGCCACCAGGGCCGGGCGACTGCTGGCGGCCAGCAGGGCTGCCGCCACCGCCAGGCCAGCCAGCAGCATCGACTGGCCGGCGCTCTGCTGCGCCAGGGCCAGACGACGCAGCAGCCGATCGGTTTCACCGGCGCGGATCTGCACCTGCAGGTCGCCCTGCTCGATGCGCGCCAGGCTTTCGTCGAGGCGGCGGGGAATGCCAAAGGCGCGGCTGCCCACCTCGGCCGCCTGCCGCGACAGCTCCCCCAGCAGATCGGAACCGGAACCACCGCTGGAGGTCATCAGGGGAAGGAGATAGGGGCGGGCAATCGCCACCAGGCTAAAACCGGGATCGAGGCTGCGGCCGACGCCCTCGAAGGTGGAGAGGGCCCGCATCACGAAGATCAGCTCCGGCGGCAGCCGGAAGGGCTGGCCATACACCAGGGCATAGAGATCGCCCGACAGCTTGTTGAGGGCATTGGCTGAAAACGGCGGCGTCAGCGCTTCGGTGAGCATCAGCCGCACCAGCCGGCGCACCGGCCCCACATCGATGCCGGTGGCGATCACACCGGCGGCCTGCAGCTCGTCCACTAGGGCGGCCGCATCGCGGCCGGCGGCGGCGCGCACCATGCGGCCCAGGCGCGAGCGGAGCCGGCCCGAGAGCTGGCCCATCATGCCGAAGTCGTAGTAGATCAGCGCGCCATCGCGCGCCACGGCCAGATTGCCGGGATGGGGATCGGCGTGGAAGAAGCCGTAGCGCACCAGCTGCTGCAGATAGCTGGCGGCACCCTTCTCGGCCACCGCCGCCGGGTTGATGCCGGCGTCCACCAGGGCCTGGCGATCGGTGATCTTGATGCCGGGCACGTAGTCGAGGCAGAGCACGCGTCGGGCGCTGAGCTCCCACACCACCGCCGGGATGCGGATGCCGGGATCGTCGAGGAACTGCTGGCGAAAGCGGGCGGCGTGTTCGGCCTCCAGGCGGAAGTCGAGCTCCCGCAGCAGCACGCGGCGGCATTCCTTGGCGATCGCCACCCAATCGCGGCCGCGGCCCCAGCGGGGATGGCGCTGCACGGCGGCGGCCACCTGCTGCAGCACCTCCAGATCGAGGCGGAACAGGCGCTCCAGACCGGGGCGCTGCACCTTGAGCACCACCTGGCGGCCGCTGCGCAGGCTGGCGCGATGCACCTGGGCAAGGCTGGCGGCCCCGAGGGGTTGCGGCTCGAGATCGATGATCTCAGCGCAGCGCTCGCCGAGCTCCTGCTCCAGCAGGGCCTGCACCACGCTGAAGGGGAAGGCGGGAACGCGGTCCTGCAGCTGAGCGAGCTCCTCTACCAGCTCCGCCGGCAGCACATCGGGGCGGGCAGAGAGCAGCTGGCCGAGCTTGATGAAGGCGGAGCCGAGGCTCAGAAACTGACCGGTGAGCCAGCGGGCGCGGCGGCGGGAGCGCTGGGCCTGACGCTCAGCGGTGATGCCGCCGGGGTAGGTCCAGGCCTGGCCATCCCACCAGAGGCCAGCGGCGAGCTGCAGGGCCAGCCACCAGATGCGCAGCGGCCGCCAGAACAACGACCAGCGGCTCACAGGCTCTGATCCAGACGACGGCTGAAGGCAGCGACGCGGGCCCGCAGGGCATCGATCTGCTCCTGGGGATCGGCCGGCACCGGGCGGGCTGGCGATGCCGCGGAACCGGCAGCGGTGCTGGTGCCAGCGGCAGCCTCCCCCCGCTCCAGCCGCTCCGCCTCCAGCTCCACCTCCTGCCAGAACAGCTCCAGCTCGTGGCGCAGGCGCTCGGGGGCGTCCTGGAGCACCACGGCCACATGGGCGGCGGCATCAAGCAGACCACCCCCCAGCCGGGCACCGAGCCGGCTGACGGCCGCCTGCATCACGGACTGGGGGGCGGGCATGGCAGCAGCGGAGGGCGCGTGCTGAAACTGTGGCAGATCCCAGGGCTGAGCAGCGCCTCAGGGCGCGGGCGGCTGGCCAGAATCGGCGGGCGGCAGCTGGGGCTCCAGGGGGGGCAGACCGTCCTGGGGGGGCTGCTCCTCTGAGAGCGCGTCCGCCGCATCCGAGCCCTCCTCCGCCTGGCGCTGGGCTTCGGCCTCCTGCTGCTGGCGAGCGCGCTCGCGCTCGGCCTGCTCCTGCTGCAGCTCCAGCTCCAGCAGCTCCAGATCACCGCGGATCGGCGCCGCGTCGCCGCCGAGTCGCAGACGCAGGCTGTCGAGGCTGGTGCCCGGCACCTCGCGCACATCAAAGGAATGGCCAAGCTGGATCAGCTGCGGCAGCTCCAGATCCAGCAGCCGCTGCACCAGGCAATACGAGAGCCCGAAGCAGAGGCCGGCCAGCAGGGGGCCGCGCCAGCGGCGCCGCACGGCGGGGGGCACGGCCGCAGCCGCAACGCCAGCGGCGGAGGC
>CBFHOT010000173.1:0-2874 GCA_965657465.1 Cyanobacteriota bacterium | reverse complement strand
CCGGCGATCCTGGCGGCGATGATCGAACGCTTCACGGCTCTGGATCGGCCGCCGGTGCTGACACCGGTGTATCCGCTTGCGGCGGAGAAGATCCACGATCCCAATGTGGTGAAGGTGCTGCGCGCCGCTGACGGGCGGGCGATCACCTTCTCCCGCAGCGCCCTGCCCCACGTGCGCGACCTGGCCCCGGAGCAGTGGCACAGCCGCACCACCTACTGGGGCCATGTGGGCATCTACGGCTACCGGGCCGATGTGCTGGCCGGCTGGTCGCAGCTGGCGGCCTCCGCCCTGGAGGAGCTGGAGAAGCTGGAGCAGCTGCGCCTGCTGGAGGCGGGCATCCCGATCGCCACCTTCAGCGTGGAGGCCGACTGCTTCTCAGTGGATACCCCGGAGCAGCTGGAGCAGGCGCGGGCGCTGCTGGCCAGCTGAGGGCCGGCTTCAGCCGTTGCCCTCGCGCCAGCCGTGGCGATGCAGAGCGTCGAGCTGCCCCTGGCTCGCCAGCAGGGCATCGCTGAGCTCCCGCAGGGCGCCGTCGCCGCCGCGGCGCTGCAGCACCCAGTCGGCCTGGCGCCGCAGGGCGGCCACCGCATCAGCCGGCGCCACCAGCAGGTTGCACAGCGGCCGCACGGTGAGGTCGTTGAGGTCGTCGCCGATGAAGGCGGTCTGCTCGCGCCCCATGCCCAGCTGCCGCTGCAGCCCCTCCAGGCCGGCGCGCTTGTCGCCCACCCCCACCAGGCAGTGGGTGATGTCGAGGTGGCGGGCCCGCTGCTCGATGGCGCCGCTGCGGCCGCCGCTGAGCAGTGCCACGCTGAGGCCGGCGCGCTGCAGCATGCGCACCGCCAGGCCGTCGCGCACATCGAAGCGCTTCACCACACCGCCCGTGGCGTCGTAGTGCAGGCCGCCGTCGGTGAGGACGCCATCGACATCGCACACCAGCAGCCGGATCTGCCGCAGGCGCGGCGACAGCCGCCGCCGCTGCAGGCGGGAGCGCAGGTGCAGGCCGCTGAGGCTGGTCATGGCCTTCGCTTCAGAGGGTGCTGACGGCCAGGCCGCCGGCCACGGCCTCGCGCAGGGCCAGCAGCTGGCGCAGCAGCGCCTCCAGCCGGTGCAGCGGCACCATGTTCGGCCCGTCGCTGAGGGCCTGCTCCGGATCGGGATGCACCTCCATGAACAGGCCATCGACGCCCACCGCCATCGCCGCCCGGGCCAGGGGCGCCACGAACTCGCGCTGGCCACCGGAGCTGCTGCCGCGCCCCCCCGGCTGCTGCACCGCGTGGGTGGCATCGAAGATCACCGGACAGCCCAGCGCCTGCAGCTGCGGCAGGCTGCGGTAGTCCACCACCAGGGTGTTGTAACCGAAGCTGCTGCCCCGTTCGGTCAGCCAGAGCCGGCCGCTGCTGGCCTCCAGGCCGCACTCGGCGAACTTGCCCACCACCTGGGCCATGTCCCAGGGGGCCAGGAACTGCCCTTTCTTCACGTTCACCACCTTGCCGGTGCCGGCTACGGCCTTGGCGGCAGCCTCCAGCAGGTCGGTCTGGCGGCAGAGGAAGGCCGGGATCTGCAGCACATCCACCGCCTGGGCGGCGGCGGCGGCCTGGTGGCTCTCGTGGATGTCGGTGAGCACCGGCACTCCGAAGCGCTCGCGCACCTCCGCCAGGATCGCCAGCCCCTCATCGGCGCCTGGGCCGCGGAAGGATTGGCCGGAGCTGCGGTTGGCCTTGTCGAAGCTGGCCTTGAACACGTAGGTGATGCCCAGCCGCTGGCAGAGCGCACTCACCTGCTCGGCCACCTGCAGCACCAGATCGCGGTTCTCGATCACGCAGGGGCCGGCGATCAGGCGGAAGCTCATGGCGGCAGCAGCAGTGGGCCGGCAAGGGCCGGGGCGTGGCGCCATTGTCCCAGGCCTGGGCGATCCGGTATCGGCTCGCTGCAGCTGGGTTGGGCGCAGATCAGCCCGGCGCTGGGACGATCAGCCGGGGCTGGGGCTGAAGCCGGCCTGCACCAGGTCATGGAGCCGCAGCAGGCCCTTCAACCGCTGCGGCTGGGCGGGGTCCACCACCGGCAGCACTGAAATCGCCTGGCGCGGGTTGCGCTCCATCAGGGCCAGGGCGTCGGCGGCGAGCACGTCGGGGGTCACCGTGATCGGATCGCGGGTGGCCATCTCCGCCGCGGTGATCTGATCCCAGTCGCGGGTGCCGTGGCGTTGCAGGGTGCGGCGCAGGTCGCCATCGGTGATCAGCCCCGCCAGGCTGGCCGCATCCGCTGCCGCATGCACCCAGCTGGCCCCGAGGCTGCCGCGGCTGGGGCTGCCCTGGGTGAGATGGGCGATCACCTGCGGCAGGGGGGCATCGGGTGGCAGCGGCGTCAGTTCGCTCGCCGGCACCATCAGATCGGCCACGGTGAGGGTGAGACGGCGGCCGAGGGAGCCGGCCGGGTGGTTGATCGCGAAATCCACCGGCGAGATGCCCGCCCGCTCCATCCACACGGCCGCCAGGGCATCGCCGATGGCCATCGCCACCGCCGTGCTGGCGGTAGGAGCCAGGTTGAGGGGGCAGACCTCGCGATCCACGGAGCCGTCGAGCACCACGTCGCAGCCCCGCGCCAGGCTGGAGTCGATCCGTCCCACCAGGGCGATGCGGTGGGTGCCGCGCCGGCTCAGGTGCGGCAGGATCGCCAGCAGCTCCTCCGTTTCACCGCTGTTGGAGAGCAGCAGGGCCACGTCCTCGGCGGCCACGATGCCCAGGTCGCCGTGGAGGGCATCCACGGGGTTGAGGAACACCGCCGTCAGGCCGATCGAGGAGAAGGTGGCGGCGATCTTGCGGGCCACGATGCCGCTCTTGCCCACACCCGTGACCACCAGCTTTCCCCGCCGTT
>CBFHOT010000172.1:0-2883 GCA_965657465.1 Cyanobacteriota bacterium | reverse complement strand
TGGGACCCAACCGGAGTCGGTGAGGCCATCACCCACGCCAGAGCCCACACCCCAGCATCCGGGCCTCCACCACGGCAGCAGCCGGGTGCGCGTCAACCGGAGTCCTCCTGCCCCTCGTTCCTGATTGCGGGAGCGGCCTCTGCGGCCGCTCCCGTTCTGCGTCTGGACCAGATCAACAGCCAGCAGGTGTTCCAGCAGGCGCGGGCGGTGGTCTTTCACTATCAGGAGCGCTGCCCCAACGGTGCCGATCCCTGCGGCGTGGTGCTGCAGGCCAACCGCGGTCGCGTGGTGTTCGACACGCCGGTGCTGCTGCCCGATGAGCAGTTCATACCGATGGAGCTGCTGCGCGGCCGGCCCACGGCCCGGGCCTCCAGCCGCCTGCGGATGCCTCGCACCCGCTGATCCCTCAGCAGCTGGCCATGCCCCGCTTGATGAATCCGTCTTCCGCGCCCCTGCACCTGCGCCACCGGCGCCATTGACGTGCTCGCCGCCACCATGCCGCTGCCGCTCCACCAGCTTCCCGCTCTGCCCTCCAGCCTGCTGACGGCGGCACCGCTGCTGGCCGCAGCTCTCGGCGCCTGCGTCGGCAGCTTCATCAATGTGGTGGCCTGGCGGCTGCCGCGGCAGGAATCGCTGCTGCTGCCGGGCAGCCACTGCCCCCGCTGCGGCACCTCCCTCGCCTGGTTCGAGAACATCCCGCTGCTCAGCTGGCTGCTGCTGCGCGGCCGCTGCCGCCATTGCCAGGCGCCGGTGGCGATCCGCTACCCGGCGGTGGAGCTGCTGGTGGCGGGGCTGTGGGTGGCGGCCTGGGCCGGCAGCCCGAGCGCCATGGGCCCTGCCGCCGATGCTCTGGGGCTGCTGCTGAGCGGCTGGCTGCTGCTCAGCTGGCTGGTGCCCCTCACCCTGATCGACCTCGATCGCCTCTGGCTGCCGGAACCGCTCTGCCGCCATGGCCTGCTGCTGGGGCTGCTCTGCACCGCCCTGCTCGGTTTCCAGCAGGGCTGGACGGTGGGGGCACCGCTGCTGGCCCAGCACCTTCTGGCGGCGGGCCTGGGCCTGGTGGGCTTCGAGGCGGTCAGCGCCCTGGCCGAACGGCTGATGGGACGGCCGGCCCTGGGGCTGGGCGACGCCAAGCTGGCGGCCCTGCTCGGAGCCTGGCTGGGATTGAGCGGCCTCGGCCTCACGGTGATCCTGGCGGTGGTCAGCGGCGCGCTGGTGGGGATGATCGGCCGGATCAGCGGCCGCCTGGGCCGCCACGACCCGATGCCCTTCGGGCCCTTTCTGGCCGCCGGTGGTGCGGCGGTGTGGCTGCTGGGCAACGGCTTCTGGCAGCAGCACCTGCTGCAGCCCCTCGGCTGGGGGATCGGCCCGGCCTGACGGCCTTAAATGGGGGAGACCCCAGCCCCTGGCGCCCCGCCCATGTCGCTGTTCGACTGGTTCGCCGACCGCCGCAAGAGCGCACCGGCCCTGCGCAATGCCCAGGAGGCCGAGGAGGGGGATGGGCTCTGGAGCAAATGCCCGGATTGCGGTCTGGTGGTCTACCGCAAGGACCTGATCGCCAATGCCAGCGTCTGCAAGGGCTGCGGCTACCACCACCGCATCGACAGCGAGGAGCGGATCCGCCTGATCGCCGATCCCGGCAGCTTCCAGCCCCTCGACGCTGAGCTCAGCCCCACCGACCCGCTGGCCTTCAAGGATCGCCGCAGCTACGCCGACCGCATCCGCGACAGCCAGAGCAGCACCGGCCTGCGCGATGCCGTGGTCACGGGCCTCTGCCGCAGCAGCGACCAACCCCTGGCCCTGGGGGTGATGGATTTCCGCTTCATGGGCGGCTCGATGGGCTCGGTGGTGGGCGAGAAGCTCACCCGCCTGATCGAGACCGCCACCGACCGGGGCTATCCGGTGCTGATCGTCTGCGCCTCCGGCGGCGCCCGCATGCAGGAGGGGATGCTCAGCCTGATGCAGATGGCCAAGATCTCCGGCGCCCTGCAGCGCCATCGCGAGGCGGAGCTGCTCTACATCCCCCTGCTCACCCATCCCACCACCGGCGGGGTGACCGCCAGCTTCGCCATGCTCGGCGATCTGATCCTGGCCGAACCGAAGGCGCTGATCGGTTTCGCCGGCCGGCGGGTGATCGAGCAGACGCTGCGCGAGAAGCTGCCCGATGGCTTCCAGACCGCCGAGTACCTGCGCGACCACGGCTTCGTGGACGCGATCGTGGAGCGCACCCGCTTCAAGGCCACCCTGGCCAGCCTGCTGCGCCTGCACAGCCGCCGCCCGGTGACGGCATGACGCGCTGCTGGCTGCCGTTCCGCACCGCCGCCGGGCGGCTGGCGACGTGGCTGGTGGCGCTGCTGCTGCCCCTGCTGCTGGGCCCCCTCAGCCCAGCACCAGCGCCGGCCTGGGCCGGCCCGGTGGACTGGCGCGAGGTGCCCGCCAACGCCGATGGCCGCCAGTGGTGGGATGCCGGCAGCCTGCGCCGCAGCCGCAGCGGCCAGCTGTCGGTGCTCAGCCGCTTCCAGCCGGCAGCGGCCGAGGGCGAAAGCGAACGCCTCGGCGATCTCTACGTGATGGAGCTCGACTGCGGCCAGCGCCTGTTCCGCGACACCAGCGTCAACGGCTGGCCGCACCCGCGGGCCGAGTGGCAGCCGGTGGATGGCGATGGGCTGCTCGAGGCCGTGCTCGACGCCAGCTGTGAGGCAGGGGCGCCGCTGCTGCAGGCTGGCTGAGCCCTCCCTTGCGCTCCATGTCCATCAGCCGGCCCCTCGGCGTGGCGATCGCCGGCCTCGGTTTCGGTGAGAAGGTGCATCTGCCGGCGCTGCAGGCCTGCCCTGCCGCCCGGCCGGTGGCCCTCTGGCATCCGCGGCAGCAACGCCTGGATCA
>CBFHOT010000171.1:0-2913 GCA_965657465.1 Cyanobacteriota bacterium | reverse complement strand
CAGCCACTCCTGGGGCACGGAGGAGGAGCCGTGCATCACCAGGTGGGTGTTGGGGATGGCCTTGTGGATCTCGGCGATGCGGCTGATGGCCAGCACTTCACCGGTGGGCTTGCGGGTGAACTTGTAGGCGCCGTGGCTGGTGCCGATGGCGATGGCCAGGGCGTCCACCTTGGTCTTGGCGACGAAGTCGGCGGCCTCGGCGGGATCGGTCAGCAGCTGGCTGTGGTCGAGCTTGCCCTCGAAGCCGTGGCCGTCCTCGGCCTCACCCATGCCGGTCTCCAGGGAGCCCAGGCAACCCAGTTCGCCTTCCACGCTCACGCCGATGGCGTGGGCCACGTCCACCACTTCCTTGGTGACCGCCACGTTGTACTCGTAGCTGGCGGGGGTCTTGGCGTCGGCCATCAGCGAGCCGTCCATCATCACCGAGGTGAAGCCGTTGGCGGCAGCACCGAAGCAGGTGGCGGGGCTGTTGCCGTGGTCCTGGTGCATCACCACCGGGATGTCCGGATAGGTTTCCACCGCAGCCAGGATCAGGTGGCGCAGGAAGTTCTCACCGGCGTACTGGCGGGCGCCGCGAGAGGCCTGCAGAATCACCGGAGAGTCGGTCTCATAGGCCGCCTCCATGATCGACTGCACCTGCTCCAGGTTGTTCACGTTGAAGGCAGGGATGCCGTAGCCGTTTTCGGCGGCGTGATCCAGCAGCAGCCGAAGCGGAACGAGCGCCATGGGGAACCTCTCGGATGGTGAGTGGGTACTGCGGGCGAGTTTAGGCGATGCCCTTGTGCACCCCCGCGCGCTGCTCGGAGGTGCGTTGGCTGGCGCGGCGATCAGTCGATCAGCTGCTGTTTGCGCAGGGCGTTGACGGCGTAGCCGTTCTGTTTGACGGCGCGGCGGGCCAGTTCGGCCTGGCGCGCCATCTGCTTGGCGCTGGTGATGGACATGGGGACGTGCCTCCGTGATGGTCCGGGGCCGAGGCCCGCGGCTGGGTGGATGGCGCGTTGCTTCGGGTGCTGCGCTGAGCGCGGGTGGCGCCTGACGCTCCCTACTTCCGCCGGACGGGGCAGCCCCGCCGGCCAACGTGATTAAACGGTAGCCGTTGTTACTGCTTTTCGGGGTTCGTCCTGATACCGCTCGCTGTGTTCTGCGTGTCTGCGCTGCTGAGCTGGCCGCTGCTCGGGCTGGTGTGCTGCTCGCGGCGGCCGCCCCCTCCCCTCAGTGGCCCTGGCGGGCCAGGTCGCAGCAGCGCTGGCTGGCGGCTCCCTCCGCCAGGCCCGGCACCATCGGCCGCCGCTGGCGCACCGCTTCGCTCCACCAGCTGTGCAGCCGCTCCACCGGCGCGATCCGGCCGTCCTCCCAGGTGCGCAAGAAGGCGAAGCGCGGATCCGGCTCCAGGCGCCGCAGCGGTTCGCCGCAGCGGCTCAGCCACAGGTTGAAGCCGTGCACGTAGTCGGCCTGGTTGTCGGAGCCCAGCACGGCGGTGCCGTCGCGGCCATAGATCTCCAGCCAGCAGCCGCGGCCGCGGCGGGTCACCGAGGAGAGGTTCACCTGAGCCGGCACCGCCTGGCCGCCGGGTCCATCGAGCTGCAGCTGGATCAGGGCGATGTCCTCGGCATCCACCGCCGCCAGCTGGCCGCTGCCATCGGCCAGGGGCCGCACGGCGATCGCCGTGCTCAGCTGCGCCTGCAGGCTGCGGCTGGGGCCGATCAGCCAATGCAGCATGTCGAAGGCATGGGTGCCCAGGGCGCCCAGCACGCCGCCGCCTTCGGCCACCTGGGAATACCAGTTCCAGGGCCTCGAAGCGTCGGCGCGGCTGCCCATCAGCCAGTCGAGCTTCACCAGCACCGGCTCGCCGATCGCCCCCTCGCTGAGCAGGGCCTTCAGCTTCTGGAACAGCGGCACCGCCCGGTATTCGAAGTCCACCGCCACGGTGAGGCTGCGCTGCATCGCCAGCCGCTGCAGTTCCTCCACCTGGCCGGCGTGCAGGCCCACCGGCTTCTCCAGCATCAGGTGCTTGCCGGCCAGCAGGGCGCGGCGGGCCAGCTCGAAGCGCGGCTCCGGCGGGGTGGCGATCACCAATGCATCCACGCGGGGATCCGCCAGCAGTGCCTCGTAGCTGTTGAAGCCCGCCAACCCCGTGGTGGCACAGGCCTGCTCGAGCCGCTCAGCCCGGTGGTGCCAGAGGGCCACCGGTTCGGTGAGCGGGCAGTCCCGCAGGGCCGGCAAGTGCACCTTTTCGCCGAAGCCAAGGCCCACCAGGGCCACACCGAGGGGACGCTGCGAAGAGGGGGCTGCCGTCACGGGCGGTTGGTCACGCCTCAGAAGCCTGCCAGCAGGCTCTCCCCGGCGGCGCAGGCTTCGCTGATGGTGGAGCTGATCAGATCGTCGCCGGCGGCGGCCTGCCAGCTGCTGCCCCACTGGGGGATGCCGTTGATGGAGGTGTCGCGGAAGAGGGTCTGGCCGCAGTCGATTTCCATCACGTAAAGATCGCTGGCGGGCGGACGCGGCTCGCTGCCATCGGCGTTGCGCGGCTGATCGGCGGGCGGAGCGGGCTGGAAGCGGCTCAGCACCGTGAGGTTGCCGCTGCGGTTCACCCGCAGGCTGCCGGCATCCCACCACTGGCGCCCGTCGTTGCTGGCGGGCACTTCATGCCAGTCCACCGGGCCGGCCCAGGCCGGCGCTGTGAAGCCGCCCACCAGCAGCAGCAGTCCAAGCAGCAGGCCCAGCGCGCGGCTGATTAGGCCCTGGGCGCCTGTGATCGGGTTCATGCCGCCACGGCTTTGTTCACGCCATGCATCTTGAGCAGGCTCACCAGGGTGCTGCGCAACTTGGTGCGGGGCACGATGTGATCCACGAAGCCGTGGTCGCGCAGGTATTCCGCGGTTTGGAAATCGTCGGGGAGCTTTTCGCGCAGGG
>CBFHOT010000170.1:0-2913 GCA_965657465.1 Cyanobacteriota bacterium | reverse complement strand
AATTTAGAGGTGGCTTGTGCTGTTCAGCCGCACCAGGCCGCACAAGCCCTGCAGGCAGCCGGCAGTGGTGCTGAACTGGTGCCGCTGCTGCTCGCCGCTCTGTGTTCGCCGGCTTTGCCCTCCGCCGCGCCACCACTCTCTCGGCCCGCATGGCCCGCTGGGGGGTGGTGATCGTGCTGCTCTATCTCCTGGCGGCGCTGCTCACGCCGCTGCTGGTGCAGGCCGGCCTGCTGCCCGACCCCAACGCCGGCCTGCACAACCCGATCTACGCCCCGCCCTCGGCGGCCCATTGGTGCGGCACCGATCGCCTCGGCCGCGACGTCTGCGTGCGCACCCTTGCCGCCAGCGGTGTGGCCCTGCAGGTGGTGGTGGTGGCCCTGGTGGTGGCTCTGGCGGTGGGGGTGCCGCTGGGGATGGCCAGCGGCTACCTCGGCGGCTGGGTGGATCGGCTGCTGGTGCTGCTGATGGACACCCTCTACACCCTGCCGGTGCTGCTGCTTTCGGTGGTGCTGGCCTTCCTGCTCGGCCGCGGCCTGCCCAACGCCGCCGCCGCCCTCTGTGTCGTCTACATCCCCCAGTACTTCCGCGTGGTGCGCAACCAGAGCGCCCAGGTGAAGGCCGAGCTGTTCGTGGAAGCCGCCCGCTCCCTCGGCGCCGGCCCCCTCTGGATCCTGCGCCGCTACCTGTTGCGCAACGTGATCACCTCGGTGCCGGTGCTGCTCACCCTCAACGCCGCCGATGCGGTGCTTGTGCTCGGCGGCCTCGGCTTCCTCGGCCTCGGCCTGCCAGAAACCGTGCCGGAATGGGGCGGCGATCTGCAGCAGGCCCTCACCGCCCTGCCCACCGGCATCTGGTGGACGGCCCTCTACCCCGGCCTGGCCCTGTTCGTGCTGGTGCTGGGGCTCTCGTTCCTCGGTGAGGGCCTGGAGGCCTGGCTCAGCGGCGCCGGCCAGGCCGGGCGTGCCAGCCGCTGAGCGCTCGGCCGATCAGAATGGAGACCCGCCGATGGTTGTGCCATGCCCTGGTGGCTCGATCTGCTGTTGCTCGGCCTGGCCGGTGTGCTCTGGGGCAGCGGCAGCACCCACAGCGACGACGTCTGGGGCATGCTGCAGTGCATGCTCGCCATCACGGCCCTGGCGGTGGTGCTGCTCGGTGGCCGCCAGATCCTGCTGGAGCTGATCGCCCTCGGTGTGGCCCTCTGGTTGCCGGGCGCCACCAGTCGCCGGCTGTGGAGCCTCAGCCGCGGCGAGGATCCAGCCCCCTGAGGCTCCGGCTCCGGAGGCTCAGCAGCGCAGTCGCAGGGTGCGGGGCAGCTCCTCGGCGATCGCCCCATCCGCGGTGAGGGCCGGATAGTGCCGCCCCTGCTCGCGGCACCAGGCCGCCACCTGCGGGTAGGCCCATTCGAACAGCAGCTGCTGATACTGCTCCGGTTCCAGCCCTTCGCCGGCCGTGGGCACCAGCCCCGCCGCCTGCCGCTGCCGCAGCGCCTCGAACAGCAGCGTCGCCGCCGCCACGCTCACATTCAGCGACTGCACCATCCCCTGCATCGGGATCACGATCGCCTGGTCCACCAGGGCGGTGGCGGCATCGCTCAGCCCCCACTTCTCCGCCCCCAGCACGAAGGCGGTGGGGCCGGTGTAGTCGCACTGGCGGTAGTCCACCGCCTCCACGCTCAGGTGGGTGCCGTAGAGCCGGAAGCCCCGCTCCTTCAGCTGGCGCATCACCGCTGCGGTGCTCTCGTGCCTGTGCAGCGGCACCCACTTCTGGCTGCCCAGGGCTGTGTTGTTGAAGGTGGGCGTTCGCCCCTTGAGGCTCACCACATGGGCCTCCAGCACCCCCACCGCGTCGCAGCTGCGCAGGATCGCCGAGAGGTTGTGGGGTTTATCCACATGCTCCAGCAGTACCGTCAGATCGCCCATGCGGCGCTGCAGCACGGCCTGCAGGCGTTCAAAGCGGCGCGGCAGCAGCGGCATCGGCGATCAGCGGCAGATCAGCATCGGAGCATCATGGGGGGCCGCCCGCGGCCGGCCGCCGTGCCCGATTCCCAGGCCAGCTTCGATCAGCGCGTCTATGCCGCCGTGGCCCGCATCCCCCGCGGCCAGCTGGCCACCTACGGCCAGATCGCCGAGCTGATCGGCGCCTACGGCCAGGCCCGGCATGTGGGCTGGGCCCTGCGCCGTCTGCCTCTGCCTTCACCGGTGCCCTGGCATCGGGTGGTGAACGCCCAGGGCCGCATCAGCTTCACCCCCAGCCGCGAGGGCAGCGACTGGATCCAGGCCGAGCTGCTGCGGGTTGAGGGGATCCCCGTGGACGGCGAGGGCCGGCTGCCCCTGGCGCGGCATCGCTGGCTCGCTCCGAGCTAGTTGTGGAGGCATCCCCAGGCTCATCGCCCATTGCCCGCCGCCGCCCCCCGCGCCGCTTCCGGTTCCGCGTCTGAATCCGGCTCAGGCTCCGCGGTTCCTCCTGAATCCGCCGCCGCTCCAGCCGGTCTGGGGCCGCGGCAGGTGGCCTGGCAGGTGCTGCAGGCGGTGGCCAGCGGCGCCTACGCCGATGGCGCCCTGGAGCGGGAGCTGCAGCGCCAGCGCCTGGCCACCCTCGATCGCGGCTTGGCCACCGAACTGGCCTATGGCGCCATCCGCCAGCGCCGCCTGCTCGATGCCTGGCTCGATGCCCTCGGCCGCGTGCCGGCTGAGCGCCAGCCGCCGAAGCTGCGCTGGCTGCTGCATCTCGGTCTCTATCAGCTGCTGTTCTGCGCGCGGGTGCCGGCCTCGGCCGCGGTGAGCACCACGGTGGAGCTGGCCAAGCGCGGCGGCCTGGCCCGGCTGGCGCCGGTGGTGAACGGCATGCTGCGCGAGCTGCTGCGGCGCCGCGAGGCGGCTGGCCCCGAGGCGCCCTGGCAGGGGCTGCCGCCAT
>CBFHOT010000169.1:0-2932 GCA_965657465.1 Cyanobacteriota bacterium | reverse complement strand
GGTGATGGCACCGGCAGCCGCAGCTGGCAGGCGCCGCTGGCCGCCCTGGGGCTGACGGTGCTGCTGGTGGATGAGCGGGGCAGCACCCTGGCGGCGCGGCAGCGCTACTGGCAGCTGGGGGAGCGGAGCGGCTGGCGGCGCTGGCTGCCGGCCGGGCTGCGGCTGCCCCCACGGGACATCGACGATGTGGTGGCGCAGTTGCTGCTGGAGCGGCATCTGCAGCGCCCCCTGGCGCGCCAGGCGCAGCCTCCGCTCAGAAGCGTGCCCGCACCGTGAAGGCGTAATCGCCACCGGGTTCGAGCTGATAGTCGCTGCGCAGCAGAAAGCGCAGCAGCGCGTCCTGGATGAGGGCGCGGCCGAGAGAGGGCTCGACGCTGAGCTGACCGCGGTCGAAGGACCAGCGGAAGGTCCACTGAAAGCCACCGGCGCACACCTCCCCCTCCAGCAGCCGCTCGCTGAAGCTCTGATGCAGCACCCGCAGCCGGGCGGTGGTGGCGGGCAGACGGGCCATGGCCTCAGGCTGACGCAGCCTGGGCGCGGAATCCGTTCAACCGGTTACCAGCCCGCTCCAGACCGAGGCGCTGGATCAGGCCAATGCCGGCCTCCACCTCGCTGAGCACGTCCTCGAGCAGGGGCTGCTCGGCGGCGGCAAAACGGCCGAGCACATGGCCGATGGTGCGGGCCTTGCGCTCCACGGGATTGTCAGCCGGGGCTCCGATGCCGATGCGCAGGCGCGGAAAGTCCTGGGTGCCGAGGTGACTGATGGTGCTGCGCAGACCGTTGTGGCCGCCGGCGCTGCCGCTGGCCCGCAGCCTCAGGCGGCCGAGGGGCAGGTCCATGTCGTCCACCAGCACCAGCAACTGAGCGGGCTCGAGCGAAAACCAGTCGAGGGCGGCACGAATCGAGCGGCCGCTGTCGTTCATGAAGGTCTGGGGCATCAGCAGCCGCAGCCGGGCAGCACCCTGACCCACCTCGGCCAGCAGGCCATGCAACTTCGACTGCTGGCGAAACCTGCTGCCGGCTTCCGCCGCCAGACGCTCCAAAGCCATGAAGCCCACGTTGTGGCGGGTGCCGGCGTACTTGTCACCCGGATTGCCGAGACCGACAACCAGAGCCAGCGGCGGCGCTCCAGCGACCGGAGCAGCGGAGGATGACACCAGGGCTCAGATCGGCAGGACGTCGGATCAGGAGGCGGGGGTGTCAGCCGTCGCCGCCGCATCGGCGGGCGCCGCGACCTCAACGGCAGGCTGAGCAGCCTCGGCAGCGGCAGAGGCCTCAGCTTCCGGCGTTGAGGCGACTCCAGGAGCAGGAACAGCCGCGGCAAGAGGAACGGCATCCAGCACCCCTTCAGCGGCGGGTGGCACCGCCGTGTCCTGAGGCGCGATGGCCGTGCGGAACTCCTTTTCGAACTCCGAGGAGGCCGACTGGAAGCCCTTGAGGGTGCGACCGAGGGTGCGCCCCAGCTCCGGCAGCCGCTTGGGGCCGAAGACCAGCAGGCCGATGGCGGCGATGACCGCCATCTCGGGGAGACCGATGCCGAAGAAGTTCATGGAATCCGGGGCGCCGTCGCCGGCCTCAGCCGACGCCGTTCCAGTTGACGTTGATGCCTTCGAGCAGCAGCGACTGGTTGTACAGCTGCAGGATCACCAGCAGGAACACCAGGAACAGCACCATGAAGATGCCCATCACGGGGGTGGTGCCCCAGCCGGGCACGACCTTGCCGTACTCGGAGTTCAGGGGGCGCAGCAGGTCGCCGAGACGGGTGCGTTGAGCCATGGCTGCTTGAACCTCTCGCGCAAGGAATCGCTCTGGTTACTGTAAGGGCCTTGCCGGCTCCAGCGGGCGGGGCTGTCGAGAGTTGTGACGACCGTGGGCACGCCACCGGCTCGCCGCAGCCTCCAGGTCAGGCCCGCAGCCCCGGCTCCGCCCCCCTTTTTCGCCCATGGACCCCAGCAGCAGCGGCTCTCCCGCCCTTTCGGTGGCCCTGGCGGTGCTGGCCGTGCTGCTGGGTCTGACCGGCTTCGGCATCTACATCGCCTTCGGCCCACCGTCGAAGCAGCTGAGCGACCCCTTCGACGATCACGACGACTGATCTGCGGGCCAGCTGAGCGCACCAGAGCCCCCCTCAGCCGGCCCGCTCGAGGCGCCAGAAGCCCAGCGCCCAGGGCATCAGCAGCGGCTGCGCCAGCCCAGCGGGCCCAGCCAGCACAGTCGTGCCCGCCACGGTCGGGGCCAGCGGCTGATCGAGCCCATCGAGCCGAGCGGTGATGCGCCAGCCCGCGCCGACGTTGAAGCGCTGGCGGCAGGGGGTGAGGTTGATCAGCCCCAGAGCCACCCCCCCATCGGCCAGGGGCCGCAAGCCGAGCAACTGGACGCCGGCGGGCAGGGGCGGCAGAGCGTCCAGCCCCAGGCCCTCCTCCAACTCGGCAGTGGCCTGTGCCGTGGCGGCGGGCCGGAGCCAGAGCGGCTCGCGGAACAGCACCGCCTGATCGGACACGGCGGCCTGACGCCAACCGTCGGGGCAGGGCAGCAGCGCCAGGCGCTGGCGCTGCCAGCCGTGGTCGGCGGCGGGATCGGGCCAGGTGGCCCCCCGCAGCAGCGACACCCCGAGGCGATCGGGCTGGGCCGAGACCCCCTGCGGCCCATCCAGCAGCAGGGCCAGGCCGCCGCGGGGGCCGCAGGCAGCGCTCCAGCTGATCGCCGCCGCCTCCCAGCGGGCCTGCTCCCGGGCGGTGACCGCCGCCGCCGGACGCTCGATCACCCCACCGCTGGTGTCACTGGCCCAGCGCTGGGCGGGCTGAGCGAGGGGCAGCTCCAGGCGCAACAGCTCATGGCACTGCCGCCAGTCCACGCTGAGGCAGAGCTCAAGCCAGGGCTGACCAGCCAGCAGCCGACCGATCAGCCGCACCGGACTGACCCCGACGGCGCCGCG
>CBFHOT010000168.1:0-3010 GCA_965657465.1 Cyanobacteriota bacterium | reverse complement strand
CGGCAGGGGCGGCTGGCGCTCAAGGCCATCGCGCAGCACCGCCTGCACGGCACCAAGCAGCAGGTAGGGATTGGCCGCCAGATCGCTCACCTTCAGCTCCAGATGCGCTGCCGCGCCGTCGGCGGCGGCGGGGATCAACCGCAGGGCCGCCTCGCGGTTCTCCACGCCCCACACCTGGAACGGCGCCGACCAGGAGCCCGGCGCCAGGCGCAGATAGGACACCGCCAGCGGCGACGCCAGGGGCAGCAGCGCCGGCAGCTCCGCCAGCAGGGCCGCCAGGGCCGCCTCACCCGGTGGCGTCAGGCCGGCGGGGCCATCGCCCCCCTGCCACAGCGGCACCCCCTGGCGCTGCAGGCTGAGATGCAGATGGCCGCCGTTGCCGACCCGCTCCAGGGCCGGCTTGGGGCTGAAGCTGCAGCACCAACCGAACTGGCGGCTGACGCGCTGGATCACCAGCTTGGCGCGCACCAGCCGATCCGCCGCCTCCAGAGCCGTGCCGGGCGCCAGCGACAGCTCGAACTGCGCGGCGCCGTATTCCGGGTGGAACTGCTGCCAGGGCAGGGCGGCGGCATCGAGGGCATCGAGCAGGGCCGTGGCGTAGTCGAGCCCCTCCACCAACCGATCGGCGCCGTAGGGCCCGCCCGCCAGCGCCGGCAGCGGCGCGGCCGTCGCGTCCGCGCGTGGGCTGGCGGCCACCAGCCACTCCAGCTCGAAACCGGCCTGCAGCTCCAGCCCTATCTCCTGCAGACGCTGCTGCTGCTGGCGGCAGAAGCGGCGCTGATCGCCGGGATAGGGAGCATCAGCCAGGCGATCCCAGCGCTCACCCGGGGCCCAGGCCCAGCCGCTGGACGGCTCCAGGGGCGCCACCGCCGCCGGATCGAGCCGCAGGCGCAGGTCTCCGTCGGGGCGGGCGAGGCGATGGCCGGGGGCGATCACGCCATCGGCGCGGAAGGCATCCGACACCGGCGAGAAGCCCACCCCCTGGGCGGCGGCGGCATCGAGGGCCGCCAGCGGCACCACCTTCACCAGGCTGGCGCCGGCATGGTTGACCCAGGTGATCGCCAGCCGCCGCACCCCCTGATCGGCCAGGGCGGCAGCCACCGAAGAAAGACGAGGGGACACGGGGCAGGCACCGCGGGGATCCCCGCATGATCGTCAGCAGCTGGCGGCCATGCCACCCGCGGCGGTGCCGAGAAGCTCAGCCCCCGAGGGCGCTGCCCAGCTTCTCGGCCACGGTGTTCACATCCTTGTCGCCGCGGCCGGAGAGGTTGAGCACCACCTCGGTGCCGGGGGCGAGGGTGGGGCAGAGCTTCTCCAGCCAGGCGAAGGCGTGGGCCGTTTCGAGCGCCGGGATGATCCCCTCCAGGCGGCAGAGCAGCTGCAGGGCATCGAGGGCCTCGGCATCGGTCACGGCGCCGTATTCAGCCCGGCCGATGGTTTTCAGGTAGCTGTGCTCGGGGCCCACACCGGGGTAATCGAGGCCGGCGCTGATCGAGTGGGCTTCCTGCACCTGGCCTTCGCTGTCCTGCAGCAGCAGGCTCATGGCGCCGTGCAGCACGCCCACCCGGCCCTCGGTGATCGTGGCGGCATGGCGACCGGTGGCCACACCATCGCCGGCAGCCTCCACCCCCACCAGGCGCACGTCGGTGTCCTGCACGAAGGGATGGAACAGACCCATGGCATTGGAGCCGCCACCCACGCAGGCCACCAGCACATCCGGGTTGCGACCGAAGGCCTCATGGCACTGGCGCTTGGTCTCCTCACCGATCACGGCATGGAAATCGCGCACCAGCATCGGGAAGGGGTGCGGGCCCGCCACCGAACCCAGGATGTAGTGGGTGCTCTCCACGTTGGTCACCCAGTCGCGGATCGCTTCGCTGGTGGCGTCCTTGAGGGTGGCGGTGCCGGCGGTGACCGGCTGCACCGTGGCCCCCAGCAGGCGCATACGGAACACGTTCAGGGCCTGGCGGCGCATGTCCTCGGCGCCCATGTAGACCACGCACTCCAGACCGAAGCGGGCGCACACGGTGGCGGTGGCCACGCCGTGCTGGCCGGCGCCGGTTTCGGCAATGATCCGCTTCTTGCCCATGCGCAGGGCCAGCAGCGCCTGGCCGAGGGCGTTGTTGATCTTGTGGGCGCCGGTGTGGTTGAGGTCTTCGCGCTTCAGCCAGATGCGTGGGCCGCCCTCGGGGCGGCGGTAGTGCTCCGTGAGCCGCTCCGCCTCATAGAGCGGATTGGGACGCCCCACATAGGTGCGCAGCAGATGGTTGAGGCGATCGGTGAAGGCCGGATCCTTCCAGGCCTCAGCGGCGGCCTGCTCCAGCTCCGCCAGGGCGGGGATCAGGGTTTCCGGCACGTACTGCCCGCCGAACTGGCCGTAGCGGCCGAGGCTGTTGGGCCTGGCAGCAAGCTCCAGGGCTGCGGGGTCAACCTGGGAAACGCTGCTGGTCACCGGCGCCTGAGCGGAATCGTTGCAGCGTAGGAACTGGCGGCGGCGGCAGCGGCCGGCCGGTGCAGCGGCGGTGGGGCCAGCGGCCAGAATCAGCGGCAGCAGAGGGGTAGCGCGATGGCCAGAAAAGGTGGCTGGCAGGAATTCGCCAGCCCCGAGAGCACGGCGCGCCCAGCGGCGGCGGCCCCCACCACTGCCAAAAACCAGCAGCGCGTGCGCGTGCAACGCACCAAGGCCGGCAAGGGCGGAAAACTGGTGACCGCCATCACGGGCCTGGAGGCGCCGGAGGCGGAGCTGAAGGCGCTGCTCAAGCAGCTCAAGGCCGCCGCCGGCACCGGCGGCACCCTCAAGGACGGCGTGATCGAACTGCAGGGCGACCAGGTGACCGCTGCCCTGGCGGCGCTGGAGCAGGCGGGCTATCGGCCCAAGCAGGCGGGGGGCTGAGCTGGTGCTGCCGCGCCGCACCGCCGCGCTGCTGCTGAGCACGCTACTGAGCGGCCTGCCGGCCCCGGCAGCGCCCGCGCCCGCGCCCGCGCCAGCAGCCCCGGCATGCCAGGCCGG
>CBFHOT010000167.1:0-3196 GCA_965657465.1 Cyanobacteriota bacterium | reverse complement strand
GGTGGTGGATCCCGGCATCGGCCAGGCCGGCTCGCTGGTGGATTTCGATCGCCTGCGCTTCGACTTCCACTGCCCCCGCGCTGTGAGTGCCGCTGAACTGGATCAGATCGAGGTGCTGATCAACGGCTGGATCAGCGAGGCCCACAGCCTCGAGGTGGCGGAGATGGCGATCGAGCAGGCCAAGGCCGCCGGCGCGGTGGCGATGTTCGGCGAGAAGTACGCCGATGTGGTGCGGGTGGTGGATGTCCCCGGCGTGTCGATGGAGCTCTGCGGCGGCACCCACGTGGCCAACACCGCCGAGATCGGCGTGTTCAAGATCGTCAGCGAAAGCGGTGTGGCGGCCGGCATCCGCCGGATCGAGGCGGTGGCCGGTCCCGCCGTGCTCGCCTATCTCAATGAGCGCGATGCGGTGGTGAAGCAGCTCGGTGAGCGCTTCAAGGCCCAGCCCGCCGAGATCGTGGATCGCGTGGCGGCGCTGGCCGAGGAGCTCAAGGCCAGCCAGAAGGCCCTGGCGGCCGCCCGCGGCGAGCTGGCGGCCGCCAAGGCTGCAGCGCTGGCGGCCGGGGCGGAAGCGCTGGGTGCGTTCAGCGTGCTGGTGGCCCGCCTCGATGGGGTGGATGGCGCCGGCCTGCAGACGGCGGCCCAGGGTTTGGCCGATCAGCTGGGCGATGGCGCCGCCGTGGTTCTGGGCGGCCTGCCCGATCCGGCTGATCTGGGCAAGGTGATCCTGGTGGCCGCCTTTGGCAAGGCCGTGATCGCCAACGGACAGCAAGCCGGCAAGTTCATCGGCGGCATCGCCAAGCTCTGCGGCGGCGGTGGCGGCGGCCGCCCCAACCTGGCCCAGGCCGGCGGCCGCGATGGCGCCGCCCTCGATGGTGCGCTGGAGCAGGCCCGCACCCAGCTCACGGCGGTTCTGGGCTGAGGCGCGCTGGGCTGATCCTCAGCCGCCGCGCACCACCCGGAACAGGCGGCGCATCGTCTCCAGCAGGGCCGGTGCGCTGCCCGTCTGCTGGCTGGCGCTGAGTTGCTCCAGTTCCGCCTGGCGGGCTGCCACCAGCTGGGCCAGCTGCTCCAGCAGGGCCGGGTTCGTGGCCAGTAGCCGTTGCAGGCTGCCGCGCTCCACCCGTAGCAGGCGGCATTCACTGCAGGCCCGCACCGTGGCGCTGCGGCGCGCATCGAGGAAGAGCGTCATCTCGCCGAACACCGCCCCGCTCTGCAGCCGCCGCACCGGCTGCGGCAGGCCATTCCCCAGCTGCTTGAGCACCTCCACCTCGCCCGCCAGCAGCAGGAAGAGGCAGTCGCCGCGCTCGCCCTCACGCACGATCGACTCGCCGGGGCCATAGGTGAGGCAGGCGCTCTCCGCCGCCAGCCGCTGACGCTCCTCCGGGCTGAGGGCTCCGAACAGCAGGCAGTGATCCAGCTGGCTGGCGCCCTCCGGCTGCGCTTGGCTGCCGCCCCCATGGCGGCGCCGCGGTTGCACGTCGCGCACCGGGAAAGGGATGCTCTGGCCGGCCCGTTGCAGCGCGTACCAGATCTGCTCCAGCAGGTCGCTGCGCAGCTCCAGCACGGCGCGTTGGTTGGCCTCCTGCTGCCAGATCTGCACGTCGTAGACGATCGCGCTGTCGCCGAACTGCCGCAGCCGCACCCGCGGCGGCGGGTTCTCGAGCACCAGCGGGTGCTGCTGCACCGTCTCCAGCAGCAGCTGCCGGGCCTGGGCGGGGGGAAAGTCGTAGTCGAGCCCCACCTCGAAGCGGTTGCTGGCCCGGCCCTCCGCCGAGCGATTGGTGATCACCCCTTCGCAGACGCGGCTGTTGGGCACCACCAGCAGGCAGCCCTCCATCGTGCGCAGGGTGGTGTCGCGCCAGGTGATCGCGGTGACGATCCCCTGCACGCCGTCACCCAGCTCCAGCCAGTCGCCGGCCTGGACCTCCTGGCCCAGCTGCAGTTCCAGGCCGGCGAACAGATCCTTGAGCGTCTCCTGGGCGGCCAGGCCGATTACGGCGGTCAACACCGCTGAGGTGGTCACCAGTCCCACCAGATCGAAGCGGGTCGTCTGCCGCACCAGCACCACCGTGGCGGCCGTGCCCAGCCCGAGCATCAACAGCTGCAGCAGCAGCTGCGGTGGTCGTCGCCACCAGCCCAGTCCGCCTGGCAGCTCCAGCCCCAGCCAGAGCAGCAGCGCCAGGCCGGCATAGCTGAGCAGCAGATCGTCGATGAGCCCCAGCCAGGGCCGCAGGCTGCCGCTGCCCGCCAGGGCCGTGGCGGGCCCCTCCAGAACCCAGCTCAGCAGTGCCAGCAGCGGTAAGCGCAGCGGCGGCAGCGGCCAGTGCCGCCGGCGGCTGAGCTGGCGCAGGCCCAGCAGCAGCGCCGCCGCGGCCCCGGCCAACAGCATCCGTGCCAGCTGATCCATGGCCTGCCCTCCCGGACGCCAATCCTGACGGCTGCATCCGGGCCCCGGCCAGCCAGCGCGGCCGACCAGCCACCGGACTGGCCGCTCGCGGCCGTCAGCCGGCCGCCCCCCGATTGCAATGCGGGTTGGTGCGCAGGTGATGGCCATGGCGGCTGGTCGGTGTGGGGGGGGTTGGTCGGCGCTGGCTGGCCCTGGTGGCCGTGCAGCGCTGGCCCTGGTGGCCCTGAGTGCACCGGGGCTGGCCTGGCCCGCCAGTGCCGCTGCCCAGGTGCAGGTGCTGGGGCACGAGGGGCAGCCCGGGGGCGCCGGTCAGCGGGTGCTGGAGCTGGAGGGGGCGGCCACGGCCCTGGTGGCGGTGGACCGCACCGCCCTGAATCTGGCCATGGGCGAGGCCGCGGCCCAAGTGGGTCTGAGCCAAATTCAGATGTTCACCCAGAAAGGCCAGTACCAGCGGCGCATGCTCGATGCCATGGGTGAAGAGCAGATCCGGCGAGTGATTGCCGACCTGGAGCGGCGCCAGAGCCCGGCGCTGGAACCCCTGAAACGCTACCGAGATATTCTTCGGGAACAGGTGCGCGACTATGTCGCCCGCGAGTACCTGCTGCAGGCGGAGGGGGAGAACACCCGCTTTATGGATGAAATCCTCAGTACCACCAAACTCAGTCACCTGGAACAGCGCTACATGCAGCGGGTGCAGGCACTGGTGCGACGCATGGCGCGCAAACTGGCGGAGCGACATTCCCGCAAGCGGCGGCTGTTTCGACGGGGCCGGCTGGACATGGGCAA
>CBFHOT010000166.1:0-3454 GCA_965657465.1 Cyanobacteriota bacterium | reverse complement strand
CCCCGCAGCAGGGCCAGCACCAGCTGCACCCCCCCGGCCTCCAGCCGCCAGCGCAGCCGCTGGCCCAGGGGCGCCTCGGCCTGGCGCTGGCGCCGCCGCCGCCGCACCACCGTGCCGTTCGCCTGCGGTAACGTCCCCATCACGCGCGATTAGCTCAGCGGTAGAGCGCCTGCCTTACAAGCAGGATGTCGCTGGTTCGAACCCGGCATCGCGCATCGGCGGGTCACGCTGCTGACCTCGGCAGCCAGGCTCCAGACGCTCATGCTCGCGAAGGCCCAGGGGCTGCGGGAAGCCTACGGGCTGCTCGTCTGCTCCAAGGACAGGGTCACGGAATCGGGGGAACCCCAAGGTTGCCCAGGGGCTGCATGGGAAGGGAGGGAAGAAGCAGTCCACAGCCCCTGCCGCTGGTGGCAAACGCCCGGGCAGGCCTGCCAATGCAGCCGACTCGGTCGATACTGAGCAGATCGGACTGGCGCTATGACCAGCTCAGCTGCCACCACGATCCGCCAGCGGCTGGACGCCCTGAAACCCCAGGTGTTGGCGGTGGCCACCCGCCATGGCGCCTCCAACCTCAGGATCTATGGATCCATCGCCACAGGGGGGGAACACCCCTGTAGCGATCTCGACCTGCTGGTCGACCTGCCTGAGGAGCAGTCCCTGCTGGGCCTGATCAGCCTGCGTCAGGACCTGGAAGACCTGCTGGGCTGCTCCGTCGACGTGACAGAAGCAGAGACCCTGCATCCCCTGATTCGCACCCAGATCCTGGAGCAGGCCCTGGCCCTGTGAACAAGGACCGCCTCTACCTCGAAAGCATTCGCGACTGCCTGGAGCGCATCGCCGAGTACACCGCTGCAGGGGAGCAGGCTTTCCTGGCTTCGCGGCTGATCCAGGACGGTGTGATCCGCAATCTGGAGGTGATCGGCGAAGCCACGAAGAACCTCAGCAGCGAGCTACGCGACGCCAACCCCGCCATCCCCTGGCGCCACATCTGGGCGTGCCGCCGGATGCGGTGGAAGCAGCCTGGCGGGGCGGCAATGAGCAGGAGTGAGAGGAGAAACCTCGCGAGGCGGCCGGACTGTGCTTGCTTTGGACTGATAGACGCTGTCTATCAGTCTGGATAGGATCAAGGCCCGCCGGGAGGTTGCGCATGGCCACCACTCCTCGTCTCAGCTGGAACCTGCGGGTGACGCCCGGCGACCAGGAGCTGATCGACCGTGCTGTGAGCGCCTCGGGGCTCACCCGAACGGATTTCGTGCTGCAGGCGGCCCGTGCCGCCGCCCAGGAGCTTCTGGTGGAGCAGGCCTGGTCTGCCATGGCACCCGAGGCGTATGAGGCATTCCGCCGCCAGCTCGATGCTCCGGCCAACCCGAATGAGCGGCTCCAGCGCACCATGGCCGCCCCCAGGCCCTGGCAGGCCTGATGAATCTGCAGGCGCCCCACCCCCTGGCCGAACACCACAGCACCACTGGGTTCGATTGCGGTGACGCCACGCTCAACCGGTGGCTTCAGCAACGAGCCCTGGGCAACCAGCGCAGCGGGGGCACGCGCACGTTTGTGGTGTGCAACGCCGATGGCGCAGTGAAGGCCTACGCGGCCCTGGTCTCTGGTGCCGTCGCCGTCGCCGTCAGCCCCGGTCGCTTCCGTCGCAACATGCCCGACCCGATTCCTGTGGTGGTGCTGGCACGTCTGGCGGTCTGCCGCAGCGTGCAGGGCCAGGGCATTGCCCGCGCCCTGTTGGCTGACGCCTTCGAGCGCGTGCTCATGGCCAGCGAGCAGATCGGCGTGCGCGGGCTTGTGGTGCATGCCGCATCGGCAGCGGCCCGCGAGTTCTATCTCCACATGGGCTTCGATCCCTCGCCCAGCGATCCGAACACGCTGCTTCTGCGGCTGGTCGACATCGCCGCAGCCCTCAAAGCCTGAGCACAATGGAGGCCATGGCTCAGCTCCTTCCCCAGCCCCAGCTCGACGCCATCGCCGCTGCCTGCCAGCAGCACCAAGTGCGGCGCATGCATCTGTTCGGCTCGGCCCTGCGCGACGACTTCGATCCCAGCCGCAGCGACCTGGATCTGCTGGTGGAGTTCCAGCCGATCGAGCCAGGCGCCCTCGTGCAGGCCTACTTCGGTCTGGAGCAACAACTGACCTCGATCACGGGCCAGTCGGTGGATCTGGTGATGGCCGACGCCGTGTGCAACCCCTACGTGCGCCGCGACATCGAGGCCTCGAAGCAGCTGATCTATGAGGCGGTGTGATGAGGCGTGATCCTCGGGCTTTCCTGAACGATGTGATTGAGGCTGGCAGCGCCATCGTTAAGGCCGTCGATGGGATTGGCCTGGATGGCTACAGCCAGAGCCGCTTGATTCGCTCATCAGTGGAGCGGGAGTTCACCATCATCGGGGAGGCGCTCACCCAGCTTGCTCAGCGCGATCGCGCACTGTTCGAGCAGATCGAAGAGGCTCCGCAGATCATTGCCTTTCGCAACAAGCTCGCCCACGAGTACACCAAAATCAGCAACGCCCTGGTGTGGGGCGTCATCGAGACGAACTTGCCTGTGCTGATGAGGCGCTGCAGCCAGCTCCTCAACCAGCTGGATGAGAGGTGTCCCTGAGCCATGGCCACCTCCGCCGAGATCCGCCAGCAGCTCGTCGCCCCCCTGCGCAGCGACCTGATCGGTCCCGGCTGGGACGACGTGGCCCGTCGCCATGAACAACTCAGCCAGCCCCCATCGGTCTGGTACACAGTTCTCCCCGCACACGCGGGGATGGTCCGTTCAACCACGGCCCCGGCAAGACGGACAAGGATGTTCTCCCTGCACACGCGGGGATGGCTCTATTGCCTGCAGCCCTCAGCTGTTCTGACTGGGGGCGTCGCCCTCCCATGAGTTGAGGCTGCCGCGCAGCACGTTGCGCTGGTCGGCCAGGTGACCTCTGCAGTGGGCAGCACGGGCCGCATCGGGCTGCGGCGCTGTCCCGAGAGGTCGGCCCCTACCGTTCTGCGGCGCTGGAGTGGCCGCCGCGGCTTCCCCGTGGGTCGGGGCTGCTCCCCTGGCGTCCCGTCGCCAGCTGTCCGGCAGGGCGGGCAGGCTGGTGGGGTGTTCCTGCGGCTGCGCTGGCGTGACGCTCGATCTCTACTGCGAACGCCTGGGCCCCGGCCTGCTGGCCGAACCCGTCAATGCCGTCACCAACGCCGCCTTTCTGCTGGCGGGCCTCTGGATCCTGCGCCGCGCCCGCGGCGATCGTGGTGTGTCCCTGCTCGGTGCGCTGACGCTGGCCATCGGTGCGGGTAGCACCCTCTTTCACACCCTGGCGACGCCGCTGGCGTTGCTGGCGGATGTGCTGCCGATCCTGCTGTTCCAGTTGGTGTTTCTGGCGCTCTACCTGGGGCCTCCTGAGAAAAGCCAGATCCATTGCAGCGCAATGGATGTGAGCAGTTTTCTCGGCTAAAATGTACGAGATTG
>CBFHOT010000165.1:0-3674 GCA_965657465.1 Cyanobacteriota bacterium | reverse complement strand
AGCGTCACCCCCGCTGGCGAACACTGCTCCGCTGGGTAGGGCACCACGTTCAGGGGTTGGCCGCGGCTGAACTCCTCGAGCCGGCTGCGCAGGATCTCGCGGCCCTCCAGGTAGTGGGCCACGGTGCCGTCGCCCAGATCGATGCCGTGGTGGTTGAACAGGCCGTGCTGCCGCGGCACCTGCAGGTGATCAGCCGCCGCCATGGCCCACCCTGATCAGGCGGATTCCTGCTGCACCGAGTCACTGCCGGGCATGGGCAGCACCTTTCCCTTGGTGCGTTCTTCCACCAGCTCGCGGGTCACGGTGAAGGCCTTGGTGCTCTTGTCCGATGGCAGGTCGTACATCAGATCGAGCATCAGTTCCTCCACGATGCCCCGCAGGGCGCGGGCGCCGGTTTTGCGGCGATGGGCTTCGGCGGCGATCGCTTCCACGGCGCCGGGCTCGAAGTCGAGGCGCACTTCATCCATGCTCAGCAGCGTCTGGAACTGCTTCACCAGGGCATCGCGGGGCTCGGTGAGGATTGCTTCGAGGGCGCGGCTATCGAGCGGTTCAAGCACGGCGCTCACCGGCAGGCGGCCGATGAACTCGGGGATCAGGCCGTACTTCACCAGGTCATCGGGCTCGAGGTGGCGCAGCACGTGGGCGGCCTGCTGATCCTTGTTCTGGCGGCTGCGGCCGCGGCCGCCTTCTGGGATGAAGCCGATGGAATTGCGGCCCATGCGCCGCTGCACCACATCCTCCAGGCCCACAAAGGCGCCACCGCAGATGAACAGGATCTGGCTGGTGTCGATCTGGATGCAGTCCTGGTAGGGGTGTTTGCGGCCGCCCTGGGGGGGCACGTTGGCCACGGTGCCCTCCAGCAGCTTGAGCAGCGCCTGCTGCACACCCTCACCTGACACATCACGGGTGATGGAGGGGTTCTCGCTCTTGCGGGCGATCTTGTCGATCTCGTCGATGTAGATGATGCCGCGCTGGGCCTGATCCACATCCAGATCGGCTTTCTGCAGCAGCCGAAGCAGGATGTTTTCCACGTCTTCACCCACGTAGCCCGCTTCGGTGAGGGTGGTGGCATCAGCCACGGCGAAGGGCACATCCAGCATCTCGGCCAGGGTCTGGGCCAGGAGTGTTTTGCCGCAGCCCGTGGGGCCGATCAGCATGATGTTGCTCTTGTGCAGGCGCGTGGCCGTTTCGTTGCTTTCGCCCTTGCCATCGCCCTGCCAGGCCAGGCGTTTGTAGTGGTTGTAAACGGCCACCGACAGCACCTTTTTGGCCTCCTCCTGTCCCACCACCTGGGCATCGAGGTGGGCCTTGATCTCCTGGGGTTGGGGGATCTCAGCAAGGGTGGGGGCAGGCTTGCTGCTCTTCTTGGCCGGTGCTTTGCCCTTGGCTTCAGCGGGTTGGCGGGTGCCGCTGCCATGGCCCTCCACCAGTTCCTCGTCGAGAATCTCGTTGCAGAGGTCGATGCACTCGTCGCAGATGTACACGCCCGGCCCGGCGATCAGCTTGCGCACCTGGTCCTGCGACTTCCCGCAGAACGAGCACTTCAGGTGGGCATCGAACTTGGGCATCGAGCAGAAGCGGCGGTGCGGCGGGAGCGTCCTGGCTGGGGCAGGTCAGGGGCCCGAAACCAGGATCAACGGGATCCTGCGTTTCGTCAGCCGTCCTTAAGGATCAAACCGGGGCGTCGTCGGTGACGACGCGGTCGATCAGTCCGTATTGAACCGCCTCTGCCGGGGAAAGGAAGTAGTCGCGGTCGGTGTCTTCAGCGATCTTCTCGAGGGGCTGGCCGGTGTGCTCGGCCATCAACCCGTTGAGGGTGTCTTTGAGATAGAGGATTTCCTTGGCTTGGATCTCGATGTCCACCGCCTGACCCTGGGCACCGCCGAGGGGCTGGTGGATCATGATCCGCGCGTTCGGCAGGGCCAGGCGCTTGCCCTTGGTGCCGCCGGAGAGCAGGAAGGCGCCCATGGAGGCGGCCAGGCCGTAGCAGATGGTCACCACATCCGGTGCCACCTGCTGCATGGTGTCGTAGATCGCCAGGCCGGCGGTCACCGAGCCGCCCGGTGAGTTGATGTAGATCTGAATGTCCTTCTCGGGGTCTTCCGCCTCGAGGAACAGCAGCTGGGCCACCAGCGCATCGGCCACCTGGTCGTCGATGCCGGTGCCCAGGAAGATGATCCGCTCGCGCAGCAAGCGCGAATAGATATCGAAGGCCCGCTCACCCCGGCCCGATTGCTCCACCACCGTGGGAAGCACGCCAGGAGCGGCCACTGGCGTGGAGGCGATGGTGGCCTCCGGGCGGGCGCCCAGCCAGCGGTTCTGGATCGGGTGGGGGGTGCTGGCGTTGATCACGCGGCCGGACTGCTGTCAGTCCGGCCAATCTATGGGGATCAGGCCTCGGCAGCGGCCTCAGCCTTCTTGCTGCTGCCCTTCTTGGCGGCGGCATTCTTGGGCTCGGCTTCGGCGTCGTCTGCAGCCTTCTCGGTGATGGTGGAGTTGCTCTCCAGCCAGCCCATCAGCTTCTCGCGCATCAGGTCTTCCTGAACGGCCTGGCGCAGGCGGGCGGGATCGATGCGGGAGTTGTCGCTGAAGCCGCGGCTCAGCTCTTTCACCTTGGCCTCGATCTCATCGGCCGCCACCTCGATCTTCTCGGCGGTGGCTAGGGCCTTGAGAGCCAGGCTGCGCTTGAGGCGCTCCTCCGCCTCGGGGCGGGAGGTTTCGCGCAGGCTCTGGATCAGCTGGGGGGTGAACAGCTTCTTCACATCCATGCCCTGTTGGGCGAGCTGGCCGGCGGTTTGCTCCAGCAGCGAGATGATTTCCTCCTGCACCAGGGTTTCGGGCAGTTCCACCTCGAGCTGCTCCACCAGGGCCGCCAGCAGCGCGTCGTGGCGGTTCGACTCATTGCGGCGCTCGGCGTCTTCCTTGAGGCGCTCCTCCAGGTCGGCCCGCAGTTCAGCCAGGGTTTGCTTGTCGCTGGCCTGTTGGGCGAAGGCGTCGTCGAGGGCGGGCAGTTCGCGGGTTTTCAGCTCGCTCAGGCTGATTTCAAAGCTGGCCTTGCGACCAGCGGCATCCTCCTGGGGATACTCCTCGGGGAACTGGCAAGCCACGGTTTTGCTGTCGCCGGGCTTCATGCCGACGATGCCCTCCACGAAGCCGGGGATCATGCGGCCGTCTTCCAGCTCCACTTCCATGGCTTCGGCGCTGCCGCCACTGATGGCCTCGCCGTTGTCGGTAAAGGTGCCGCTGAAGCTGATCACAGCCACATCGCCCTGCTCGGCAGCGCGCTTCTCCACCGGCACCAGGGTGGCCAGCTGACGGCGGGATTGCTCGATCAGCTCATCCACGCGGGCGGCGTCAAAGCTCACGGCTTCGGCTTCAGCCTTGAGGCCCTTGGTGCTCTTGAGGCTGGGGGTGGGCTCCACATCCATCTCAAGGGTGAGGCTCAGCTCCTTACCGGGCTCGAAACGCTCCAGCAGCGCCTCAAAGCCGCCATCCACGCTGGGCTGGCCGATCGCAGGGATCTCGGCCTGCTTCAGGGCATTGCGGAACACGCTGTCCACCAGCTCTTCGAGGGCGCTGGCGCGGATGCGCTCGGCGCCGATCTGCTGCACCAGCACGGCACGGGGCACCTTGCCCTTGCGGAAGCCGGGCAGCTTGATGGTGCGGCTCAGCTT
>CBFHOT010000164.1:0-3798 GCA_965657465.1 Cyanobacteriota bacterium | reverse complement strand
CGTACGCGATTCGCTGCGCCACCTCGGCGGAAACGACGGACGCGTTTGACGACGACATGGCCACCTGGATGGGGCCATCGGGTCGTTCAGGGCCGGGTAGCTCGTCTGCTCGGCGAAGGCTGGATCGGTGTAGCGGGTGCCCAGATTGCTGAGCAACGCCACGGCGTAATGGCGTCCGGGTCTGCCGGAGCCCTCGAGCGATTCCACCAGGCCGGCATCCGAGCCGAAGTTGTAGCTGACGCCGGTCTTGTGGCTGAAACGGCTGTCGGCGGCGCGTTGATTGAAGGGACGCACGTCCTGGCCGTAGTTGAGTCGATCCCCGTCGCTGATCACGTCCACGATGCCCGTGATCGGATCGATCCACCGTTCCTGCACCCGTGCGGGGATGCCGGGCTGAATCTCCTTCGGGCCGCGTTGCTTGCCGTTCTGGCGGAACACGCCGAAATTGGAGGTGGAGAGTGCTTCGTTCAGCGCCTGATCCGCCAGCTGATCGAGCAGAAAGCGGCGGGAGCCGGCGCTGAGGGCACTGCGTACGGGCTCGCCGTCGCCGTTGCGCCACAGCAGCCGTTGTTGATCCTGGTTCTCCAGAAGCCACAGCAGTTTCACGGTGTCGAGGGCGCTCATCGTGATCCGGCCCGGCTGCCAGTTCCCGCCCGTGTCCGGATCGGTGCCGCGGATCTGAATCGTCCCCAGCCCAAGCTGGCGGAAGCGACGGTTCACATCACCCATGGCACCGCGGCTGTGCAGCAGTTGCAGCAGCTCGCGGGTGGCCGCGTTGTCCGACACGGTGATCATCCGCTCAATGGGCTCGCGTACCGCCTCGAAACTCAGCTCACCCGCATCCACCCGCTCAAGCAGCGCATAGGCCAGCGGCAGCTTGAACAGCGAAGCCGGATACGGACTCATGAATGGAGCTTGGCCAGCGCGGTTCAGCTCTTGTGGGATTTGTTCTTCGCCGTCCGCTGAGTGATCCCAGCGTTCTTGATCCCAAGGCAGCCAGTGCACGTTGGCCGCTTCCAGATCGTCGCTCAGCTTCACCACCAGCCCCTTGGCAGCGCCGGCGACAGCAGCGCATTGGCCACGGCCACCGGTTCGCGGTTGCGATCGAAGGCGATCACCGCCAGATCCAGGTAGGGCACCTGGTTCAGGGGCTGTGCGCCCCCTGCGGGGAACACGTCTTCCTCCGGACCGAAATCGCGGATGCGATCGAAGCGGAACCCCTTCAGCAGCCGCCTCAGCCCTGTGGCCAGACGCCTGGATTTGGCCTTGTTGATCGGTTGGGCCATCGCCTGCTCGGTTGTCCTGGCGTCAGCGTTGGGCTGGAATTACACCCTGGCTGCTGAGGTACGCCAGCACCTGCTCCACGCTCTGCTCCAGGGTCTGGCTGCCGGTGTCCACCTTCAGCTCCGGTGCTTCCGGCGCCTCGTAAGGGCTGGAGATGCCGGTGAATTCTTTGATCTCACCGGCGCGGGCCTTGGCGTAGAGGCCCTTGGTGTCGCGCTCTTCGCATACGGCCAGGTCGGCGGCGCAGTGGATCTCCACGAAGTCGCCGGCTTGCACCAGGGCGCGGGCGCGGTCGCGGTCGGCCTTGAACGGCGACACAAAGGCGGTGAGCACCACCACGCCGGCATCGAGGAACAGCTTGCTCACTTCGCCGATGCGGCGGATGTTCTCCTCGCGGTCAGCGTCGGAGAAGCCCAGGTCTTTGCAGAGGCCGTGGCGGATGTTGTCGCCATCGAGCACGTAGCAGGCCAGGCCGCGCTCGAACAGGGCCTGGTTCACGGCGTTGGCCAGGGTGCTTTTGCCTGAACCGCTCAGGCCGGTGAACCAGAGGATGGCGCTGCGGTGTCCGCGCTGCTGCGCTCGTGCCGCCCGATCCACCGAGGCGTGGTGCCAGGCGATGTTGGTGGAAGCCCCCTGGTTGGTGAGCTCGCCGTAGGTGGGGGTTGCGGTCATGGTGTCTCAGGCGTTGGCGCCATTGTCCCTGGCGGCGAGGCGGGGATCGCTGGAGGGTGGCAGCTGAAGCTCCAGCTGCCGTTGCCGGCCGGCCCGCTCGATCGTGAGTTGCAGCGGCTGGCCGTCGGGATGCAGCCGCACGCCGCGGATCACCTGGCCGGCCCGCTGCACCGGTTGTCCATTCAGCTGGACAATCCGATCGCCGGGCTCGAGGCCAGCAGCTGCGGCGGCCGATCCCGGCGCCACTTGGCGCACCCACACACCGTTTGCGTCGCTTTCCAGATAGGCCCCCAGCCGCGCCCCCCGCGGCGCCGGCATGCAGCCGGCAGGCAGCGCCGGCCGACGCAGGCTCAGCTGCGATGTGAGGCCCAGGTCGCGCAGTTGCTGGGGCACTCCATCGCCCCCCTCCAGATGCCCCACTCCGATCAGGGCCACCGGCAGGCGTCCGGGATCGCGCCGGTGGGCGGCTGCCAGCCGTTCCGCCATGGCGCGATCGCGCAGCAGTTGGCTGTCGATGAACCGCTGCAGATCGTCCTCGCTCTCGGAGGCCGCAGCCAGGCTGCGGTGCCCCCGCCAACTGGCCTCCAGGCGCTGGCGATAGGCGGCGCTCGGCGGTGCGGGTGGGCCGATGCCTTCTCGCTCCGGCTTCGGGATGCTCGCCAGACCCTGCCGCCGCACCCGCCGCACCAGCTCCGGTTCGGCATTGAGGGCCAGGAGCGGCACCCTGCGCAGCCGGGCCCAGCGCAGCAGCGGCAGGTAAAGCTCCGGGTCGTGCCCCCACACCGCCGGCCAGTCCACCTCCCGCAGTAGGGCGGCCTCATCCAGCTCGCCCCGGTTGAAGCGATCGAGAACCGGCTGGCGCGCCGAGGGAATCATCTCGAGGGCCAATGTCAGTCGCCGCTGGGCGCTCAGGCTCTCCAGGGTGCCCAGCTGCCAGGCGTGGTCGTCAACGCTGGTATGGATCTCCGCCAGCATCAGCACCGCCAGATCCGCGGCGCGGCGTTGCAGCTCCTGGCGCTGCCGTTCGGCCGTCGCGAGGGCCTCCTGGCACTCGGCCGCCAGCGGTGCTGCAGGAGCGGGCAGGCTTCCCACCAGCAGGCCCAGCAGCAGAGCGGCTATCCGCATCTGCATTTCAGCCCCCGGCCTGCTTCGGGCGGTAGCCGGCCTTCTCCAGGGCCGCCAGGGCCGGGGCCACCTGATCGCCCTGCAGTTCGATCACGCCATCCTTCACGGTGCCGCCGGTGCCTGCGGCGGCCTTGAGCTGCTTGAGCAGGGCCTTGAGCTCGCTTTCGGCTGCTTCGAGCCCGGTGATGGCGGTCACGATCTTTCCGCCCTTGCCCGCCTTGGTGCGCTGCACCCGCACCCGCTGCTGGGTTTTCGGGGTGGGTTCTGAGGCTGGAGCACCGCGCTGCAGGCTTTCCGGCCTGCTGAATTCCTGCCAGCCGCCCTTGGCCATTGCGCTGCCGTTCGCTACACCCAGTTCAGCGCACTGGTCAGCGCATCGTTCACCGCCATTTCACTCTGCCCATGGACCTGCCTCCCCTGCAGCTGGAAATGGTGCGCTTTGGGCTTCAGGGGCAGCAGGCCGCGGCGGAGTGCAGGCCCGCTGATGCGCGGATGAAGGCCAGCCTGTCGGGGGTGTGGGGTGGCGCGGCCGAGCCCTGTCGCAGAGAGGCCGGTCGCATTCGGATTGATGAGCCAGCCGGCTGGCCGGCGCTGCCGCCGCCGCCAGGTCCTACGATGAAGTGATTCCGCGCAGGCGTCGGTGACCAGCAGCATCCCCCAGGTTGATCCCGCCGCCCTGGAGCTTGCCGCCAGGCCCAACAACCTCGGCCGTTATGG
>CBFHOT010000163.1:0-3824 GCA_965657465.1 Cyanobacteriota bacterium | reverse complement strand
CACAGCAAAGCCCAGCAGCAGCCCGAGCATCACCCAACTGCTGTGGTGGAGATCGCTGCTGGGAGTCACAGGGTGGCCGGCGCAAGGAGTGTGCTGATTCTCCCCAGTCGCCTGAGCAACCCGAGAGGGCCCCTAGAGTTCTGATTCCCGCAGCACCCCTGCGCCCCTGCATGGCTGATCTGCCATTCACCCTTGATCAGCTGCGCATCCTGCGGGCGATCGCCAGCGAGGGCAGCTTCAAGAAGGCGGCCGACAGCTTGTATGTGACGCAGCCGGCGGTGAGCCTGCAGATCCAGAACCTGGAAAAGCAGCTCAATGTGTCGCTGTTTGACCGGGGCGGGCGCAAGGCGCAGCTCACCGAAGCCGGCCACCTGCTGCTCAGCTACTGCGACCGGATCCTGAGCCAATGCCAGGAGGCCTGCCGTGCCCTCGACGATCTCCACAACCTCAAGGGCGGTTCGTTGATCGTGGGCGCCAGCCAGACCACCGGCACCTATCTGATGCCGCGGATGATCGGGCTGTTCCGCCAGAAATATCCCGAGGTGGCGGTGCAGCTGCAGGTGCACAGCACCCGCCGCACCGGCTGGAGCGTGGCCAATGGCCAGATCGACCTGGCGATTATCGGCGGGGAGCTCCCCACCGAATTAAACGAGCTGCTGCAGGTGGTGCCCTATGCCAGCGATGAGCTGGCGCTGGTGCTGCCCACCAAGCACCCCCTGGCCCGCCTGGCGGAGCTCAGCAAAGACGACCTTTACCGGCTGGGGTTTGTCTGCCTGGATGCCCAATCCACCACCCGCAAGATGGTTGACCAGTTGCTGGCACGCTCCGGTCTGGATGTGTCGCGGCTGAAGATCGAGATGGAGCTCAATTCATTTGAGGCCATCAAAAATGCCGTGCAGAGCGGCTTGGGTGCGGCGTTCCTGCCGGTGGTGTCGATCGAGCGGGAGCTGGCGGCTGGAAGCCTGCATCGCCCTGCACTGGCGGATCTCTCGGTGCGGCGGCAGCTGAAGTTGATCAGCCATCCCTCGCGCTACTGCTCGAGGGCTGCTGATGCCTTCCGCAAAGAGGTGCTGCCGGTGTTCGCCAGCCCCGATAGCCCCCTGCGCCGGCCCCTGCTGCAGAACCAGCCGGCCGGTTCAGAGGCCGGGGGCGACGATCAGAACTGATCCGCCTCGGGGGTAATGCCCACGGTGTCGTCGGCTACGCCTTTGGTGAGGAATTTGTTCTCGCTGATGTCGGTCTGATACACGCAGCGCACGATCGGCTTGTCCTTCACCGAGCCGATGTAGGCAAAGGTGTTCATGCGCTGCTTGCACTGGCGCATTTGCTCGGCGGTCACGGCGCCCTCCTTCTGCAGCACGCTCCAGTTCTCGCGGCGAATCACGCAACCGGGCTTGAGCGCAGGCTGCGTTACGAAGCTGGTGCTGGGGTTCATCGTGGTGTAGAGCTCAATGTCCATCACGAAGGCGCTCGCCCCCCATTGGCGGCAGAACTCGGGGTCGGGCACCGCCATGTCGAGCTGCTGGGAGCTGGCGATGTTGCCCTGATCGCCCTGGGTGGTGCTGGAGATGCCCGTGCCAATGCCGATGCCCACCACCAGCACGCCCGCCAGGATCGCGCCACTGGCCACGTTGAACTGGAACCCTCCGCCCCCGGGGCCGCCTCCCGGGCCGCCTCCACGCCGGGGCACGTCATACGGATCGCGTCCACGGCTGGGGCGGCCGCGTCGATCCTCCGGGTAGCCGTAGCGGTCGTCGTCGTAGCCGCGGCTGCTGCGGGAACGGGTCATGCGCTCTGGGGGGCCTGCGGCAGGCCCATGGAGTAGTTCAGCACCCGGCAATCCGGGTTGTAGCGGAGGGCGCCGGCCTGCAGCAGTTCTCGGATCTGGCCTTCGAGTTCCGATCCGATCCGGCGCAGGTTGTAGTCGTTGAGATCGTGGCCGGCGTGGGCCTCCACCAGCTCGCGGAAGCGCTGCTGCACGGCCTCCTGGCTGGCGCTGTCCCAGATGAATTCGTTGTCGGGGTCGAGATCGAGGGTGAGCTGGTTGGGGTCAAGCACCAGTTGGCCCTTCTCCACGCGGGCCGTGAAGATCCGCACGTGACGGGTGGTGGATTTGAGCAGTGTGTCGGCCATGGGGGCAAGGGCAGCGCAGGCCGGTAGACCCAAGGACCGGCTTGGGCAACTTTAGAAAGCCCTCGCACCAGGCGGTCAAGCGGCGCAGCATCACCCCCTCTTAAGGTTGTGTTCTGATTCCGGGGTTTTCATGCGCGTCGCCATCGCTGGTGCTGGTCTGGCCGGTCTGGCCTGCGCCAAGTACCTCTGCGACGCCGGTCACACCCCGGTGGTGGTGGAAGCCCGCGACGTGCTCGGCGGCAAGGTGGCGGCCTGGCAAGACGAGGACGGCGACTGGTACGAGACCGGCCTCCACATCTTTTTCGGGGCCTACCGCAACATGCGGCAGCTCTTCAAGGAGCTCAACATCGAGGACCGGCTCCAGTGGAAGAGCCACTCGATGATCTTCAACCAGAAGGAAACGCCTGGCACCTACAGCCGTTTCGATTTCCCTGATATCCCCGCTCCCTTCAACGGTGTGGCGGCGATCCTCGGCAACAACGACATGCTCACCTGGCCGGAGAAGATCTCCTTCGGCATGGGCCTGGTGCCGGCAATGCTGCGCGGGCAGCAATACGTGGAGGAGTGCGACCAGTACTCCTGGACGGAGTGGTTGAAGCTGCACAACATCCCCGAGCGGGTGAACGACGAGGTATTCATCGCCATGGCCAAGGCGTTGAACTTCATCGATCCCGATGAGATCTCCAGCACCGTGGTGCTCACCGCCCTCAACCGCTTCCTGCAGGAGGGCGACGGCTCCAAGATGGCCTTCCTCGATGGCAACCCACCACAGCGGCTGTGCCAGCCGATCGTGGATTACGTCACCGAGCGGGGTGGTGAGGTGCATCTCGATGCACCGCTGCGGGAGATCGAGCTCAATGCCGATGGCAGCGTTAGCGGCTTCCGGATCGGTGGCATCAAGGGCAAGGAGGGCTACACCCTGCAGGCCGATGCCTACGTGAGCGCCTTGCCGGTGGATCCCTTCAAGCTGCTGCTGCCGGAGCCCTGGAAGGAGATGCCCTACTTCAAGAAGCTCGACGGCCTCAACGGCGTGCCGGTGATCAACATTCACCTCTGGTTTGATCGCAAGCTCACCGAGATTGATCACCTGCTGTTCAGCCGTAGCCCCCTGCTCAGCGTGTATGCCGACATGAGCAACACCTGCAAGGAATACGAAGACCCCGATCGCTCGATGCTCGAGTTGGTCTTCGCCCCCGCCAAAGACTGGATCGGCCGCAGCGACGACGACATCGTGGCCGCCACCATGGAGGAGCTGAAGCGCCTGTTCCCGATGCACTTCACCGGCGACAACCAAGCGCAGCTGCATAAGTCGATCGTGGTGAAAACGCCCCTATCTGTGTATAAAACCGTGCCCGGTTGCCAGCAGCTGCGACCGGATCAAACCTCCCCGATCCCCAATTTCTTCCTCGCCGGCGACTACACCATGCAGCGCTATCTGGCCTCGATGGAAGGGGCTGTGCTCAGCGGCAAGCTCTGTGCTGAGGCAGTTGCGGGTCAACATTTGGCACTGGCAGGAACAACCAGGGGAGAGCGATCAGACTGATGCCGACATCCAGCCAAGGCCTCGTTGCACTGGACGTTGAAGCTCGTTCGATTACGCGACGTGTACGCCGTGGCACCGTTGGTTTGCTGGTTCTGATCACAACACTCCTTCTTGGCTCTGCAACGTATAGCTGGATTCGGCTACGGCA
>CBFHOT010000162.1:0-3834 GCA_965657465.1 Cyanobacteriota bacterium | reverse complement strand
GCAGCAGCCGGGAGGGGTAATCGTCGATGGGTTGCACCGTGCGTCCGGAGAACAGGCTCGGGAACATCCGCTTCATCACCCGGCGGTTCTCCAGGAAGTAGGCCACTCCGGAGGGGCAGCGCAGGTTGTCCTCCAGTACCCGCCAGGCTCCCTGGCCGTCGCGCACCAGGTCGAGGCCGGAAATGTGGCACCAGCGGCCCAGCGGGGGTTTGAACCCCTGCAGCTGGGGGCGCCAGCCCTGGGAACTCTCCACATCGTCCCGGGGGATCCGGCCATCGCTCAGGATCAGCTGGGGGCCGTAGACATCGGCCAGAAAGAGATCGATCGCCTCCAGGCGCTGCAGCAGACCCTCCTCCAGCCGCTGCCAGTCGTCGTTGCTGATCAGCCGGGGCAGGGGATCAAACGGCAGGATCCGCTCCCCCCCCTGGCTGCCGGAATCGTTGAGGCGAAAGGTGGCCCCCAACCTCCGCAACAGCACCCCGGCGGCGGCGTGGTTGCGGTTGAGTTCATCCAGGCCCAGCTGGCCCAGGGAGGAGAGCAGCGGTCTGAGGGCGCTGCGCGGCTCGTCGGCGGCGCTGAAATACTCGTCGTAGCCCTTGTTGGGTTTGTATTCGGTAAACATGAATCCCCCGCTCGCCGTGGGCGGATCATGTCCAGCCGCCGGGGTCGCCGCCGGTGTGGGTTGATACGGAAGATCAGCAATAGCGGGGCTTCTACAGAAGAAAGTAACGCTGGGCCATCGGCAGCACCACGGCCGGCTCGCAGCTGAGCAGTTCGCCATCGGCGAACACCTCGTAGGTCTGGGGGTCCACTTCCACCTTGGGCAGGGCGGTGTTGTTTTTCATGGCGGCCTTGCCGATGCCGCCGCGGGTGTTGACCACCGGCACGCAGGGGCGCTTCAGGCCGAGCGTCCGGGGCAGATCGGCATCCAGGGCGGCCTGGCTCATGAAGGTGAGGCAGCTGGGGGCTAGGGCCGCGCCATAGGCGGCGAACATCGGCCGGCCGTGCACCGGTCCGGGTGTGGGGATCGAGGCGTTGGCATCGCCCATCTGGGCCCACACGATCGAGCCGCCCTTGATCACCAGCTCCGGTTTCACCCCGAAAAACCCGGGGTTCCACAGCACCAGATCGGCCAGCTTGCCCACCTCCACCGAGCCGATCTGGGAGTCGAGCCCATGGGCGATGGCCGGGTTGATCGTGGTTTTGGCGATGTAGCGCTTGATCCGGGTGTTGTCGTTGCGTGAGCTGTCTTCCGGCAGGGCGCCGCGCTGCACTTTCATCTTGTGGGCGGTCTGGAAGGTGCGGGTGATCACCTCGCCCACCCGGCCCATGGCCTGGGAGTCGCTGGCGATGATCGAGAAGGCGCCCAGGTCGTGCAGGATGTCTTCGGCGGCGATCGTCTCGCGGCGGATGCGCGATTCGGCGAAGGCCACATCCTCCGGGATCCTGGGATCGAGGTGGTGGCACACCATCAGCATGTCGAGGTGCTCCTCGAGGGTGTTCACCGTGTAGGGCCGGGTGGGGTTGGTGCTGCTGGGCAGCACGTTGGCCTCGCCGCAGATCTTGATGATGTCGGGGGCGTGGCCGCCGCCAGCCCCTTCGGTGTGGAAGGTGTGGATCGTGCGGCCGCCGATGGCGCGGATCGTGTCCTCCACAAAGCCCGCCTCGTTCAGCGTGTCGCTGTGGATGCACACCTGCACGTCGAGCTGGTCGGCCACCGTGAGGCAGCAGTCGATCGCCGCTGGGGTGGTGCCCCAGTCTTCGTGCAGCTTGAGGCCGCAGGCGCCGGCCCGCACCTGCTCCTCGATCGCTTCGGGGGTGGAGGCGTTGCCCTTGCCGTAGAAGCCCAGGTTCACCGGCAGTCCCTCGGCCGCCTGGAGCATGCGGCCCAGGTGGAAGGCGCCGGGGGTGCAGGTGGTGGCATTGGTGCCCGTGGCCGGGCCGGTGCCGCCGCCCAGCAGGGTGGTGACGCCACTGGCCAGGGCGGTTTCGATCTGCTGGGGGCAGATGAAGTGGATGTGGGTGTCGATCGAGCCGGCGGTGAGGATGTGACCCTCGCCGGCGATTGCTTCGGTGCCGGGGCCCACCACGATCGTCACGCCAGCCTGGGTGTCGGGGTTGCCCGCCTTGCCGATGGCGCAGATACGGCCATCGCGCAGGCCGATATCGGCCTTGACGATCCCCCACCAGTCGAGGATCAGGGCGTTGGTGATCACGGTGTCCACCGCTCCATCAGCGCGGCTGGTCTGGCCCTGGCCCATGCCGTCGCGGATCACCTTGCCGCCGCCGAATTTCACCTCGTCGCCGTAGACGGTGAAGTCGCGCTCCACCTCCAGGAGCAGCTCGGTGTCGGCCAGCCGCAGCCGGTCGCCGGTGGTGGGCCCGTAGGTCTCGGCGTAGGCGCGGCGGGAGATGCGGTAGGGCATGGGGGTCTCAGTCGAGGGGGCCGTTGATCAGGCCGTTGAAGCCGAACACACGGCGGTCGCCGGCAAAGGGCACCAGCTGCACGGCGCGGCTGTCGCCGGGTTCGAAACGGATCGCCGTGCCGGCAGGAATGTCGAGGCGCAGCCCCCTGGCGGCCTCCCGGTCGAACAGGAGGGCGCTGTTGGCTTCAAAGAAATGAAAATGGGATCCCACCTGCACCGGGCGATCACCGCGGTTGGCCACCTCCAGGGTGGTCACGGGCCTGCCGGCGTTGAGCTCCAGCTCGCCGGGTTCGGGGATCAATTCGCCGGGGATCAGGGGAGCCATGGGGCTGGAGTCAGCGGATGGGGTCATGCAGGGTGACGAGCTTGGTGCCGTCGGGGAAGACCGCCTCGATCTGCACCTCGTGCACCAGCTCGGGCACGCCCTCCATCACCTGCCCGCGGCTAAGCCAGGTGCTGCCCGCGGCCATCAGCTCGGCCACGCCCCTGCCATCGCGGGCGCCCTCGAGCACCTGGAAGCTGAGCCAGGCCACCGCTTCGGGGTGATTCAGCTTCAGGCCGCGGTTGAGCCGCCGCTCCGCCAGCAGGGCGGCGGTCACGATCAGCAGCTTGTCCTTTTCCTGAGGCGTCAGATGCATGGATTCACTCTGGCAGTGGCCTCAGCCAGAGTGGGTTCAATGTGAACCGCCGCCCCCTGCCAGGGCTGCTCCTGGAAGGGCCACACCCGCGGCAGCTCCGGTGTGGGGAGCCCCTGGCAATGGCGACTCAGCGCCCACAGGCGCGTGAACCAGAACCGCGCCGCCTGGGTGGAGGGGCCGCGGTAGCGGGCGATCACCCCCTGTTGCAGCCGTCCGATGGCCATCGTGCCCATCAGTCCCTGCCGCTGCTGGCGCCCCTGCAGCACCAGGGCATCGAGCAGCTGGCCGCTGAGGCTGCAGGGGGCCGCCCAGATCCAGCTGCCCAGCACCGGCTGATCGGCCATGCCGTGCTCATGCTGCAGTGCGGCGGCATCGAGGCTGAGCCGATCCACCAGCTCCCAGCGGCTGGCCCCAGCCGCAAGCCGGCGGCGGATGCTGAGGCTGGAGCGCCAGCAGCCCTGCTGCAGGCCTTCGCCGGCGGCGCTGCGGCCGAGTCGTACCACCTCGGCCCCCAGCCAGGAGCATTGCGGATCGAGCTCCACCGTGAGCTGTTGCTCATACAGGCCATCGGCGAACAACACCAGCTCCTGGGGCAGCCAGTCGAGGCATGCCTGATCGCTCAGATGGATTGCCACCTGCTGACGACTCCAGCGGGCCGCAGCGCCGTGGCGGAAGCGTCCGCGCGAGCCGTACACCTTCTGGGCGGCCACTGTGGTCAGCAGGGCCTGGTGCGCGGCGCCGATCTGCAGCTCCAGGCTGAGCTGATCGCC
>CBFHOT010000161.1:0-3901 GCA_965657465.1 Cyanobacteriota bacterium | reverse complement strand
ATTTTGAATGCTGTCTGTAGATTGCCTGTTCAGCGAGCCCGAAGCCTCGGCGTCTCCGCAGATATTTCCAGCCTCGCCCTCCCAGCCGGGAGCGTGCTGACCGTTCCAACCCGCAGCGCATGCCCCGCAGGGTCTTGCCGCGGCGCGGATGTTCAACCCAACCGCTTTTGATGTCCATGGTGGCCACCCCCGTTGCGCCGGTGCTGCAGAGCACCAGCACCTATGTGATCGCCGATCTCGGCCTGGCCGATTTCGGCCGTAAGGAAATTGAGATCGCCGAAACCGAGATGCCGGGTCTGGTGGCCCTGCGCACCAAGTTCGGCGCTGAGCAGCCCCTCAAGGGCGCCCGCATCGCGGGTTCCCTGCACATGACGATCCAGACCGCCGTTCTGATCGAGACCCTGGTGGCTCTCGGCGCCGAAGTGCGCTGGGCCAGCTGCAACATCTTCTCCACCCAGGACCACGCCGCCGCCGCCATCGCCGCCGCCGGTGTGCCCGTGTTCGCCTACAAGGGCGAAACCCTCGATGAGTACTGGGCCTTCACCCACCGCATCCTGGAGTGGGGCGATGGCGGCACCCCCAACATGATCCTTGACGACGGTGGTGATGCCACCGGTCTGGTGATCCTGGGCACCAAGGCCGAGAAGGATCCCTCGGTTCTCGACAACCCCTCCAACGAAGAGGAGACCGCCCTCTTCAACAGCATCCGCCAGAAGCTGGCGGTGGATGGCGGCTTCTACTCCCGCATCCACGCCGCCATCCAGGGCGTGACCGAGGAGACCACCACGGGTGTGGCCCGCCTCTATCAGCTGCAGAAGAGCGGTGAGCTGCCCTTCCCGGCGATCAACGTCAACGACTCGGTCACCAAGAGCAAGTTCGACAACCTCTACGGTTGCCGCGAATCGCTGGTGGACAGCATCAAGCGCGCCACCGACGTGATGGTGGCCGGCAAGGTCGCCCTGGTGCTCGGCTACGGCGATGTGGGCAAGGGTTCGGCCCAGTCGCTGCGCGGCCTCGGCGCCACCGTGATGATCGCCGAGATCGATCCGATCTGCGCCCTGCAGGCCGCCATGGAGGGCTATCGCGTGGTGCGTCTCGATGACGTGGTGCGCGATGTCGACATCTTCGTGACCGCCACCGGCAACTTCCAGGTGATCCGCCACGAGCACCTGATCCAGATGAAGGATCAGGCGATCGTCTGCAACATCGGTCACTTCGACAACGAGATCGATGTGGCCTCGCTCAAGCAGTACACCTGGGAGAACATCAAGCCCCAGGTCGATCACATCGTGCTGCCCTCCGGCAACCGCATCATCCTGCTGGCCGAGGGCCGTCTGGTGAACCTGGGCTGCGCCACCGGCCACCCCAGCTTCGTGATGAGCAACTCCTTCACCAACCAGGTGCTGGCGCAGATCGAGCTGTTCACCAAGGGTGATCAGTACCAGAACGAGGTGTACGTGCTGCCCAAGCACCTCGATGAGATGGTGGCCCGCCTGCACCTCGAGAAGATCGGCGCCAAGCTCACCGAGCTCACCGCCGAGCAGGCCGCCTACATCAACGTGCCGGTGGAAGGTCCTTACAAGCTCGACCACTACCGCTACTGAGTGCTGCTGCCGCCGGGTGCTTGGCGGCGCCCGCCCCGCTGGCGCGACGGCGGGCTTTGCCAGGCACCCGGCGACAGGGGGCATGGGCCTGGGGCTACGGCCTTGGGGTCATGCTCTGGCAGGAGCGCTGGCGGCGTCCGCCCCGCTGGCGCGACGGCGGATGCAGCCAGGCACTTGCAGCAGTGCCTGGCGTCTGCACACATCGGTACAGACCGAACAGCCCCGCCGGCGTTGCCGAGCGGGGCTTTTGGTTGCCGGGGCTGTTGCAGATGCAGGCCTGAACTCCCAGGGCGCTGTGCCCCTGACGTGGCCCTCGGCTTGCTGGGGCTGAGCGTGTCCGCTCCGGCCGCTCTGCCGGCCCGCCATCTGCCCTGTTGCTTCGGTGAGGTGCTGTGGGGCTCTGCTGCAGGACGCGAGCCTGCGGGCAGCGCGCTTCTGCGCTGAGCCCTGCAAGCTGGCGCCGCTCAGCGGCCGTCGCCGGCACTGTGGGCCCAGCCGCCGGCCTTTCAGGTTCCAGGCGTTCGGGTAATGCGCGCCCGATGGCTGCACCCGCCCGGCTCCAGACGTCACGCCCCCAGCGCGAGCGTTCAGAAGGGCACTTCCTCCTCGCTCGGTTCACCGCCCCCGAAGCCGCCGCTGCCGCCATAGCCACCACCGCTGTAGCTGCCGCCGGCCTCGCTGTCGCGCTTGGAGCCCAGCAGCTCCAGCCGGTCGACGCGGATCACCGGCTTGCTGCGCTCCTCACCGCTGCTGCGATCGGTCCAGCGATCGAGCTTGAAGCTGCCGATGATCCCCAGCAGGCTGCCCTTGCGCACGTAGTCGGCCGCCACCTGGGCCTGCTTGCCCCAGATCTCAAGGTTGAACCAGTCGGGTTCGTCGTCGCGGCTGCGGCGGTTCACCGCCAGGGTGAGGTTGGCCACCATGCTCCCCGATTCGAAGTAGCGCACTTCGGGGTCGCGGCCGGCCCGGCCCACGAGGGTGATCGAATTGACGCCCATGGCGTGTGTCCTCGGTTGTTGCGATCAATGATGCGGCACCCCTGGGGGCTCCCGCTCTGATTCAGTTCCACCCGGCGGCGCCGCTGTCACACCCCTGGCTGGCGCTGGCGGTTTCCCTTAACGACTGCGCCGAAGACCGCTCCTAGGATCGGGCCGCAGCCGGCAGGGCCCGACGTGTTCTTTCGTCGCTTTCAGTTCTCGCGCGACATCGGCATCGACCTGGGCACCGCCAACACCCTGATGTACATGTCCGGCAAGGGCATCGTGCTGCAGGAGCCCTCGGTGGTGGCGATCGACCTGGAGCGGGGCGTGCCGCTGGCGGTGGGCGACGCCGCCAAGCTGATGCTCGGCCGCACCCCCGGCAACATCCGCGCCGTGCGGCCGCTGCGCGATGGCGTGATCGCCGATTTCGACGCCGCCGAGCAGATGATCCGCACCTTCATCCAGAAGGGCAATGAGGGGCGCGGCATCGTGGCGCCCCGGCTGGTGATCGGCATCCCCAGCGGCGTCACCGGGGTGGAGCGCCGCGCCGTGCGAGAGGCGGGTCTGGCCGGCGCGCGGGAGGTGCATCTGATCGATGAGCCGGTGGCGGCGGCGATCGGTGCCGGCCTGCCGGTCACCGAGCCCGTGGGCACGATGATCGTCGACATCGGCGGCGGCACCACCGAGGTGGCCGTGCTCTCCCTCGGTGGCACCGTGCTCAGCGAATCGGTGCGGGTGGCCGGGGACGAACTGAGCGAGTCGATCGGCCACTACCTCAAGAAGGTGCACAACCTGGTGGTGGGGGAGCGCACCGCTGAGGACATCAAGATCCGCATCGGCTCCGCCTTCGCCGACGACGCCCACGACGACGTGACGATGGACGTGCGCGGTCTGCATCTGCTCTCCGGCCTGCCGCGCACCATCAGCGTGCGCGCCGGCGATATCCGCGAGGCGATGAGTGAGCCGCTCAACGTGATCGTGGAGGCGGTGAAGCGCACCCTGGAGCGCACGCCGCCGGAGCTCGCCGCTGACATCGTCGACCGCGGCATCGTGCTCGCCGGCGGCGGCGCCCTCGTGCGCGGGATCAGCGATCTGATCAGCCACGAGACCGGCATCCTCACCCACGTGGCCGAGGATCCGCTGCTGTGCGTCGTCAATGGCTGCGGCATGGTGCTCGAGGACTGGAAGCGCCTGGAGCGCGTGCTCGACACCCCTGATTTCGTGCGGCCGATCGCCTGATCCCGATGGCGTTTCAGGGCCGCCGGCTGCGCCAGAGCGCCCTGCGTCAGCTCAGTGAGCTCTGGCCCTGGCTGGTGC
>CBFHOT010000160.1:0-3990 GCA_965657465.1 Cyanobacteriota bacterium | reverse complement strand
CCTGCTGGGGCTGTTGCTGCGCCCCCTGGCCAGTGCCCGGTTGCTGGCGGGGCTGGCCGCCGCCGCCGCCGCCGCCGCCGCCGCCCGGGCCTGGGGCCTCTGGTCGCTGGCGCTGCTGATCCCCAACAGCGGCCTGAAGGAGCCGCTGCTGGGGGCGGATGTGAGCTTCGGCCTGGCGCGTTTTCCGGCCCTGGCGCTGCTGCTCACCCTGGCCCTGGCCCTGCTGCTGGTGCATCTGGCCGCTGCCCTCTGGGGGCAGCTGGCGCGGGCGCCTCAGCTCACTGATGCGCGTTTCGCCGGATTTGCGCCCCGGCAGCTGCAGGCGCTGCGGCCGCTGCTGGCGGCGCTGGCGCTGCTCAGCGCCGGGGCGTTCTGGCTGGGCCGCCATCAGCTGCTGATCAGCACCAGCGGCAGCGTGCCCGGTGCCGGCTGGCTGGACGTGCATCTGCTGCTGCCCCTGCGCACGGCAGCGGCATTGACGGCCCTGCTGCTGGCCCTGGTGCTGGCCGTGCCCCTGCCGCGGCTGGGTCTGCGCGGCCGCCTGGCCGTGCCGCTCAGCCTGACGCTGCTGTTGTTCCCGCTGCTGGAGGCGGCCCTGCAGCCGCTGCTGCAGCTGCTGGTGGTGCGCCCGCGGGAGCTGGAACGGGAAACCCCCTACCTGGCCCGCTCGATTCAGGCCACCCGCGCTGCCTTCCAGCTCGATCGGATCGACACCCGAAACGTCAATCCGCGCAACCGCCTCACCCGTCAGGACGTGGCGGCCGCCAGCGCCACCCTGCGCAACATCCGCCTCTGGGACAGCCAGCCGCTGCTGGCCACCAACCGCCAGCTGCAGCAGCTGCGCGTCTACTACCGCTTCCCGGGCACGGCGGTGGATCGCTATGCCATCGGCAGCAGCGACGACAGCCGCGGCCGTCAGCAGGTGATCCTCAGCGCCCGGGAGCTCGACCAGGCGGCCCTGCCGGTGGCGGCCCGCACCTGGTTGAACCGCCATCTGGTGTTCACCCACGGCTACGGCTTCACCGTGTCGCCGGTGAACACCACCGGCCCCGACGGTCTGCCCGACTACTTCATCAGCGATCTGGGGGCCTCCACCCGGGTTCAGGGCAACCGCCAGCTGGGCATCAGCCGCGCCGAGGTGGCGGCGGCGATCCCGATCGGTCGGCCCAGCCTCTACTTCGGTTCGCTGATCTCGCCCTATGCCCTGGCCCCCACGGCGGTGCAGGAGTTCGATTACCCCCAGGGCGATGAGAACCTCTACACCCACTACAGCGGCCGGGCCGGCGTGCCGCTGCGGGGGCCCTGGGCGAGGCTGGCGGCCTCGCTCTATCTGGCCGAACCCAAGCTGCTGGTGCAGGGGGCGATCACGCCGCGCACCCGTCTGTTGATGCGGCGGGAGGTGCGCCAGCGGCTCAGGCGCCTGGCGCCCTTCGTGCGCTTTGAAGGTGAGCCCTATCTGGTCTCGGTGCAGCTCGATGGCGCCAGCCCCTTCCCGAAGGATCAGCACCAGTTCTGGATCGTGGAAGGGTTCACCACCAGTCGCTCTTATCCCTACAGCGCGGCCCTGCCCGGCGATGCCGATGTGCGCTACGTGCGCAATGCGGTGAAGGCGGTGGTGGATGCCTACAACGGCACGGTGGCGCTGTATGTGGCGGAGCCGCAGGATCCCTTGATCCGCGGCTGGCAGCGGCTGTTTCCGGAGCTGTTTGCGCCGCTGGCGGCGATGCCGCCGGCCCTGCGCCGGCATTTGCGCTACGCCGACTGGCAGTTCGAGCTGCAGACCCAGCAGCTGCTCCGCTACCACGTGACCGATCCGCGCGTGTTCTACAGCGGCGATGACGTGTGGCAGGTGCCCAAGGAGCTCTACGGGCGCGAGCAGGTGCCGGTGCGGCCGTATCACGTGTCGGCCCAGCTGAGCCCGGAGCAGCCGCCGGAATTTCTGCTGCTGCAGCCGCTCACCCCCCTGGCGCGCCCCAACCTGGCCGGCTGGCTGGCGGCCCGCAGCGACGCCCCCCATTACGGCGAGCTGGTGCTGCTGCGCTTCCCCACCCAGACGCCGATCTTCGGGCCGGAGCAGATCCAGGCCCTGATCAACCAGAACCCGCAGATCAGCCAGCAGTTCGGCCTCTGGGACCGGGCCGGTTCGGAGGTGATCCAGGGCAATCTGCTGGTGGTGCCGGTGGGCAATGCCCTGCTCTATGTGGAGCCGGTGTACCTCAAGGCCCGCCAGGGGGGCCTGCCTACCCTCACCCGCGTGGTGGTGAGCGATGGCACGCGCATCGCCATGGAGGACACCCTGGAGCGGGGCATCGAGGCGCTGCTCGATCCCGCCCGTTCGCAGCCGGCGGAGCTGTCCGTCACCGGCCAGTCCCAGTCCGCGGGGGATCAGAGCAGGTAGAAGCTGCTGCTGAACAGCAGCACGTACACCAGCACCAGGAAGGCGCCTTCGAACCAGTCGAGGCTGCCGTCCTCGGTGACCCACTGCACGGCAAACACCGAAGCCACCACCGCCACCATCGCCGCCGGGCTGAAGAAGATCCCCAGCGGCCGGCCGATGGCGCTGCCCACCAGCACCAGCACCGGCAGCACGAACAGCACGATCTGGATGCTGGAGCCCACCGTGGTGGCCACCGCCAGTTCCATGCGGTTGCGCTGGGCTGAGCGCAGGGCGATCACGAATTCAGCGGCGCTGCCGAACAGCGGCAGCAGGAACACACCGGTGAAGAACTTGTTGAGGTTGAACTGCTGCACCGAGGCACTCAGCGCATCCACAAGGGCTTCCGAGCTGAACACCAGCACGATCGTGGTGACCCCCAGGGTGCCCAGGGCCGGCAGCAGCGGCGGCTTGCGCAGCGGGCCTGGCTCGCCTGTGGTGGCTGTTGGCGTGGCTGATGCCGTGCCTGACGCTTTGCTGCCGGTCGCCGCTGACGGCTCCGGCGGGCGGCTGGCGCTGGCGGCTCCCTGCTCCAGGGCTTCGGCATTGAACGGCGTCATCTCGCCGTTGAACAGATGGCCGTGGGTGAAGAACTGGTACACGTACGACAGCCCGTAGAACACCAGCAGCACCACCGCCAGCAGCACCGAGTAATCCCGGTGGTGGTCGTCGGATTGGAAGGCCCGCAGGTGGTTGAGGGTGGAGGGCACGAAGGCCACCAGCATCACCGCCAGCAGCAGCTTGGCGTTGAGCAGCGCCGTGTTGGCGCTGATGGCCATGCGCCGATGGCGCAGGCCGCCCACCACCGATGCCACGCCCAGCACCAGCAGCAGGTTGGTCACCAGGCCGCCCACCAGGCCGTCGAGCACCACCTCGTAGAGGCCGCCGGTGAGGGCCGACAGGGCGATCACCAGCTCCACCAGGTTGCCGAAGGTGGCATTGAGGCAGCCGCCCCATTGGTCGCCCAGGTGTTCGCTGATCGCTTCGACGGCGCTGCTGATCCAGTGGGCCAGCGGCACGATGCCGAGGCCGTTGATCACGAACACCAGCAGCGGGTTGGCCATTGGTTGCTGGTGCGCCAGCACCAGGCCCAAGGGGATGCAGATCGCCAGCAGCTCGATCGGCTGACGGCGGATCCGCGCAAGGGTGGTCATCGGTGGGAGCTGGGGGCGGTGGAGTGAGTGGGTGACTGGAACCCGGCCGACATGGCGCCAGATCGGCATGAAAAAGGAGCCCCGCGGGGCTCCTGCTGAAGCGATGTCAGACCCCCAGCGGAAGGTCTGCATCAGCGCTGACTGGCAGCGACTCAGGCGGCGACGGCGCTCTTGGGGTCCAGTTCGCCCTTGGCGTACAGACCGGCGTAGTAGTTGATGTCGCGCTGCTTGATCTTGCTGGCGTTGCCGGCGCACCAGAACTGCTGGTAGCGATCGAGGCACACCTGCTTCATGTAGGCCCGGGCGGGCTTGTTGAAGTGGCGGGGATCGAAGTTGGCGGGATCCTTGGCGGCGGCTTCACGCACAGCGGCGGTGAAGGCGAGGCGGTTGTCGGTGTCGATG
>CBFHOT010000159.1:0-4089 GCA_965657465.1 Cyanobacteriota bacterium | reverse complement strand
CAGCGCTCCGGCTGCCGTGGCAGCGGCGCGGGCACTGGTCCCGGTACTGGCATCGGGCCGCTGCGCCAGGGGTGAAAGCAGAGGCGCCAGGGAGTGGAGGCTGCGGCCGGTGGCGAACACCTGCAGCACCGCCTGGCGGCGGCGGCACAGCCAGCCGTAGAACTGGCGCCGCTGCTGCAGGGAGCCGGCCAGCAGCGTGCCGTCGAGATCCATCACCAGCACCAGCTGGGGCCGCGCCGGCAGGGGAGCGGCCAGATGCTGCTGCAGGCGCTGGCGGCGCGACAACCAGGGCCCGAGGTGCGCGGGCCGGGAGCGCGGCGGGCGAGAACGCGGAGAGGAGAAGCCGATGGCGCGGGCCGGAGCGAGGGGGCGACAGCAGGCCAGGCCCGGGGAGGCGTGGCAGAACGGTCAAGATTTCCACACCGTCCAAGGCCGTCAACCAATCGAGAATCTTCTTTACACTCCACGGCGGGCGCCGCCAACGGCCCCGAACCGTTCCCTTCGTTCGCGCTCTACCCATGGCTGATTCCACCCAGACCCGCTTCGGCTTCGTGAACTTCGCCGAGACCTGGAATGGCCGCCTGGCCATGCTCGGCTTCGTGATCGGCCTGGCCACCGAACTGCTCACCGGCCAGGGCATCCTCGGCCAGCTGGGCCTCGGCTGATCGCCGGCCCGCCGACCGATGTCGGCGTCGGGTCAACGGCAGCGGTTGGTGGAAACTGGAGGCGGCATTGCCGCTCCACGCTTCCCCACCCCTGCCCTTGGCCCGTTTTTTTGTCGATAACCGCCGCGATGGATCCCGCCTGCTCAGCAGCGCCCTGGTGATCAGCGGTGCCGGCCTGGTGCGCCTCGACCATCCCCTGGGCCAGGCGGTGGCCCTGGCGGCCGGCACGGTGAGCCTCTACTGGTGGCTCTGCTACCGGCAGCTGCAGCGCTGAGCCCCCCTCAAGCCAACCGCCAGGCCGCCCGTCATTCCGCCGCGCAGGACCCCGTGCCATGACCAGCAGCAGCGACGGCACCCTGGGCAACCAACTGGGCGCCCCCCTGGGCAGCCAGCTGCCGCGCTACAGCGTCAGCGACCTCAATGGCGCCATCGGCACGCTGCTGGAGCGTGGTTTTGCGCCACGCTTTCTGCTGGATGCCACCGTCAGCCGGCCGCAACTGAAGAAGGGCCATCTATGGATGACCCTGGTCGACGAGCAGGCCTCAATCTCGGCGGTGGTGTGGGCATCGCAGCTCAACCGCCTCAGCCACCGCCCGCAGGAGGGCGATGGGGTGGTGGTGGTGGGCAAGCTCAACTTCTGGAGCGCCCGCGCCAACCTCTGCGTGCAGGTGCTGGAGATCCGCCCCAGCCTCAGCAGTGTGCTGCGCCGCTTTGAGGCGGTCCGTCAGGAGCTGGAGCCGGAAGGCCTGTTCGCCATGGAGCGCAAGCGCCCGCTGCCGCAGGCCCCGCGCTGCATCGCGCTGCTCACGAGCGTGCCCAGCTCCGCCCTGGCCGACATGCTGCGCACCGCCGCCGAGCGCTGGCCAGCCACCCGGATTGTGGTGCAGCCGATCCCGGTACAGGGGGCTGTGGAAAGCACGATCACCACGGCGCTGCAACGGCTGGCGGAGCAGGCGCCCGCGCTCGGCCTGGAGGCGATCGTGCTGGCCCGCGGCGGCGGCAGCCGGGAGGATCTGGCGGTGTTCGATGGCGCTCAGCTGGCGCGGCAGCTGGCGGCGATGCCGGTGCCGGTGGTCTGCGGCATCGGCCACGAGGACGATGTGACCATCGCCGACCTGGTCGCCGATCACCGTGCCGCCACGCCAACCGCCGCCCTGGTGGCCTTGCTCCCTGACCGGCAGCAGGAAGGGCTGGGACTGCGGCAGCTGCAGCGGCATCTGCGCCAGCTGCTGGAGCTGCGCCTGCATGGAGAACGGCAGGGCCTGCTGGCCCTGGGCCAGCGGCTGGTGGGTCTGCATCCGCGCCTGCAGTTGCAGCGTTGCCGGCAGGAGCTACAGCAGCTGCAGCTTCTGCTGCAAGCGCTCTCACCCCAGCATGTGCTCGAGCGGGGATTTGCCCTGGTGCAGGGGCCCGATGGTCGGCTGGTGCGCCGCCGCGAAGACCTGCGCGCCGGCATGCAGATCCAGGTGCAGCTGGTGGATGGCGCGGTGAGCGCGGAGGTGCTGCAGCGGGATGCGGCGCTGAGCCAGAGTCAGCAGCGTTCCCCTCAGCCCTAGGCGGCCGTCATGCCCCGCGCCAGCCGCTCCGCCGCAGACGGCGACCCCTCAGGCAGCCCGGAGAAGGCCAAGCCCCGCCCGAGCCGCAAGCGCGCCCCAACCGTCAGCGGCAGCTCCGCCAGCGCTGACGCCCAGGCGGCAGATGTGGCCGCAGACCTGGATTACGGCGAGGCGAGAGCGGCCCTGGAACTGATCCTGGCCCAGCTGCAGGCCAGCGATCTCGATGTGGAGGCAATGGCCGACCTCTATCGGCGTGGGCTCGCCTACCTGCAGCGCTGCGAAGCGGTGCTGGAACAGGTGGAGCAGCAAGTGTTGATCTGGGATGGGCTGGAGCAGCCCGATCAACCACCTCAACCCCTGAACGCCGCGACAACCGCACCCAGCCAGGATCGATGAGCACCAACCAATCCGCGCCAGTGCCCAACACAGCAGAAGGCGACAGCGCCAAGGCCCCAGCGACCAGCGCGGCGGCCGTGCTGGCGGCTCCAGGAGGGAGCCGATGGCTGCAACGGCTCTATCTGGCCCTGGCGGTGGCCGGGGCCGTGCTGCCCTGGCTGGCGAACGTTGAGTTCATCCGCGCCTACGGCAGCAGCTTCGATCTGGGATTGTTCGTGCAACTGGCCAATGCCAACCCGGCGGCCAGCTCCCTCTCGAGGGATCTGGCGATCGGCGCCAGCGCCGTTGTGGTGTGGATGGTGACGGAAGCCAGGCGACTGCAGATGCGTGGGCTGCCCTGGGTGCTGCTGAGCTGCGTGACCCTGGCCTTCGCCTGCGGTGCACCGCTGTTTCTCTACCTGCGGGAGCGGCGGCTGGCGGAACTGGCACGGCAGCAGGGCTGAGCGCAGACGCCTCAGCCGTCCCGGTCCACATCCACCACCTCGACATCGATGGTGGCCTGGGATGCGGGCGCCTCAGCCCCAGAACGTCCGAGGGGCGCGCCACCGAAGGTGATGAACGGCTCGCCGGCCGTTGTGCCACTGCCGGGAGCCATGCCCTCAAAGACAGCGCCACAGGCTGGGCAGCTCTCCATGGCGTTGAGGCTCTGGAAACCACAGGCAGGGCAGGTGCGCAGCCGCCGCCGCAGGATCTGCCAGGCAATCCAGCCAACGCCACCCAACAGCAACGGCAACCCCAGCACCAGGGCCGTCAGGCCGCCGAGCAGATCAAGGGCAACGCGGCCGGCAGGCCCGGGTGCCAGCAGCAGCAACCCCAGCAGGAGTAGCCAGAGCCAGGGGATGGGACGTTGCATGGCCTCACCAACGCATCAGGCCATCTTGAACCAGGTCCGCCATTGGAGAGCATGAAATGGCAGACGGTTTGCCGCTCGCCGCCGGCCATGCAGCCCGCCCTAAAACAGCACCACACCCCCAAACGCCAACAGCCGCCGGGCGGACCCGACGGCTGTTGTGTTCACGCTCACCAGTTCCAGAAGCCTCACCCCAAAGGGTGAAGGTCATCTAAAACTGGTGATCATCAGAGCGAACACTGCGACAGACAAGCAAGTTTTACCTGGCATCGACCTATTTTCTCAGGGGGCTACCCCCCAAATATCGTCGGCGCTGCAGCGTTTCACAGCCGAGTTCGAGATGGATCGGAGTGGTTCCACTGCGCCATGGACACCAGGATAGCTCAACCCTTATCGGGTTCAGCTGTTGCGTTAGTCTGTCGCGGTCTTCGCTCTCAGGTTGAACCCTGAGAACTGCATAGGTGATGGAAAGATTGCTGGCTGCTGCTGCAGCCTCTAGAGCTCGAGTGTTGGTCAAGCCCTCGGTCTATTAGTACTCCTCCGCTTCACACATTACTGCGCTTCCACGTAGAGCCTATCAACGGGTGTTCTTCCCGTGACCTTACTGGCTAACGCCATGGGA
>CBFHOT010000158.1:0-4112 GCA_965657465.1 Cyanobacteriota bacterium | reverse complement strand
CTCACCCCCCTCGGCAACGACGTGGACAGCAGCTGGCAGGGCTACCGGGCCGGCCGCTCCGGCATCCGGGCCGTGGGCGACGCATGGGCCGCCGACCTGCCGGCCCGGATCGCCGGCCGCGTGGACGACAGCGCCATCGCGGCGCTGGAGCCCCTGCTGCAGCGGCGACTGGATCGCTGCAGCCAGCTGGCGCTGCTGGCCGCCCGCCAGGCCTGGAACCAGGCTGCCCCCCACCGCAGCGGCGTCGATCCGCGCCGCGTGGCCGTGGTGATCGGTACCGGCATCGGCGGGCTGGCCACCCTGGAACGGCAGCACACCAACCTGCTGCAGGCTGGCCCGGATCGGGTGACACCGCTGACGGTGCCGATGCTGATCCCCAACGCCGCCGCCGGCCAGATCGCCATCGACCTGCAGCTGCACGGCGGTGCCCACACGCCGGTGTCGGCCTGCGCCTCCGGCGCCGAGGCGCTGCTGCTGGCCCACTGGCTGCTCCAGGACGACCGGGCCGATGTGGTGATCGCCGGCGGCTGCGAAGCGCCGGTGAATCGCCTCGGGCTGGTGGGCTTTGCCGCCATGCGCGCCCTTTCCTGCCGCAACGACACCCCCGAGCAGGCGTCCCAGCCCTATGGCCTGGAACGCGACGGCTTCGTGCTCTCCGAAGGCGCCGGCGTGCTGGTGCTGCAGCGCCAGCGCGACCTCAACGCCGCCGGCCCGCCGGCCCTGGGTTCCCTGCTGGCCTGCGGCAGCAGCAGCGATGGCCACCACATCGTGGCCCCAGAACCCGAAGGCCGGCAGGCGGCGCTGGCGATCGGTGATGCCCTGAGGCGCTCCGGCCTGGGCCCTGAGGATCTCAGCTTCGTGCAGGCCCACGCCACCGGCACCGCCGTCGGCGACCTGGCCGAAGCCCGCGCCCTGCGGCGCGGCCTCGGCGCCGCGGCCAACGGCCTGCCGGTCACGGCACCCAAGGGGCAGCTGGGCCATCTGCTCGGGGCCGCCGGAGCGGTGGAAACGATCCTGGCGCTGCAGGCCCTGCGCGAGGGCATCGTGCCCCGCAGCGTCAACGCCGATCCGCTGGATCCGGCGATCGAGCTGGCGGTGGCCAACCAGGGGCCGCTGAGCCTGAAGGGGGGAACGGGTAGCGGAGAGGAGCGCTATGCCCTCAAGAACGCCTTCGGCTTCGGCGGCCACAACATCAGCCTGGTGCTGGCGGCCTGAGCGCGGGCTGCGCTGTTCAGGAATGGCCGGCGTAGTAGGCCTGCACCGCCTGGGCGAAAGCCCGGCGATCGGCAGCGGCGTCCCCGCTGGCCGGCAGCGGCAGATCGGCGGCGCGGCCGCGGCGGCAGTAGATCGTGGCCAGGGGGGCGGTGAGGCGTGCCAGCAACAGCCGCAGCGGGCTGTAGCGCAGGCTGCCCTCGCCCTGGAGGCCGTGGTAGGTGAAGGTCCAGGGCACGATCTGGGCGCCGTGGCGGCGGGCCAGCAGCAGGGCGCTGGCCGACACCCGCTCGCGGATCGGTGTCACCAGCGAACCGTTGGGGGCCAGCATCACCTGGCCGTGGCGCTGCAGGGTGCGGGCGGCGCCATAGAGGGCCGCGCGGCGCGACGAACCGTCGCGATGATCCATCAGCCCATGGCCGGCATTGGCCGCGGAGGCGGCGAACCAGGGCAGCACCCGGCGCAGATGCAGGTTGGCGGTGGTGAGGCTGGGCAGCCGCAGCACCGCCTGCACCACCAGCACATCGACCGGACTGGCGTGATTCCAGATGTGCACCAGCGGCGTGCCCGGCGGCTCGCTGGGATGGCTGTCATCCACCACCACCTGCACCCCCAGGGCCCGCAGGGCCGCCTGGGCCGAGGCCACCAGCAGCGCCGCCGCCAGCCGCCGCCGCCCCAGGGCCAGGGCCAGCAGCTGCAGGCCATAGAGGCCGAACAGCAGCGCCGCCCAGCCCAGACGGGCCGGCAACCGCAGCAACCGTTGCGGCCACTCCAGCCAGCCGCCAGCCGGGGCCACCGGCACGGCATCGGGCAGCCGCGGCGTCGGCGGCAGCTGCCGCGCCTCCGGGCCGATCGGGAAGGTGGTGCGGAAGGGGAAGTCGCCGTCGAAGTTGCCGTTCACTTGGGTGCTGGTCACCAGGTGGTCGTAGAAGCGGTAGAAGAGCGGCCGGTCGCTGGTCTGCGGTTCCTGCCAGAATTGATCCAGCGGCTTCTGATCAGTGAGGCCGGGCAGGTTGTAGAAGGTGCTGCCCATCACCTTGGTGGGCACCGCGTGATACAGCGCCTGCAGCCCCACCGTGCTGTTGACGGTGACCACACCGCGGCAGGTGCGCAGGAAGCGGCTGAGGGCGCCGTCGTGGAAGTAATGCACCCGGCCGGCCACGCCATAGCGACGCGCCAGCAATTGAATCAGCCGGCCGTAATGGTTGTAGCCCCGGTCGCGCGGATGGTGCTTGAAGGCCAGGTGATCCGAGGCGTGGGCATGCCCGGCGAAGGAGCGGATCACGTCCTCGATGAAGTCGTGCATGCCGCGATAGGGGGATCCCATCTGGATCTGGGAATCGCTCGACACCTGCAGCACCACCAGGAAGAAGGAGAGGTGCTCCAGCAGGCGGCGCTTCAGCTGGCGCTCCTGCCAGCGATAGAGCCAGAAGCGCCAGCTGCCGCGCAGCTGGCACCAGAGAAAGCGCGGCGAGGGCTGCAGCTTGTGCTCCCCTTCGATGATCGGGTAATCAGTGAGGGCGTGCTGAATGAAGGTGGGGGCCTTCCACACCTTGCGCCAGCGCCAGCCGGGATCGAGCTGCCCCTGGGGCAGACGATCCACCGGCGGCAGGGCCCGGTAGAACTCCACCGGGCGGTTGAGGTTGGAGCGGGCATTGACCCGATCCCGCTCCAGGGTCACGTAGTTGGGGCGGATGTAGCCCAGTTCGAACACCCAGGCCTCGATGCCGGCGCTGCGGGCCTCCTCGATGGCGATGCGGTGGGGAATGATGAAGTCCCCATACATGAAAATGTGGCGGATGCCGCGCTCGGCGATCAGCTGGCGCAGAAACGGCCGCCACTCCGCCATCGAGGCGCGGAACGGCACCTCCACCTCCGCCGGGAAGCCGAATTCCTTCAGCGGGAAGGCCACCTTCGTCACGGGGATGCCGCAGGCGCGCAGGTAGCGGCAGAAGCGGGCGAAGAACAGGCCGATCGGCCCCATCAGCAGCAGCACCGGCCCGTCGATCTGCACCTGCACCAGCGCCTGGACCTGCACCACCGCCGGAGCCTGTGCTGTGGTCAACGCGCTGTCCCGCCGGCGGATGCTGGGGGGCACTTTGCCACGGCTGCACCGGCGGCGCTCAGCGCCGGCGCAGGCGTCCCCAGTGGCGGAAGATGCGCTGCCGCAGGCTGAGGGGCTGGAGCGGCATCGCCCGCCAGGCCAGCAATTCCTCGATCGCCTGCTCCGGCTCGATGAACCAGCCGCTGTGGCGGCTCACGTAGCGCGGGTAGTCGATCAGAGCGGCGTGCACCAGAGCATCGAGGGGAAGGGCGCGGCCGCGGCGGGAGCAGGACAGGCGGTCGTGGCTCAAGCCCCAGCCGGCATAGAAGGGCAAGCCCCAGGTGTGCACCTCCAGGCCGCGCAGCAGGGCCTCGAAGCCGGCGATCGAGGTGAGCACATGCAGCGCATCGATCTGGGTGAACAGCTGCTGGATCGAGGCCTCCACCACCACCTCATCGCAGCACTCCAGCGCCCTTGCCTCGCCGTCACCCTGGCGGCAGAGGCCGGCCACCACATCGGGATGGGGCTTGTAGACGAGATAGGCCTCGGGCTCGGCCTGCCGCACCGCCTGCAGCAGGGCCAGGTTGCTGCGCAACCCCGGGGCCCCGAGGCGGATCGAGGCATCCGATTCCACCTGGCCCACCACCAGCACCACCCGCCGGGCGCCCTTGGGCCGCCGCCAGGGCGGCGCGCTGAGGTTGTATTTGGTGATCGCCTGCTGCACCAGCCGCTGGCGCAGCTGCGCCGCTCGCTGCAAGGCGGCCGCGCTCCACTGCCCATGGGCCAGCCGATGCTCCAGATCGCTGGCGGCCGTGGCGTCGTAGTAGATGCCGCGCTGATCGATCACCCAGGAGAT
>CBFHOT010000157.1:0-4257 GCA_965657465.1 Cyanobacteriota bacterium | reverse complement strand
AGGATCAAGCCCGCCAGGCGACCGGGCCCGGCAGGATGCCGGCCGCGCCCGGAAGGCCAGAACGCGCAACGGACCTGACCAGAGAAAGCCATAGCGAAGGGAGCTCCAGCGAGGACGCAACGACCGCGCCCACGACCGTAGACAGAACCGACACAGCAGCAGCGGCAGCGGCGGCCATAGGCTGAGCAAAGATTCGCAACAATCCATGGACACCTCGCGATTGCTGCTGGCGTTTCTGGGCTTCGGCGCCGCCTGCGCCACCCTCTGGGCCTGGATGCTGGCCACCACCGGCGCCGGCGTGGAGGCGGAGAGCGCATCCCGGGGCCGGGAGCAATGATGGGGGGGTCGTCGGCGGCGCCGCCTGCTGCAGCGGGCCTGAGGCCATGAACGCCCTGCTCTCCCAGATTTTCCCGATCCTCTACGGCGCCTGCTTCCTGCTGCTCCTCTGGCAGGCGTTCCGGGTGATGGGTCGCGGCTTTGCCGCCGTGCCCGTACCGGGCCAGACCAGCCAGCCGGAGGGGGTCGACCGCACCGGCCGGGTGACGATCCACCCGGAGCTGCTCGATGCCGATGGCCAGCTCACCCGCGAAGACCTGCTCACCGTGCGCTTCGGGGGCGAACGGGGTGGCGAAGGCGGTGGCGAGGGCGGCGACGGGCCGCCGTCCAGTCCGGTCGGCTGAAGGGCTGGCGCGATCCGCTGAAGGCCTGCCCGCCGCTGAATAGGCTCAGCAGTGAGTCCATGAGTTCAGGGAGAGAGCCGGCATTGGATCAACGCACGCGAATCGTGGCCGCAGTCCTGCGCAACCTGAAACTGCCGCCCCGGTTTCGTCTCCGTTTGGTCAAGGAGGATCCGGTGCGCCTGGAGCTGAGCCTCACCCCGGCCTACGGCAAGGATCCCGTGCTGGTGGGGCTGCTGGAGTCGCAGGATCTGGTGGCCCGCCGCGACCGCGAGGGCCGCATTCCCCGCGATCTGCAGGGCACCTGGGACTGGACCGTGCGCCACGGCAAGGTGAGCACCGGCGGCTGGAATCCCTACCTCAAGGAAGCCCTGCAGACGATGTTCGAGACCGGCCTGCCGGCGATCGTCTACGAAGAGCTGACCGGTGAGGCCTACCACCCGGTGGATGGTGTGCGCCACGTGCGCTGAGGCCCTGCCGCGCCGCGACTGATGGCGAGCGCCGCCCTGCCGATCGACGCCCTGCTGCCGCAGATCGCCGCGGCCGTGGCGACGCCAGGAGCCACCCTGCTGCTGCAGGCCCCGCCCGGCGCCGGCAAGACCACCCGCGTGCCGACGGCGGTGCTGCAGGCCCTGGAGCTGGTCGGCAGCGGCGGCCGCGTCTGGATGCTGGAGCCCAGGCGCCTGGCCGCCCGCCAGGCCGCCCAGCGGATCGCCAGTGAAACCGGCGAGCCCCTGGGGCAGCGGGTGGGCTACAGCGTGCGGCTGGAGAGCCGCGTCAGCGCCGCCACCCGGCTGGAGGTGCTCACCGAAGGCCTGTTTCTGCGGCGCCTGCAGGCCGACCCCGCCCTGGAGGGGGTGGAGGCGGTGCTGTTCGATGAATTCCACGAGCGCAACGCCGACGCCGACCTGGCGCTGGCCCTGCTGCGCCAGGCCCGCAGCCTGCTGCGGCCGGAGCTGCGGCTGGTGGTGATGTCGGCCACCCTGGCGCTGGAGCCGCTGCGGCAGCAGCTGCCCGAAGCCCAGGTGCTATGCAGCGAGGGGCGCAGCCATCCGGTGGCGATCAGCCACCAGCCGCCGCGGCCGCAGGAGCGGTTGGAGCAGCAGATAGTGCGCGCCCTGGAGCAGCACTGGCTCGATCAGCACGGCGATGGCGAAACGGCCCTGGTGTTCCTGCCCGGACTGCGGGAGATCCAGGCCTGCGAACGGACGATCAGCGCCTGCCCCTGGAGCGCCGAGCAGGAGATCGCCGTGCTGCACGGCAACCTGCCGCTGCCGGAGCAGGCCCGCCTGGTCAACCCCCGGCAGACGGGCGCCAGCGGCCGCGGCCGGGTGGTGCTGGCCACCAGCATCGCCGAAAGTTCGCTGACGATCCCCGGCGTGACGCTGGTGATCGACGCCGGCCTCAGCCGGCGCAACCGCTACGACCCGGCCCGGGGGCTGGATGCCCTGGTGACGGTGCCAGCCAGCCGGGCCAGCGCCGAGCAGCGGGCCGGTCGGGCCGGGCGCCTGGGGCCGGGGCGCTGCCTGCGGCTGTGGTCGCCGGCGGAGCAGCAGCGCCGCCCCAGTCACGACCCACCGGAACTGCTGGAGGCCGATCCTCTGCCCCTGGCCCTGCAGCTGGCGCGCTGGGGAGATCCCTTCGGCCGGGAGCTGGAATGGATCGATCCACCGCCCGCCGCCGCCCTGACGGAGGCACGCGTGGCCCTGCAGCGCCTCGGTGCCCTGGCACCGGGGCGCGACGACGCAGACGACGGCCCGCTCAACCGGCACGGCCAGGCGATGGCCGAACTGGGCACCCACCCCCGGCTGGCACACCTGCTGCTGGAGGGCCAGCGCCTGGGGGTGCTGCCCCTGGCCTGCGATCTGGCGGCGTTGCTCGGCGAGCGGGACCCGCTCAACCGGCAGGAGGCGGGCTGCGATCTACTGCGACGGCTCGACTGGCTGCGCCGCCAGCCGGAACGCCAGCCGCTGCGACAACTCAGCCGCCAGTGGCAGCGCCAGCTGCAGGCGAGCGGGGAGCCAGCATCCACGGGCGACCCCAGGCAACCGCGGCCTGCCACCGGGGCCATCGAACCGCCGGAACCGCCGGAGCTGCCGGACGATCTGGCGGCCGCGCTGCTGCTGGCGGCGGCCTATCCAGAACGCCTGGCGCTGGCGCGGCCGGGCCAGCCGGGGCGCTTCCAGCTGCGCAGCGGCCGGGGCGCCCAGCTGCCGCCCCAGGATCCGCTGGCAAGCGCCGAGGCGCTGGCGGTGGCGGCTCTCGACAATGGCGGCCGCGACGGACGCATTCAGCTGGCCCTGGCACTGCCGCTGGCCGCCCTGCGGGAGCTGGCCGAGCGCGAGGGCGAGGAGGAGCTGATGGCCCGCTGGGACGGGACGGCCGAGCGTGTGCGCTGTGAACGACGGCTGCGGCTGGACGCGCTGCTGCTGGAGAGCCGCCCCTGGCCCGAAGCACCCGCCAGCACCATCCAGTCGGCCCTGCTGGGGGGCCTGCGCGAGCGCGGTCTGGCCGGTCTGGCGGGCCTCGGATGGAGCACCGCCAGCCGCCAGCTGCAACACCGCCTCAACCTCGCCCACCAACACCGGGGGGCGCCGTGGCCGGACCGTCGCGACGCCCATCTGCTGGACAGCCTCGAGACCTGGCTGGCCCCCCATCTGAGCGAGCAGCGCAGCCTGGCGGAGCTGGCGGCTCTCGACCTGTGCGAACCGCTCTGGGGCGAGCTGGACTGGGCGCAGCGCCAGGAGCTGGAGCGGCTGCTGCCGAAGCAGCTGATGGTGCCCTCCGGGCGCTGGGTGAACCTCGACTACAGCAGCGGCGAACCGGTGCTGGCGGCCAAGCTGCAGGAGCTGTTCGGTTGCCGGCAGACCCCGGCGGTGCTCGATGGCCAGCTGCCGGTGACGCTGCATCTGCTCACGCCGGCCGGCCGGCCGGCGGCGATCACCCGCGACCTGGCCGGCTTCTGGCAGGGGGGATACCGGGCGGTGCGGCGCGAGCTGCGGGGGCGCTATCCCAAGCACCCCTGGCCGGAGGACGGGGCCAACGCCGAGCCGACGGCGCTGACCAAGGCGCGGCTGCAGCAGCGCTGAGACTGGCCGGGACCAGCCGGCGACCGCTCAATCGAGCAGATGGGCGAAGCCGAAATGGCGCAACCCTTCGGCGATGGCGGCGCAGCCATCGCTGCGGGCGGGATAGACGCTGGTCAGGCGGGGCAGCTGGGCCCTGAGGGCCGGCTCGGCGTTGCCGACCATCACACCGGGCAGGCCGGTTTCAAACAGGGCGAGATCGTTGAGGCTGTCGCCGGCGGTGACCACCGGTACATCCCCCAGTTGCAGCCAGTGCAGCAGGCGGCGCAGGGTGCTGCCCTTGTTCACCCCGGCGGGGAGCACATCGAAGTAGCGCTGGTCCGAGAGCACACAATCCACACCATGGGCCTCGATCTGCGGGATCAGGCCGTAATCGAAGCGGGCTGGCTCCACCGTGTAGGCCAGACGGCGCACCGAATGGAGTGGCTCCGGCGACAGCCCCGGCGCCCCCGCCAGCAGGGGCGCGACGGCGGCGGCGCGGCCGCGCCAGCGCG
>CBFHOT010000156.1:0-4323 GCA_965657465.1 Cyanobacteriota bacterium | reverse complement strand
GGAGGCAGCGCCGGCCGAACCGGCCGCCGCCCAGGCGCCGCTCACGGTGCGCCTCACCCTCGACGACCTTCTCCATCCCGGCCGCAGCTGGATCCTCGCCGATCTGATCGCCCAGCGGCCGCGGCCCGATCTGCCCGCCCTTGAGCTTGAGCGCCACTGCGGCTTCCTCTTCCTCGGCCATTCCGGTGTGGAGCTACCGCCCCACACCAACGGCCTGGTGGTGCGCGCTTTCGTGACCGCCGAAGGCCAGCGCCACGAACTGGCCGGCAGCCCATTGCGCCTCGATGGCGAGCGCTACGCCGAGCTGCAGCAGCTCTGCCGCCTCGGCCTCGGCCGCCGAGCCCGCCTGCAGGGCCTGGAGGGTCACCAGCTGCGCGGCTGGGCCAGCGGCAACACCCCCCTGCAGCTGCGGCTCGATGGCCAACCGGAGCCGCTGCTGCCGATCACCCCGCCCGAGCCGCTGCCCCGCGGCGAATGGCCCTTCCAGCTGGAGCTGCCTCCCGAGCTCTGCGATGGCGCCGTGCACCTGCTGCAGCTGGAAACCGAAACCGGCGAGCCGATCGATGAACGGCTGGAGCTGCTGCCCTTTCAGCTCACCCCCTGGCCGGCGCTACTGGAGCACAGCGGCGCCCCCTTCCCCGATCAGCTCTCCCCCCTGGCCCGCGAACGCCAGCGCAGCCTGCTCGGCTGGCTCCACCTCGCCGATCGCAGCGGCCTGCCCCTGCCGCCGCAGCTGCCCCTCTGGCAGCGGCTGCTCAGCCAGCCCCTGCGACGCGATGGCGAAGGCCGGGCCCTGCCGGCCGGCTGCGAACCCGGGCCAGACGGCAACCCGGTGCCTCGCCAGCCGCTGCAGCTGCCGCTGAGCGAGCAGCCGCGGGTGTCGATCGTGATCCCAATGCACGGCCAGCACGCCGTGACCCGCCGCTGCCTGGCGGCGATCGCCTACGCCCCCACCGCCATCCCCTACGAACTGATCGTGGTGATCGATGGCACCCCCAACGGGCCCGGCACCGGCAGCAACGAAGCGGCAGGCAGCGCCGAGCCGGAACCCGATCTGGAGCAGGACGCCCCCGGCCTGCGCCTGGTGCGCCACGACTTCCCCCGCGGCTTCAACCAGGCCTGCTGCAGCGGCGCCGCCATCGCCCGCGGCGAGGTGATCGTGCTGCTCAACAACGACACCGAACCCTGCGCCCACTGGCTGGAGGAGCTACTCGATCCCTTCCAGCGCTGGCCCGACACCGGCCTGGTGGGGGCCCAGCTGGTGATGGCCAACGGCCGCCTGCAGGAGGCAGGCGGCATCGTGTGGGGCAACGGCGAACCCTGGAACTACGGGCGCGGCGGCAACCCCTACGACCCGCGCTACAGCTACGCCCGCCAGATCGACTACGCCAGCGGCGCCGCCCTGGCCATCCCCACCGAGCTCTGGCGCCAGGTGGGCGGCTTCAGCCCCGAGTTCTCCCCCGCCTACTACGAAGACACCGACCTCGCCTTCAAGGTGCGCCAGGCCGGCCGCACGGTGCGCTACGCCCCCCTGGCGCGGGTGATCCACCACGAGGGCATCAGCAACGGCAGCGACACCGAAGCCGCCGAGGGCCTCAAGCGCTACCAGGCGATCAACGCCCCGTTGTTCCAGAAGAAATGGGCCCAGGCCTTCGCGGGGCCGAGCGAACCCAACCTGGCCGAGGCCGAGCGGATCAAAGACCGCGGCATCGTGGGCCGCGCCCTCTTCCTCGACCACGACACCCCCAGGCCCGACCGCGATGCCGGCAGCCATGCCGCCCTGGTGGAGATGGAGCTGGTGCAGGCCCTCGGCTGGAAGGTGTCGTTCCTGCCGGCCAACCTCGCCTGGCTGGGCAACTACACCGAAGCCCTGCAGCGCCGCGGCATCGAGGTGCTGCATGCGCCGTTCGTGCTCTCGCTCGAGCAGCTGCTGCGCCAGCGCGGCAGCGAATTCGAGCTGATCTACATCACCCGCTACACCGTGGCTGCCGGCGCCCTGCCGCTGATCGCCCGCCACGCCCCCCAGGCGCGGATCCTGTTCTGCAACGCCGATCTGCACCACCTGCGCGAGCTGCGCGCCGCCCGCGCCCAGGCCCTCAGCGGCGAGGCCGCCGAGCGGGCCCTGGCCCAGGTGCGCGAGGTGCAGCGCCAGGAGCTGGCGGTGATCCGCCAGGTGCACCTCACCTTCAGTTATTCAGAGGTGGAGCAGGCGGTGATTGAAGCCGAAACCCTCGGCGCTGCCCCCACCGCCACCTGCCCCTGGGTGGTGCAGGCCCCCGAGCAACCGGCCCCACTGCTGGGCCGCAGCGGCCTGGCCTTCCTCGGCAGCTACAACCACAGCCCCAACCGCGAAGCGGTGCAGCGCTTCCTGGAGGAGGTGTGGCCGGAGCTGCGCCGGCGCTGCCCGCAGCTGCAGCTGCATCTCTATGGCAGCGGCATGCCGGCGCAGCTCAGCCGCAGCTGGGGCGCCGTGGAGGGGGTGGTGCTCGAAGGCTGGGTGGCCGAGGTGAATCCCATCTATGCCCGCCACCGGCTCTGCATCGCCCCGCTGCACAGCGGCGCCGGCCTCAAGGGCAAGGTGGCGGCGGCCGCCGCCCACGGCATCCCCCAGGTGCTCAGCCCCGTGGCTGCCGAGGCCACCGGCCTGCGCCACGCCCAGGAGATCTGGATTGCCCGCCAGCCAGCCGAGTGGATCGAGGCGATCGAGCTGCTCCACAGCAACGACAGCCTCTGGCAGCAGCTCAGCGAGGCCGCCCACCGCTACGCCCGCAGCACCTGGAGCCGGGAGCGTGGCCTGGAGCTGATGGCCGAAGCCCTGCAGCGCCTGCAGTTGCCTGCCAGCCTGAACCGATGAGCAGCACCAGCAGTCCGGCCCCCCGCACACACCTCCCCGAACCGCTCTCCGGCCTGCCGGAAGCACCGCTGGTGGAGCTCGGCGGCCGCCCCTGGCTCACCCAGAGCGAGATCAACGGCCTGCTGCGCCGCCAGCCCGAGCTGGCCGGCCAACTGGCCCGCGCCTGGCTGCTCGAGCAGCTGCTGGCGGCGATCCCCCTCACCGCCGCCCGCGAAGACGAGCTGCAGCAAGCCTGGCTGCAGCAGCAGGGCTTCCAGGGCGATGCCACCGATGCCGCCGCCCTGGCCGCCTGGCTGCAGCAGCAACACCTCAGCGCCGAGGATCTGCGGCAGCGCGCCACCGCCGCCGAGCGGCTGGAGCGCTTCCGCCGCCACCGCTGGGGCAGTGAGGTGGAGGTGCACTTCCTGCGCCGCAAGCCCCGGCTCGATCAGGTGGTGTATTCGCTGCTGCGCGTGAGCGAGCGCCCGCTGGCCGAGGAACTGCACCAGCGCCTCTGCGAGGGCGAGGCCGATTTCGCCGCCCTGGCCGCCCGCTACGCCGAAGGCCCGGAACGCCAGAGCCGCGGCCTGATCGGCCCACTGCCGCTCACCACCGCCCACCCGGAGATCAGCAGCCGCCTGCGGGTGGGCTCGCCGGGGCAGCTCTGGCCGCCCTTCGCCGTGGGCGAGGTGTGGGTGCTGCTGCGGCTGGAGCAGCAGCTGCCGGCCCGCTTGAACTCTGAAACCGGCTCCCGCATGATGGCCGAACTGTTTGAGGCCTGGATGGAGGAGCGCGTGGGGCTGCTGCTGGCCGGAGAAGCCCTGCCGCCCCTGCCGCCCCTGCCGGCCGCCACCGAGGAGCTGCCCGAGCGATGACCACGGCCTCCAGCCCCCTGCTGCTGCGCAGCTTCGAGCCGTTTGAGGCCCTGCCGGCGGAGCTGAGCCCGCTGCTCGATCCCCTGCTCGAGCCCTGCCGCTTCCGCCTGGGGCAAACGGTGCTGCTGCCCGATGTGCTGCCCAGCGGCGTGCTGTTGATCCGCAGCGGCCAGCTGCGCAGCCTGGCGCCGGCCCCCCGCGGCCAGGGCCTGCGCACGATCGAGCGGCTCGGACCCGGCTCCATCGCCGGCTGGGCGGGCCTGCTGCGCCAGCAGCCCTGCGAACACCTGCGCGCCACCACCGAGGTGGAAGCGCTGCTGCTGCCGGCCGAACCCTTCCGCGAGCTGCTGGCCGGCCATCCCGCCCTGGCGGCCGCCTTCCAGCACCGCCTGGCCGCCAGCGAGCTGCATGCCCTGCTGCAGGCCCTGGCCCCCGAGCAGCGCTGGGCCCAGCAGCAGCTGGAGGCCTGGCCCCAGCCGCTGGCCGGCAGCTGCGTGCGCAGCCTGGTGCCCGGGCCGGAAACCGCCCTCGGGCTGCCGCCGGGCTACCGCTGGTTCGCCAGCAGCGGCCAGCCCCTCGGCCAGAGCTGGCCCGAGCCGGCCCCCGAGCTGGAAC
>CBFHOT010000155.1:0-4363 GCA_965657465.1 Cyanobacteriota bacterium | reverse complement strand
CCCACCGGTGTCGGCGGAGTGAAAGGCGGTGTTGGTGCCGATCCCGGGCCGCGGCGGCACCGGCCCGGCCAGCACCAGCAGCAGGGTGCTGAGCTGAAAGAGGAGCCCCAGCACCACCAGGCCACGCAGCCCGACGAGGCTGCTGGGTGTGACCGCGACGGTGGTGGGCCGGCGTGTGCGGCAGAAGGCCGGCAGCTGGGGGCGGCCCCCACCGCCCCTGCTGCTGGTGACGTACGGCAAGCCCATCAGAAGGGGGCCTCGTCGTCGTCATCGACGGCCCATCCGGTCGCGGTTCCGTCATCGGAGCCACGGCCCGTGGTGTAGCCATCCAGCTCGTCGAATCCATCGGTGGGATCGACCTGCTCGTAGGGCACAAAGTCGACCACCTGGACGGCGCGGGGTTGGAAGGTCATGCCGCAGCCGTTCTCGCCGTCCCAGTCGTAGATGTCGAAGGCGACGATCACCTTGGAGCCGTTGCCGATGGCGGCCCCATCCCAGGGCTGCTTCTTGGCATCGACGATGCGCGGCCCCTCGGACAGCGAGCCATCGCGCCGCTGGAACTGCGGCACCTTGAAGCGCACCACCGTGATCTCGCTGGGCTTCTCCTTGTCGGGCTTCCAAGGGAAACCCTTCTCGGCGCGGCGCTTGCGGCTGCCGTGCAGAGCGATGAACTGGTCCTCCATAGCCAGCAGGAAGGACTGGGCCTTCTCGTCACCGTTGGGCAGCAGCAGATCGGCGGTCCAGGCCTTGGGCTTGCTCTTGTCGAGCTGGTGCCTGGGGGTGATCAGGTGGGCCCAGCGCACTTCGGCGAGGGGCGTGCGGAAGATGTCCTTAGCCATGGGTTGAATCGGGGTGAACGGTGGAAAGGGGCTGTTGATCGAAGGGAGGCAGGGGCGGCAGGCCAAAGCGCTCACGCAGCAGGTGATGCACCGCGCCGCTGGCGGAGAGGTTGTGGCGCTCCATCACCTCGCGGACGCGCAGGTAGACGTCGGTGCGCACCTGGGTCTGGATGAAGTGGCGACCGGCCTGGGAGCGGGGCTGCTCGCCGTAGCGACGAAGTCCCTTCATGGCTCTGCCGGCGCCGCGGCGCCATCGAGGCCTTGTTCTTCGCACTCCTCAAGGAAGTGATCGATGAAGGCGGCGTGCCGGTGCTGGGTGATGCGATCGCCGATGGAGCGGGCACTGCGCGGCACCTGGAAGTGCTCGCGGAAGACCCTGGTCAGCTGCTGACGCGCCGCCTGGGGCAGGGCGAGGATTCGCTGATGGGTGGCCTCGATCTCCTGGGGCGTGAGCGGCTCCAGAGCAACATCAAGATCAGCCGTTGGAGCGGACTGCTCATGCGAGTCAGGCGAGGGCTGAGCCACATCGGCGGCAATAGGCACGTCCGCTAGCTCAGCCCGTGGACTACCAGCAGGCTTGCTAGGCCTAGCCTGCTTGACCAAAGGAATGCCCAGCAGCATCGCCAGCATCCAGCCGGCGGCCTGCGGCAAGTCGTCGACCTCGTCGGCCCACTCCTCGCTGGTGACCTCTGCGCCGCCAGCGTGCATCACGGTGACCCGGAGCTTGTGGCGGCCGCGGATCTCGACCAGCTGTGCGCTGAACGCGATGCCGGAGGAGAAAGCTGGTCTGGCCGCTTCGACCACGGCTGCCAGATCAAGGGATGGAACGGCCTGCACCTGTTCTTGGAAGGAGGCCAGGGCGGAGGTGAGCGCTCGCTCAGCGCTGCCCTTTTCGTCGAGCAGCTCGAGAGCGTCGGGTGGCACGCCTGCGCGTGCGGGGGATTGCGTCATGGCAACTGAGAGCCGGGCTCGTGCCCGCTGGCCTCAGCTTAGAGGCTAGCTAACGCTAGGCGCAACCCCTGGACTCCTCGCATTCATCCGGGTTGCTCTGGCGCTCCCTTGTTCCGACGGCGCGGACCGATCAGGCCTCCAGCGCCGTGTGCTCCCAGGCGCTGATCCACTGCTCGGGCAGGAAGTCCTCGCCATCCACCCAGAGCTGGGCCAGCTCCACGGAGCTGTAGTCGTCGATGGCCAGCACCTCCGAGAAACGCTTCTGGTGCTCCTTCGGGGCGCCCTTGACCAGCTGCTCCAGGGCCCGGGTGACGTCGAGCCCCCCTTCTTTGATCACGCGCCGCACCTGCTGGCGCCACTTCTGGCAAAGCTCCTCTGCCCGCTTGGAGGTGAGGGTGGGCGCGGGGGCGCTCTGATAGGCCTGGGGCACCGGCACATAGCCGATGTAGCAGCTCCAGAAATCGACTGCATCCCAGAGCTTGCCGTCATCCCCGCGCAGGGGCTCGGCGTCTCTCAGTTGCTCCTTCAGGCGCTGGCTCTTGACCCCCGCGAGCTTGCCGGCGGGGTCATCGAGGCGGCGGTTGATCTCCTCCAGCTGGAAGAAGGCCTTCTGCCGCAGCTCGCCGGCTTTTCCCTGTTCGATCACCGAGAGGTTTCCGTAGGAGATCACCTCGAACTCAGCCTCGGCGCCCCATTCGCAGGCGGTGTACTGGGTCCAGCCGTTTCGGCGCCGCCAGTTGAGCAGCATCTTCCCGAACGCCCGGCGTGACTCGTCCTGCCAGTCCAGGACGGCCTGATAGGAACGCTTGACGGGCTTCTTTGTTTGTGCCATAGCCCGATCCTAGGCTCTGCTTGGCACAGCTAGCCAGAGCCTGTTACGGCTTGGCGAGCGCATCCCTGCAGTCATCGGGCTCGGTCAGGAACTGCTTCACCTGCTGGCCGCTGAGGATTCGCCCGGTCTGGGCCTGGAACTGCAAGGCCAGTGTGTAGGGATGGAGGCCTGGATGGCGGCGGGCCAGGGCTTGCAGCTGCCGCCGCAGTTCGGGACGGTTCACGCCGCTCCCTTGCCAGTGGTGCCTAGCCCGAGGACGGCCTGGGCCTGCTGAATGGAGCGACAGACAGACGCCACCCCTCCGAGCTCCTGCACCAAGCGCAGAAACGCCTGCTGCTGCGGGCTGACCACACCCTGGGGGGCCTTGATCTCCAGGGCGACGAACTGGGCAATGCGCTGGCCCAGCATTTCCGGCGTCACCACCATGGAGCGCAGACCGATCAGGTCACTGCTGCCCTTGCACAGCCCGAAGCGCACGAAGCACCCTTGCTGGTCGACCAAAGCGCCGGTGTTGTTGCGCCAGAGCCGTACCGGTCCGCGGCCGCAGGCCAGTCGGATTCGCTGCTGGATCTCGTGTTCGCTGGTGGAGGAGGCCATACCTCCTGTTGCCGGGCAGGCCAGCGGCCTGCGGCAGGTATTGGCGGTTGCGTCTCAGCAGCCAATACCTTTTGACCAGCAAGTGCTGGCCACCTTGGTCACCAGCGAAGCTCGCTGCTCAGCTCTGGCAGCGGGATTCCCATGCCATCAAGGATCGACTCACGCATCCCGGGAATCGAATCCAGATCGAGGGTTTCCTGGATGCCACGCCAGACCTCTTCTGAGATCAACACGGCGTTTCGCGCCATCCCTGTGATCAGCACCGGCTTGTGGGACGCGACTACCTGATCAATCAGGGCGTCCAATCCCTCGCCAGCCTCCTGCGCCGAGATGGTGTTCATGGCTTCTCATCCAGAACTGATCTGGTCATGGGGATCCGACGCTTTGTGGCCATGCTCAACTTGACGTCGGCAGAAGCCAAGCCCAGGGCAGTTCAGGGCAAGTCCCAGGGATTGATCAACTCCAGCCCGATCTCGGCAAAGTCGGCCACGTTTCTTGTGGCCAGGGGAGCGCCATGGGCCAGCGCCGTGGCTGCGATCACCGCATCCGCTGTCGCCATGGGTCGGGCCAGCAATTCCCGCCGCAACAGCAGTTCGCTGGACCAGTGAGCCGCCTCGCTGGAGAAGGGCCAAATTCGGCCAGCGAACAGCTCGGTGGCCAGCGCATCCCAGCTCTGCTGCAGTTGCTGCTTCCGGCGGCCATCCGGCAGCCGGGCCAGGCCGTGCAGGATTTCGGCTTCGTTCATGGCCGTGATCGCCACCGTCTCTGGATCAAGGCCATTCGCCCAGGCCAGCACCCTCGGCTCCGGCTGAGGCCGCATCAGCTCCGAGATCACATTCGTATCCAGCACGATCACAGCGGACTCGTCTCCGATGACGTTCAATCGCCCGAGGTTTCCGCTTCCTATTCGCCCGCGAACTGAGCGGGGATAGGCAGGGAGGATCGTGCAGGCAGCTCCAGCTCCACGCCACCGAGCTGGGCGAAGTGCTCATGGATGCGACTCCCCAAACCCTTTCCCCCAGCGACAGGCTGCCGGGCTTCGATGGCTGTTCGGAGGATCGTGCGGGCCTCCTCCTCCATCGAACGGCCGTGGTGGGCGGCCTGGATGCGCAGCTGCGCTTTCGTGCGTTCGTCGAGGTTGCGG
>CBFHOT010000154.1:0-4386 GCA_965657465.1 Cyanobacteriota bacterium | reverse complement strand
CTGGCCCGCTGCTGCCCTTGTTGGCTTTGCGGCCCCCCTTCCAGCTGGATTCCAGCGCCGGTTTGGCCGGGAATGGCTGCACCGGCATGCCCTTGGTGATCGCGCCCATGAAGCGGCTCCAGGCGTAGGTGGCCACCACGCTGGTGCTGCGGGTCTGGCGGTCGTCGTCGTAGCCCAGCCACACCCCGGTGGTGAGCTGCGGGATCGAGCCGATGAACCAGAGGTCGCGGCCGCCTTCGGAGGTGCCGGTCTTGCCGGCCACCGGCCGATCCGGCAGGGCGGCGCCGCCGCCGGTGCCGCTGCGCACCACCTGCTGCAGCATCCACAGCATCGCGTCGGCCACGTCGCTGTTCACCGCCCGCTTGCCGCTGGGCCCGTTCACCCGGCGGGTCCAGAGCACCTCGCCATCGGGGCCGATGATCTCCTCGAACGGCGTCGGCTTCACATACACGCCGCGGTTGGTGAGGGCGGCATAGGCGGCCGTCATGTCGAGCACCGTCTGCTCCTCTGCCCCCAGGGCCAGCGGGTAGAAGCGCCCCAGCTCCCCGTCGATGCCCAGGCTGCGGGCCGTGGCGATCACCTTGTCGAAGCCCAGCTCCTGCAGCAGCGCCACCGCCACCGTGTTCAGCGAGTTCTGCAGCGCCTGGGTCAGCGTCACGGTGCCCAGGTAGCGGCCGCCGAAGTTGCGCGGGCAGTAGCCGCCGAAGCAGCGGGCGCTGTCGCGCACCGTGCGCTCCGGCACCATCCCCTCCTTCAGGCCGGTGAGATACACAAACAGCTTGAAGGTGGAGCCGGGGGAGCGCAGGGCCTGGGTGGCGCGGTTGAACTGGCTGGCTTCGAAATCCTTGCCGCCCACCAGCGCCCGCACCAGGCCGGTGCCCGGCTCCATCGCCACCAGCGCCCCCTCCATCGCGCCGCTGGCGTAGGTGTCGATCGTCTGTTGCGCCTGCCGCTGCCAGTCGAGGATCACGCTGCTGCGCACCGTGACGCCGCCCACCTCCAGCTGCTCGGGCGTCAGCACCCGGCTCAGCTCCTGCTGCACCCAGCTGCTGAAGTAGGGCGCCTGGCTCACCCAGTACTTGGGATCGGCCGGTTTCAGCGCCAGGGGGCTGTCGTTGGCGGCGATCTCCTCGCTGAGGCTGATGAAGCCCGCCTCGCGCATCCGCCGCAGCACGATCGTGCGTCGCTGCAGTGCCAGATCCGGATTCACCAGCGGCGAATACACCGATGGGGCGGGCGGCAGGCCGGCGATCAGGGCCGCTTCCGCCAGGTTCAGCTGCTCCGGCGTCTTGGAGAAGTAGATCCAGGCCGCATCGGCGACGCCGTAGGCGCTGGAGCCCAGATACACCAGGTTGAGATATTCCGCCAGGATCTGGCGCTTGCTCAGCTGCCGCTCCAGCTTGCCCGCCAGGGCCGCTTCCTTCAGCTTGCGGATCAGCGTGCGGTCCTGGCTGAGGAACACCGTGCGCGCCAGCTGCTGGGTGATCGTGCTGGCGCCCTCCTCCACCGAGCCGCGCGAGAGGTTGCGCAGCAGCGCCCGGCCGATCCCCATCGGATCGATGCCGTCGTGCTGGTAGAAGCGGCGGTCTTCGGCGGCGATGAAGGCCTGCTCCACCAGCGGCGGAATGCTGCCGCCGCTGAGTTTCTCGCGGCTCACCGGGCCCAGCTTCTGCACCACCTGGCCGTCGGCCGCCAGGATCGTGAGGGTGCCGGGGCGGTTGTAGAAGCTGATGCCGCGGGCATCGGGCAGCAGCGCATCGATGCTGCTCACCGCCAGCCGCTGCAGCACCGCGGCGCTGGCGCCGAGGGTGGCCGCCACGAGGGCCACGGCCAGCAGGCGGCGCTTGCCGCCGCTGCTGCGCACCTGGCCCGTCGCCTGCGGCCGGTTCACATCAGGCCACCAGCGGGCTGTGGCCGATCGCCAGGGCCGTCACCAGCATGCCGAGCACCAGGAAGGGCTGGGCGCTGGCCTGATACTTCACGTCAAAGGCCACCGGGTCGCGCAGCAGCCAGATGTCCTGGAAGGTGATCTGGGGCACGATCAGCAGCACCAGCAGCACGGCGGCGAAATGCTGACCGATCGCGATCAACACGGCAACCATCGCCAGCTGGAACAGGTCGATCATGCCGGCGCTGATCCAGCTAGCGCGCTCGATGCCGAACAGTACCGGCAGGCTCTGCAGGCCCAGGGCGCGGTCGCCTTCAACGCTCTTGAAGTCGTTGACCACGGCGATGCCCAGGCCCGCCAGCGAGTAGGCCAGGGTGAGCAGCGCGGTCGTCCAGGTGAGGTGGCCGAACAGGGCCTGGCCCGCCCACCAGGGCAGGGCGATGTAGCTGGCGCCGAGGGCGTAGTTGCCTAGCCAGCCGTTCTGCTTCAGCTTCAGCGGCGGCGCTGAGTAGATGAAGCTCACCAGCGAACCGCCCAGGGCCAGCAGCAGCAGCACCGGCGTGCTGTGGCCGGCCCAGAGGTCGAGGCCGTAGGCCACACCCAGGCCGCCCAGCAGCAGGATCACGATCTGCGCCTTCACCTGGCCGAGGGGAATCGCCCCCGAGGGGATCGGCCGGTAGGGCTCGTTGATCGCGTCGATCTCGCGGTCGTAGTAGTCGTTGATCGTCTGGGTATAGCCGGTGAGCAGCGGGCCGCTCATCAGCATGCAGGCAATCGAGGCCCCCACCTGTGGCAGGGTCCACTGGAAGTTGCCGGAGGCGGCGGCGCCGCAGAGGACGCCCCAGATCAGCGGGATCCAGGTGACCGGCTTCATCAGCTGCAGCCGGATCTTCCAGATGTTGGTGGTGCCGCTGGCACCCTTCATGCCCAGGAGCTGGCGGGCGGCCGAGCCGCTGGCGGCCTCGGGGTTGGGGCTGTTGGTCAAGGCGGATGGTGGCGGCGAAGGGGGCCTGCGGGGCCTCAGGCGGCGGTGACTTCGTCGTCGAAGAACCAGGCGGTCTGGCCGTTGGCCAGTTCCACCACCACGCCGATGCCCTTGCCGTCGACGGTGCGGAAGCCCTTCACGGTGCCGGTGGGATCAGCCTTGAGGGCCTCCACCAGCTCAGCGGGGATGCGGTCGCGCACGCGGGCGATCCGCACCCGGGAACCGACGTTGATCGTGGCAGCCTGGGCCATGACGCGCGCGACTGAAAAAGTGGCGCAACCCTACCAGCGTCCACCGGAGCCCCTGCATGGTTGCCAAGCGGATCATCCCCTGCCTCGACGTGGCCGATGGCCGGGTGGTGAAGGGCGTGAACTTCGTGGGCCTGCGCGATGCCGGTGATCCGGTGGAGCTGGCCTGCCGCTACAGCGCCTCCGGCGCCGACGAGCTGGTGTTCCTCGACATCGCCGCCAGCCACCAGGGCCGCGCCACCCTGGTGGACCTGGTGCGCCGCACCGCCGAGGCGGTGACGATCCCCTTCACCGTGGGCGGTGGCATCAGCAGCGTGGAGGGCATCACCGAGCTGCTGCGCGCCGGCGCCGACAAGGTGAGCCTCAATTCTTCGGCGGTGCGCGATCCCGAGCTGGTGGCCCGCGGTGCCGCCCGCTTCGGCTGCCAGTGCATCGTCGTGGCGATCGACGCCCGCCGCCGCGACGGCGCTGAGCCGGGCTGGGATGTGTATGTGAAGGGTGGCCGCGAGAACACCGGCCTCGATGCGGTGGCCTGGGCCCGGCGGGTGGTGGAGCTGGGGGCCGGCGAGATCCTGCTCACCTCGATGGATGGCGATGGCACCCAGGCCGGCTATGAGCTGGAGCTCACCCGGGCGGTGGCCGATGCGGTGGAGGTGCCGGTGATCGCCAGCGGCGGTGCCGGCTGCATCGATCACATCGCCCAGGCCCTCAATCCCGGCCCCGCCGGTGGCCATGCGGCGGCGGCGCTGCTGGCCTCGCTGCTGCACGACGGCGTGCTCACCGTGGAGGAGATCAAGACCGATCTGCTGGCCCGCCGGCTGCCGATCCGCCCGCTGAGCTGAGGCCTGCAGCATTGGGTTACAGGCCTTAACATTGAGTTGCACTTCAGGTTCGTGTGGCCGCCCTGCCCGCCCCTCTGTCCACCCTGGTTGGCCTGCTGTTGGTGGTCGTGGTGATCGCCTTGGTGGCCTGGGCGCTGCAGCTGATGCAGGCCGCCAGCGACCGGCGGGAGTTCTCGCTGATGCTGGCCGGCTGCATGGTCTGCTCGGCTGCCGTGGGCCTGGCCACCGTGATGGTGCTCACCCTCACCGGCCCCGGTGGCCCGGCCCTCAGCGCCGCCGCCCGGCAGAGCCCCGTGCAGGACTCCGGCGTCAGCCTCGATGCGATCGTGCAGTCGGAGCGCACCCACGGCGGTGGCGGCGGCGAGGGCGGTCAGCTCAGCCGCGACATGAGCTTCACCCTCAAGCGCGACGACCGGGCGGCCG
>CBFHOT010000153.1:0-4431 GCA_965657465.1 Cyanobacteriota bacterium | reverse complement strand
TTCAGCAGCTGCCTGATCACCGCGCTGCGATCAGGTCACAGGCCTCCGGATTTACACCACTCCAAGGGACGCCACCCGAGCGCTGAGGTGGGCCCGAAGCTCGTCGGGGACTCTGTGGTGAACACGCATCGTGAGGCGGGCTGCGAACCTCGCTCCCCGGTGCTGCTCTTCCCTGCTAGGTGGCCGATTCCAGGGCAACGCAGCCTGCATCAGCTCAAGGGGGACGTCGGCGAACTGCCCCACCCCTCCAACCAGCTCAAGGGGGTCTGCCCAGGAAGGGATTAACCGGGCGCTCTTGCCTCGCTTGCCATCCCAGATGTCGAGCATGTGCCCCACCTGAACTGGTTGGCTGCCGGGCTCGGACCATCCCCGCCAGCCCAACAGGTTGGTCATGCGTCCGCCGGTGGACGCCACCAAGGCCATGACCTGCGCTGTGCAGTCGTCCGTCAAGCCACGGTCGCGCTGATAGCGGAGAAGGATCTCCAGCCCTTGAAGCGCGAGCCCGGGGTCTCCTCCCGCCGTCGCCCTGGGTGATGCGTCGCGCCAACGGTCTGCCTTGGGAACATTCAGCACGAAGCCGGCGATTCGTGCGAGCTGCCGGGCTGCCGTTTCCCACTCGCGACGCTCGCGGCTGGTGTCTGGCTTTGAGCGGATGGCCTGAAGCAGGGTCTTGGGGGAGACTTGCTGGCGCCGCTCTTCCAGGTGGCGAGCAAGTCCATCGAGGTAGGCCTTCCTGCGGGTCACCCGTTGCAGGCTCAAGGTCTCGTCAGCCTCGAGTTCTGCTCGGGCCTTGATGACCAGGGAAGAGAGCGCGCCTGTCGCTACCGGGGTGGATCGCTCTGCTTCTCGTGTCTGGATAGCCCGGACCGTTTCGAGAGCCTCGGCGAGCAGGGCTTTTTCAGCCTGTTTGATGTAGCGCTCGGAGACGTCGTAGGTCGTGGTGAGCTGTTTCCAGAGCTTGCCCCCTGCCCCGTTGTCCATCAGCAGGTACAGGTACTCGGAACCGTTCGGCCTGCGCTTGAACTTCAGGCTGAGCCCGAGGCCAGGGTGGATCAGCTCGAGCTGATCGGAGATGTCCTTCAGACGGGGCCTGGCCATGACGGGTGGCGCCTGTGTCCCATCGTAGGCCCGCTTGCCCCTTATTCAGTCCCTTTTTGCTGTCCTAAGCGGTCATGACCTGTCTCTACTAGACGCTTCAGATCCATTGCGGCATCTGGGATCCTGAGTTCAGGTCAAGGGAGACTGATGGGCCCAGGCCGCGCGCTTGCCCCAGGCCGGCAGCCGATCGAACATCGCCCGCGGCGCCGCCAGATCGGCCATCTGGAAATCGGCCTGGGAGCGGGCTGCCCCCAAGGGCACCGTGCTGAACACCACCACGCCGGCGGCCAGCAGCAGCGACCAGGCGTAGGGGGCGAGAGCGGCGTTGAGGGCCATGGCGCGATGGTCGGAGACAGCGATCGTTCTGTCGCAGGGTGTGGCGGGCTGTCAATCCCGGCGCGTCAGGCCAGGGCCTGTTGAGGTCCCAGAACTGCTGGAATGCAGCGGTCGCTCCCTGCGCCCCGCTTGTCATGACCAGCAGCGCCGCCGCCACCGGCCAGGCCGCCCCATCGGCGGGGGCGCCGCCCAACTGGGTCGATCAGCGCCATCCCCTCGGCCGTCTGATCCGCCTGCTGCTGGCCGTAGCTCCCCTGCGCGGGTTGCTGTTCTTTCAGGCCCGCCAGCTGATCATCCGCACCGCCGAGCGCCGTGGCATCGCCTGGCGTCAGCGCCGCCAGCAGCTGCAGCAGCAGGCGGAGCCGCTGCTGGCGGCCGTGCGCGATCCGGCCCTGGTGCCCCCCGCCTACTACCGCGCCCCCTTCCACGCCTATCGCCAGGGGAATCTCTGCTGGGCCGCCGCCTGTGAGGCCGAGCAGGCCACCGATGCGATGGCCCTGCGGGTGTGGCCCGAGGAGACCCTGGCGCCCGCCGAGGCGCAGCAGCGGCTGCGGCAGGCGATCTGCCGTGCGATCGAACCCAGCCTGAGCGCTCCGGTGCACGATGCCCTCGACATCGGCTGTTCGGTCGGGGTGGGCACCCTCGCCCTGGCGGCCTGGCTGGATCAGCGCCAGGCGCCGGCGCGGGTGAGCGGCCTCGATCTCTCCGCCGAGATGCTGGCGGTGGCCCGCGTGCGCGATGGCGCCGGCCGCATCCACGCCTGGCACCATGCCGCTGCGGAAGCCACCGGCCTGCCCGCGGCCAGTTTCGATCTGATCACCCTGCAGTTCGTGTGTCACGAGCTGCCCCAGCAGCCCACCCGGGCGGTGCTGGCCGAGGCGGCGCGGCTGCTGCGGCCCGGTGGCGTGATCGCGCTGGTCGATCAGGACCCCGACTCCGCCGTGATCCGCCGCCTGCCGGCGCCGATCGCCACCCTGCTCAAGAGCACGGAGCCCTACCTCGAGGACTACTTCCGCCTCGATCTGCCGGCCGCCCTGGAGCAGGCCGGGTTCGTGGAGGTGCGCCGCGAGGCCTGCGATCCGCGCCACCGGGTGCTGGTGGCCCGCCGCGCCCTTTTCTAGGCTGCAGCTGCCGTTCGCCCCGCCCGATCGCTATGGCCGACACCTTTTCCTTTGATGTGGTCTCCGATTTCGACCGGCAGGAACTGGTGAACACCGTCGATCAGGTGCGGCGCGAGGTGGTGCAGCGCTACGACCTCAAGGACTCCGGCACCGAGATCGAGCTGGAGGACACCAGCCTGACGATCACCACCGCCAGCGACATGACCCTGCAGGCGGTGGGCGATGTGCTGCTGCAGAAGGCCACCAAGCGCAACCTCTCGCTGAAGATCTTCGACTTCCAGGACCCGGAGGCCGTGGGCGGCAACCGCGTCAAGCAGGTGGTGAAGCTGCGCAAGGGCCTCAGCCAGGAGCTGGCCAAGAAGCTCAGCAAGCAGGTGCGCGACAGCATCAAGAAGGTGACGGTGGCGATCCAGGGCGAGAGCCTGCGGGTGACCAGCAAGAGCAAGGACGACCTGCAGCAGGTGATCACCCTGCTGCGCGAGCAGGAGAAGGATCTGGAGGTGCCGCTGCAGTTCGAGAACTATCGCTGAGGCTGGCGCTGCGGCCGCTGGCCGGGCTGTCACGAAAGCTGACGGCTCCTGGCCGGTGGCTGCCGCTGCCGCCAGCCTGCAGCGATGGCGAACCACAGCCTTGCCCTGTTTGCCAAGACCCGCCTGCTTGAGGCCCGGCTCGAGGAGTTCCTCGACAAGGTGTCGGAGGGGGGGATCTACTTCCAGCGCGGCATGGCGCTGCTGCTGGAGCGCGGTGTGGGGCCGGAGGTGCAGGACAAGCTCGAGCAGCTGATTGCCCTCAAGGAGCGCTGCAACGAGCTGCGCCGCACCGTGGTGAGCACGCTCTACACCGAGATGCTGATCCCGGAGTTCCGCGGCGATGTGCTGCGGCTGCTCAGCCATCTCTACGGCCTGCTCGATTCGATCAAGAACGCCTTCCAGGAGTTTCTGATCGAATACGCCAACGCGATCATGGCCGGCCCCGATGGCAGCGCCGATGTGCGCGAGCTGGTGGCGGTGGTGGTGCAGAGCGTGGAAGCGGCGGTGCAGGGGGCCCGCGCCCTGTTCCGCAATCCCGATGCGGTGCGCGATCACATCAACCACATCCGCGTCTACGAGTCGGAGGCGGATGCGATCACCCTGCGCCTCAAGACGGCCCTGTTCGCCTCTGAACGGCCGCTGGAGCAGAAGCTGCTGGGCCGCGATGCCCTGGCGGCGATCGATGGCCTGGCGGATCTGGCGGAGGAGATCAGCGATGAACTCTCGATCCTGGCGATCAAGCGGGTGCTCTGATCCCGGGTCGTGGCTGAACTCGACGCCCTCAACCTGATCACCAGCCTGCTGTTTCTCTCCAGCGGGCTGTTCCTCGGTTGGTCCCTCGGCGCCAACGACGCCTCGAACGTGTTCGGATCGGCGGTGGGCAGCCGCATGCTGCGCTTCTCCACCGCCGCCTGGCTCTGCAGCCTGTTCGTGATCCTCGGCGCCGTCACCGCCGGCGCCGGTGCCAGCGCCGGCCTCGGCGCCCTGGGGGCGGTGAATGCCCTGGCGGGCTCCTTCACCACCGCCCTGGCGGCCGCGCTGACGGTGGCGTTCATGACCCGCGCCGGCCTGCCGGTGTCCTCCACCCAGGCGGTGGTGGGCGCGATCGTGGGCTGGAACTGGTTCAGCGGTTCGATCACCGACACCGCCCAGCTGTCGCGGATCGTGGCCACCTGGGTGATCTGCCCGCTGCTGGCCGCCGCCTTCGCTGCGGTGCTCTACCGGCTCGGGGTGCTCTGGATCCGCTGGCGCCGGCCCCACCTGCTGCGCCTCGATGCCGGTTTGCGGCTGGGGCTGATCCTGGCCGGCATCTTCGGCTCCTACAGCCTCGGCGCCAACAACATCGG
>CBFHOT010000152.1:0-4437 GCA_965657465.1 Cyanobacteriota bacterium | reverse complement strand
CGCGCAACACCGCCGAGGAGGCGCGCGACATCGGCCGGCTGGGGAAACGGCTGGGCTGGCGCCGCATCCTGCTGGTCACCAGCGCCTATCACCTGCCCCGCTCCCTGGCCACGTTCCAGCGGCGCAGCGGCCTGGAGGTGATCGGCGTGGCCTGCGATTTCCAGCTGGAGGATGCGCGGCACCACGGCCGCCCCACCGCCGCCAGCCTCGCCCTCGATCTGGTGCCCACCGCCTCGGCCCTGGAGCTGAGCACCGTGGCGCTCAAGGAGCACCTGGGGCTGCTGCTCTACCGGCTGCGGGGCTGGAGCCGCTGAGAGGCCACGGCCAGCGGCGAGCAGCCGCAGCGGGGGGCCACCACCAGGCCACGCCAGCCCTACCACAAAAAAACCCGGCCAGATGGCCGGGGGAGATCAGCGCTCAGGCGCGGCTCATTTCTTGGGGGCCGGGGGCACCAGGCTCACACCCTCGGGCGGCGGGGTGGGATCGGGATCGGCGATCAGCATGTGCTGCAGCACGATCTCGGGGCGCTCGCTGTCGCGCCAGCGGATGCGATAGGCGGGCATCTTGGTGCCACGGCTGGTGGTCTGCTCCACCGGCTCCATCACCCAGCCGCGACGGGAGCGACCCTGTGGGTTGCGCTTCACCACCGCATCTGCGTGCTGAAAGCGAAAACCAACGCGCTCGCCACTCATGGAATCGTTGCCCCCGGCGGGGGAGATTGCCTACCGTGGCCATTATCCCATTGCGCCCCGCGGGCCCCCAGGTGCGGGTTCCTCGCGGGTGCTGCTCCGGGCCAGGCTCAAGAGCCGTCTCAGGGACGAGGGGCCTCAGCGGACGCGGCCGCCTCGCGCTGATGCTCGGGCCGCAGCAGCGGGAAGGCGATCACATCACGGATCGAGGGGCTGTCGGTGAGCAGCATCACCAGCCGGTCGATGCCGATCCCCAGACCACCGGTGGGGGGCATGCCCACCTCCAGGGCATGGATGAAGTCCTCATCCACCTCTTGGGCCTCATCGTCGCCGGCGGCCTTGCGGGCCATCTGCGCCTCCAGCCGCTGACGCTGATCCACCGGGTCGATCAGCTCGCTGAAGGCATTGGCGGTTTCGCGGCCGACGATGAACAGCTCGAAGCGCTCCACCAGGCCGGGCTTGCTGCGGTGGGCCCGGGCCAGGGGCGAATTCTCCACCGGGTAATCGATCACGAAGGTGGGCTGGATCAACTCCGCTTCCACCGTCTGCTCGAAGGCCTCCACCAGCAGGCGGCCCACCGAATCGGCCAGGGCCGGCGTGTCCAGACCCTTGGCCTGCATCGCTGCCACAGCCTGCTCGCGGCTGCTGAAGGCGGCGAAATCGAGGCCGGTGGCCTCCTGCACCAGCTCGTGCATCGTCGCCCGGCGCCAGGGGGGCGTGAGATCGATCTCGGTGCCCTGATAGGTGAGGCGGGTGCCGCCGCAGACCTGCTGGCACACGTGAGCGATCAGCTGCTCCGTGAGATCCATCATGTCGTTGTAGTCGGCATAGGCCTGATACACCTCGATCGAGGTGAATTCCGGGTTGTGCCGGGTGCTGATGCCCTCGTTGCGGAAGATGCGGCCGAGCTCATACACCCGCTCGAAACCGCCCACCACCAGCCGCTTGAGGTGCAGCTCGGTGGCGATGCGCAGGGTGAGGGGCAGATCGAGGGCGTTGTGGTGGGTCTCGAACGGGCGGGCATCGGCGCCACCGGGCACGCTCTGCAGCACCGGCGTCTCGATCTCCAGGAAACCGCGTTCATCCAGCCAGCGGCGCATGGCGCTCACCGCCAGGGCGCGGCGCCGGAAGGTTTCGCGCGTGTCGGGCGACACGATCAGATCGAGATAGCGCTGGCGGTAGCGCTTCTCCACATCGGCCAGGCCATGCCACTTGTCGGGCAGGGGCTGCAGGCTCTTGCTGAGCATCTGCCACTGCTGCACCTTCACCGACAGTTCGCCGCGGTCGGTGCGGCGCAGCGTGCCCTGCACACCGATCAGATCGCCGGCATCCACCAGGGAGGTGATGTGGGCGAAGGCCTCGGGGTCGTCGGGCATCGAGGCCGCCAGCGTGGCCTTCTCGATAAACAGCTGAATCGGGCCGGTTTCATCAGCCAGGGTGAAGAAGGCGAGCTTGCCCATCACCCGGCGGGTCATCACCCGACCGGCCACCGCCACAGCCACATCGCGCTCCTGGCCATTGGCCAGATCGGCGTGGGCCTGCTGCAGCTCGGCGTTGCGGTGACTGGGCTCAAAGCGCAGGGCGTAGGGCCCCTGGCCCAGCGCCGCCAGGGCCTTGCCTTTCTCGAGGCGGGTCTCGCGCAGCTCAGACAAGGGACCGATGGCTCACAGCTGCTGGCCATCCTGCAGGAACGCGGTGCGGCCCAGGGCCGGGGCTCTGATCTCAGCCGGCGGCGGCCATACCGGCATCACCCATGCGCTGGGAGGCGTAACCGGTGCCCCGCACCGTGAGGATCAGCTCGGGGTTGCGGGGATCCGGCTCGAGCTTGCCCCGCAGCCGCGCCACATACACATCCACCACCCGCAGATCGGCGGCACGGCGCGGCGGATAGCCCCAGAGCTGCTCCAGGATCTCGGCGCGGGGCACCACCCGGCCCGGCTCGCGGAACAACAGCTCCAGCAGGCTGAATTCGGTGTAGGTAAGGGCGATGCGTTCGCCGTCGCGGGTCACCTGGCGGCGGTTGGTGTCCACCACCAGATCGCCCACCCGCAGCACGCCGCTGCCGCTGGGCAGCTCGCGCGGCTCACTGGAGGCCGAACCACGGCCCACCCGGCGCAGGATCGTGGCGATGCGCGCCTCGAGCTCCTTGGGACTGAAGGGCTTGGGCAGGTAGTCGTCGGCGCCCAGATCGAGGCCCGACACCCGTTCAGCGATGGCGTCGAGGGCCGAGAGGAAGATGATCGGCACACAGGATTCGGCCCGCAGCCGCCGGCAGACGGCAAAGCCGTCGAGCTTGGGCAGCATCACATCGAGCACCACCAGATCGGGCTGCTCCTGATGGAAGAGGGTGATCGCCTCTTCGCCATCCTCGGCGCAGATCACGCGGTAACCGGCCAGCTGCAGCCGCATCACCAGCACACGGCGTACCGCGGCTTCGTCATCAACCACCAACAGGGTGGCCTTGGGATCGGCCGGCGGGTTCGACATGTCCTCTGAGGGCATGGGCGAGGCGCCGGCGAGAGTGAAGAATCGCAACCCTACCCTTCGGATCGCCCGTCGGTCATCCCCAGAAAGCCTCGCCAGATGGCGGTTCCGACCAGATTTAAGGTTTTCTGCGGAAACAGACAGAGCCGGCGACCGCTGCTATCGCCGCCACCTGCAGCTGGGCCTACGCCACCGGCCAGCGAGCGGCAGCGTAACGATTCCACTCCCGCTCCGCCTCCTCCAGGGCCCGGTCGCTGTCGAGCTGACCGAGCATCGCCCGCTGCAGCTGCGTGTACACGATCGCCTGCAGGCGCTTGATGCCGGGGATCGCCGGCACCAGCACCCGCGCCCGCTCCAGGGTGCGGGCGGAGAGCAGCCGGGCCTGCTCCACCAGCCGCGCGCCAGGGTCGGCATCGGCCGTGGCGGCCGCAGCGGCCTCGCGGCCGAGGCTCGCCTGCAGCTGTTGCAGCGCCTGCCGCGCCGACGGCAGCACCCGCGCCTCCTCCGCGAAGGCCAGCTGGTTGGCGGCATCGGTGAGGAACAGGCCGAAGCTCACCGCCTCGGCCGCCATCGGGCTCTGCTGCGGCACCACCAGGTTCATCATCGCCACGTTGGCCGTGCCGTCAGCGCCGGTGATCGGCGGGAAGGGAGCCGTCTGGCGGGCGATGCCGGGGGCGTTGGTCTGCAGGTTGCGCAGGAAGTCGGGGCCGGTGGCCACCTGGGCCAGATCCCCCGATTGATACAGCTCGATGGCGCGGCGATACCCCTGGCTCACCACCTCCCGCGGCAGCAGACCGCGGCGATAGAGGTCGCTCCAGAAAGCGAAGGCGCGGCGGCCGGCGGGGCTGTTGAAGGCGGCCTGGCGGCGGTCGTCGAGCAGCTGCACCCCCATCTGCACCAGGGTCTCCAGCAGCTCGGCCGAATCGTCCGGCACCACGGTCATGAACAGGGCGTAGCGGCCGGTGCAGCGGCGCACCGCCTCGGCGTAGGCGGGCAGCTGCTGCCAGCGCTGCGGCGGGGCGGAGTAGCCGGCGGCCTGCATCAGCTGGCGGTTGACCATGCTGATGCGGGCGGTGAGATACCAGGGAAGGGCGAACTGGGCCTGGCCCTGGCGACCGGCCTGCCAGATCGAAGCCAGGTACTGCTGCGCGGCACCCTCCGGCAGCAGTGGCGTGAGGTCGCGCAGGCCGCCCTTGCTGGCCAGATTGGCCGCGAAGGGCGGGTTGAGATTGACCAGATCGGGGGCGCTGCGGGCGTACACCGC
>CBFHOT010000151.1:0-4496 GCA_965657465.1 Cyanobacteriota bacterium | reverse complement strand
GAGGATCACTCAATGGATGCCCAGGCCAGCTCATTCTGGTGCGGCTTTCACGGGGCTTCCTTTCTCAGGAGGCCCTAGTTGCTCTGCCGCTCCAGCACCGCCAGGTTCAGGGGCCAATCGAGATGGTCGCGGATGAAGGCCAGCAGGGCTTCAAAGGACTCGGCCATCGCATGAGCCTCCCCGCGGAAACCCTGCTCCGGCCCTGAAGCGACGACCACCGGCTGATCCGCTGCGGGAGCCAGCAGCTCCGGCCAGCCCATCATCACCAGCAAGCGGACAAGCTGCTCAGCGAATCCGAGCCGATCGAGCACGCGGGGCGAGTCCGCCTGCAGCAGCGCGATGCTGGCCATCACCTGCTGCAGCACCGCCAGCAGCGGCGCCTCAGCCGCAGCGTCATGCGCAATCAGCCGCAGCGCCTCCAGCGCACCACCCGCCCCCTGCTCCAGGCCCGGCGCCAGGGCATCGAAGGCGGCCTGCAGGCACCAGGGCGGCACCAGCACCGCCACCAGGCTGTAGGCGCCGCTGCGCCAGGCGAGCAGGCCAGCGGGCACGAGCAGGCAATCACCGGCGCGGGCCCGGCAGATGCAGGCCCCCTGAATCAGCTCGAGCTCTCCCTCCACCACCAGCAGCAATGCGGCCCAGCCGCTGCTGATCAGATCGACGAACAGCGGCGGCCCCTCAAGGGCCACGATCTGCAGGCCGTCGCAGGGGAGGCAGGCAACCCGATGGGGCAGCGGCGCGTCCTGCGGCCACCAGGGCTGAACCACCGGCATCGGCAGGGGCGCCCCCCGCAGGGACTCGAGCCAATCCCCCGGGGCGAAGGAACGCAGATGAGGCGCGAAGGGATTCACGGCAACACCAGACCAGCTAGCCGGACCCTCACACCGCCAACCCCCTCGGACCGCTCAGACCCCGGGATGATTCAGCGCAGCCTCCAGCAGATAAGCGGCGAGATTGGAAACGGAGCGCCCCTGATCCGTGCTCATGCGTTCAAGATCAGCGAATACAGCATAGGCAATTGTAATTGAAACGCGCACAGGCTTGCGAAAAATCCTGGATACGTCACGCACATCTGGAGCCATTGATTTACTCCCTAAAGAACAAACTTTTTCAAGAGATTCAACAACATGAATTCAAGCACGCCAATCAGCGAAAACCGCAGCTTACGCCACCAAGGCCAATGCCACTGCACTTTCTCTGCATTCCTGCAGTTATGAGACAGTGCAAACCAGCCTCGCCGGGCCACCTAGGCTCCGGCCATCCCTGAGCTCAAGGCCGCTCCGCGCCTCCGCCGGCCCACTGCGGACACCCCCCCGTTGCAGGTTTCCGATGCAGACCCAGGCCCCCGGCCTTGATCACGTGATCGCGATCGGCGCCTCCGCCGGCGGACTGGATGCCCTGCAGGAGCTGATCCCGCTGCTGCCGACCCAGGAACGCGCCACCTACGTGCTGGCTCAGCACCTGGCGCCGGCGCACACCGAGCCCCTGACCGAACTGCTCGGTCGCCTCACACCGCTGCAGGTGCGCACCGCCACCAGCGGCAGCCCCCTGAAGCCCGGCGAACTGCTGGTGGTGCCGGCCCGCCACGACGCCCGCTTCTGCGAGACGGGCCTGGAACTGATCGATGCCACCGAACGATCGCGCCCCAGCCCCTCGATCGACCTGCTCTTCGACTCCCTGGCGCAGCACTGGGGCGGCAAGGGAGTGGCGATCGTGCTCTCCGGCACTGGATCCGACGGCGCCTGCGGCCTGCGCAACGTCGGCGCCGCCGGCGGGCTCACCCTGGTGCAGTCGCCCGAGAGCGCGCGCTTTGACGGCATGCCGCGCGCGGCGATCACCCTCGGCAGGGTGGACACCGTGGCCAATCCGGTGGAACTGGGCCAGCAACTGGCCCGCTGGATGGTCTCCGATCCCCTGCAGAGCGAGAGCAAACCGCGGCCGACGGATCAGGCCCTGCTCAGGCCCATGATCGATCAGCTGCGGCACAACACAGGCATCGACTTCTCGGAATACAAGGAATCCACCCTGCGCCGCCAGATTCACCGCAGGATGGCGATCCATGGCCTGAAGAGCATGGAGGACTATCTCTCCATCCTCTCCAGCCAGACCGAAGAAAGCCAGCACCTGGCCCAGAATCTGCTGGTCACCGTCACGTCTTTTTTCAGGGATTCAACAGCCTTCACCGCCCTGAAACCCCATCTCGAGCGGCTGATTCACCGCAGCCCGATCGAGCGCTGCCTGCGGGTGTGGGTGCCGGGCTGCGCCACCGGTGAAGAGGCCTACTCCCTCTGCATGATCCTCAGCGAACTACTCGGACATCCAGCCAACCTGCAACAGAAGATCAAGATTTTTGCCACCGATCTCGATGAATCAAGCCTGACGATCGCTCGCCGCGGCATCTATCCAGCGTCATCCGCCAAAGACATTCCGGCACCGCTGCTGCAGCGCTTCAGCAGCAGCCGCGGCCACGAGTTCGAGGTGCAGAAAGACCTGCGCAACTGCATTGTCTTTGCCCGGCACAACGTCAGCGAAGATCCGCCCTTCCCCAACATCGATCTGATCTCCTGCCGCAACACCCTGATCTACTTCACACCGCCCCTGCAGGAGCGCGTGCTGGACCTCTTCGGCTTTTCCCTCAAAGCCGGGGGCATCCTGTTTCTGGGCAGCTCCGAATCGCTGGGGAACGCCAACGGCTTCAAAACCCTCAATCCAATCCACCGGATCTACGAAAGAACACGGGAAAGCAACCGCCGTGACCGCGGCAACCCACCCACCGCCCGGCAGCGCAGCCTGCCCGCCCGCAAAGCCAGCCCCACCACGATCAGCATCTCCGACACGATTCCAGAGCAGCACATCCAGATTCTGGAATCGCTCGTTCGCCATGTAATCGCCCCCTGCCTGGTGCTCGACGAAGACCACAATCTGGTGGAGGTGATCGGCAATGTCTCGCCCTATTGCCGCATCCCGGAAGGCATGATCACCACCGCGGCCGGCGCCTTCCTGCGGCAGGAGTTACAGGCGGAGGCGAAGGCGTTGCTGCTGCTGGTGCGAGCCGATCGCTGCCGAGCCAGCAGTGGCACCCTCAGCCTGGCCGATCTGGAGGGTCTGCTCAGGCTGGAGGCGAATCCGCTGCCGGTGGGCGATCGCGATTTCACGGTGCTCTCCTTCATCCAGGAGAAACCCGACAGCCGCTCGGCGGAGCAGCGGGGAGCCCACAGCAAACGCGATGCGGCCTTCGCCCAGGAGATCGAGCGCCTGGAGCGGGAACTGCTCTCCAGCCAGGACAGCCTGCGGCGATCGCTGGCCGATCTGGAGCGAGCCAATGAAGAGCTGGAGGCCTCCTCAGAGGAGCTCCAGGCGTCATCGGAGGAACTGCAATCCTCCAACGAGGAGCTGGAAGCCTCCAACGAAGAACTGCAGGCCACCAATGAGGAGCTGGGGGCGCTGAATCGTCATCTGCGCAGCCGCAGCAGCGAGCTGGAACGGCTCAACAACGACCTGGAAAACATCCAGTGCTCCCTCAGCCAGGGCATGGTGATCGTCGACCAGCAGCTGCGGGTCTGCCGCTTCTCCCCCCTGGCGGTGCGCGTGTTCGGCCTGGTGGACAGCGACATCGGCCAGTCGCTGCTCGGGGTGCCCACCACCGTTGCCCTGCCCGGCCTGCGGGAGGCGCTGGAGGCCGTGGTGAATGGCGATCAGCAACGCAGCATCGAAGCGAGCAGCGAAGACATCGCCTACCTGGTGCAGATCATTCCCTACCTCGATCGGGACGCCAAACACCTGGGCGCGATCATCACCCTCACCGATGTCTCCGAGCTGGTCGCCCTGCGACGGGCCGCGGAAGCCTCCCTGCGGGAATTCACCAGCCTGGCCAATGCGCTGGAGCCGGTGGTCTGGAAGCGCGACCACACCATGGAGCAGATCCTCTACATCAGCGACCGGGTGGCAGAGCTCACCGGCTGGAGTCCCCAGGAGCTGCGCCAGAACAGCAACCTGCTGGACGCGGCGATCGTCGCAGCCGATCAGGCGCGGGTCAGGGCCTGTCGCGATGGCCAGCAGGGGGGCTGGTCGATCAGCTACGGGCTGATCAGCCGCTCAGGCCGGGAGATGGTGCTGCAGGAGCAGGCCACCGTTCTCGATGACAGCAACGACCACTGCGTGGTGGGCACGCTCACCGACACCACGGCCTGGCATCGGTGGCAACGGCACGCCCCGTTGGTCGATGCGGCCTTGGACAGCCTGATGCAGTGGAGCTGTCCCTCCCAGCCCTGCTGCGCCTTCGCCCTGCTGGATCGCCAACGCACCCCGGTGAGCCTGAGCCGGGCCCTGAGCGACTGGCTGCAGGGGCCATCCCCCAGCGAGCCGCTGAGCTCGATCGAGCCCCTGCAGCAGGTCCTGCAGCTGTGCGGACCGGCAGCGGCCACGGGCCTGCTGGAGCGGATCGCACGCGTGCTGCAGGAGGGCACGCCGGACGCCGGGCTCAGCATCGCGCTGCC
>CBFHOT010000150.1:0-4556 GCA_965657465.1 Cyanobacteriota bacterium | reverse complement strand
GGGGTAGAGGCGATCCGCCAGAGCGCAGAGCACGCGGATCAAGGCTTCCGATTCGGCGGGCTGCAGCTCGCCGCGACGGGTGGCCCGGCGCAGCGGGTTGTGGCAACGGCGCTTCCACAGCTCCACCCGGTTGGGGAAGAGATCGCTGAAGCCCATCTGCTCGGCCATCCAGAGGGTGGCTTCGCCGCCATTGAGGTCGAGGGCCTCGACGCAGAGCAGCAGTAGATCCAGACGCTCCAGGCCCCGGCGCGGCAGCCTGGCGGGAATGGGTGCTGCGGTGGCTTCAGGCATGGCTGCGATGATGCCAGGTATCCCGCCCCAGCGTCACGCCCATGGCCTCGGCAGCATCCAGCCCAGCGACCTCGGGCCCCGGGGGGCTCGACCTGCGGGCCCTGGTGCGCGATGTGCCCGACTTCCCCAAGCCCGGCATCCTCTTTCGCGATCTCACGCCACTGATGCGCGATCCCCAGGGCTGGCAGGAGGTGATCCGCCAGCTGGGCGCCGTGTGTGATGCGCTGCAGCCCGATCTGATCGTGGGGATTGAGTCGCGCGGCTTCATCGTCGGCACCGCCCTGGCCACGGCGGTGCAACTGGGCTTTGTGCCGGTCCGCAAACCCGGCAAGCTGCCCGGCGCCGTGACCGGCGTCGATTACGCCCTGGAATACGGCACCGACCGCCTGGAGATCCACAGCGATGCCCTGGCCGGTGGCGAGCGGGTGCTGGTGATCGATGACCTGCTGGCCACCGGTGGCACCGCCGCCGCCTGCGCCGAGCTGGTGGAAGCAGCCGGCGGCCAGCTCTGCGGCTTCGGCTTCGTGGCGGAACTGGCCGATCTGGAGGGGCGGCGGCGGCTGCCGGACGGACTGCCGATCGCGTCGCTGATCATCTACTGACAGGGATCAGCTGGCCCCTGTCTCTGCGGCGCTGATGGCTGCTTGCTGATCAGATTCGAGCCTGATTGGGGATCTGGTTCGCGGTCTGGTTCGGGAGCCGATGGGGGATCACAGGTGCTGGTCCTGCCAGAGCAGCACCTGCTCCAGCTGCTCGAGGCTGATCAGGCCGAAGCGCCAGAGCACCACGGCCAGGGGTGCCTGCTCCAGCTGGGCCTGGCGCAGGCCCAGGGCCAGGGCGCTCTCGCTCAACCCGAGCTCGCGGCGCAGGTAGCGCTGCAGAGCCTGGGCGGGCGGCGGCGGTGGGCAGGTGCTGAAGACCATGGAGCCAGTCTGGCGCGCTCAGCCGCCGGCGCCGAGGGTCATCAGGCCGAGGCTGAAGCGCCGCAGCGGCGCCAGCCGCGCCAGCAGCAGCAAGGCCAGGCGCCGCAGGGGCAGCAGCAGCGGCTGACGATTGGAAAAACAGAGCACCAGGCCGTGGGTGAAGGCCAGGGTGAGCAGCAGATCCAGCCAGCGGCGCCGGCCGTAGGCGGCGGGCAGGCGCTGCAGCGGCAGGCGACCGGCGGCCCCACGCCGGGCCAGGCGATGCAGCACCTCCACATCGCGCCAGCAGAGGTTGAGGCCCTGGCCGCCCACCGGATGGCAGCGATGGCCGCTCTCGCCAACCAGCACGGTGCGACCGGCACTCAGACGCCGAGCCAGCAGCAGCTCCACCGGGAACGCCCGCGGCTGATCGAGCAGGGCATCCGGCTCCAGGGCCTCCGGCAGGGCGGCCGCCACCGCCTCCAGGAAGGGCGCCGGCGGCAGGGCCTCCAGCCGGCGGCAGCGCTCGGCCGGCGCACTCCAGACCAACTGCGCCTGACCAGCGCCGAGGGGCAGCACCGCGAAGGGCCCCTCCGGGCGGAACAGCTCCCAGGCCTGGTCGTCGGCATTGCCGCGCAGCTCCACCTGGGCGGTGAGGCACTGCTGGCGGTAGGGAAGACGCCAGAGGCCGATGCCCAGGGCCCGGCGGCAACTGGAGGCCGGCCCATCGGCCGCCACCTCTAGATCAACGGCAACCGCTGCGCAGGGCGCCAGGGCATCGCTCACCAGCAGCACCTGCTCCGGCAGCAGCCGCTGCAGCAGCACCGCCATCAGGGGGGCGTGGCGGGCAATCCAGCCCACCGCCGCCGCCGGATCACCGCTGCGGCAACCGGCGGGCAGATCACCGGAGGCAAAGGGCACCTGGCGGCCGAGGGCGCAATCGCGCAGCTGCAGCCGGCGGAAGGGCACCATCGCCGGGTTCATGGCAGCCCAGAGCCCGAGGCGCTGCAGCAGACGCTGGCTGGAGTGATTGAAGGCGTAGGCGCGGCCGCGGGCCTGCAGCTGCTCAGCGCTGAGGGGATCGCGGATCTCCACCCGCCAACCGGCATCGGCCAGGGCTAAGGCCGCCAGGGCGCCGGTGGGGCCGGCGCCATGCACCAGGGCCGTGGGCCGGCGTTGCGAGCGGGAAGAGACGGCCATGGGCACAGGGCACAAAAAAGCCGCAGCAAGTGTGCTGCGGCAGAGGAAGCAACGGCGGTCGTGCAGCAGGCGCAAGCGCCTGAGCGCTTGGCAGACCGCCCAGGGCGATCAGCCGAGGCCGAGCAGACCGTGGGTGAAGGCTTCGCCGCCGAGGGCGAATTCGGTGGCCAGCAGAGCGATGAAGCCGAGCATGGCCATGCGGCCGTTGAGCTTCTCAGCGCGCTCATGGAAGCCCCAGCCGCTTTCCACGTCCACCACTTCCATGCGGGGCTCGGTGGCGAAGGCGTTGAGGCGGCCGCCGTCTTCGGTGGTGACGGTGGCGCCGCGGATCACAGCGGGATTGGCCTGGGTCATGGGGCTCACGGTTCGATGAATCCAATGTAACGCAATATTGCGCTCTGTGACGACGCGTTCACGCCTCAGCGGCTGCTTGGCGACTGCCCAGCGGCACGGCTCAGCGCAGCCGCCGCAGGCAGAGCTCCTCAAAGGCCGGCCGCAGCAGGTAGGGGTACTCCCCCACCCACAGCCGCAGTTGCGGCAGCCAGGCATCGCTGATGGCACCGATGCGCGAGAAATCGGCCCGCTCGCTCAGCACCAGGGCCCGCACCACCACGCCGCGGCGGATCGTCTGGTGTTTCTTGTCGTAGGGAAAGCGCAGTTTGCCGAGGTAGCCCTCCTCATCCTCGAGCTCGAGCGTCAGCCAGGTGCGGCGGTTTTCCACCAGCTCCAGCCGGCCGCTGCGATCGGCCTGCTCGCGCCGGTCTTCCACCACCTCCTGGGTGTAGAGATCGGCCACCTGCCCTTCGAAGATCGCCGCCGCCGGGTAGCGGCGCAGGGTGGCATTGCGGCGCCCCGCCGCCACGATCGGCCCCCAGAGCAGATAGAGGAAGAACACGAAGCCGGCCACCAGCATGATCGGGCCGGCCTGGCTGGAGAACAGCAGCGTCTGGCTGATCAGCAGGCTGATCACGCCGCCGATCACGGAAATGAACACCCGCTGCAGCAGCTCCCGCGGGCTGCCGTTGCAGGCGTTGAACTGGGGGCCGGTGGCCACCGCCGGGATCAGCCGCGGCAGTTCGCCGGGCCTGAGGGGAATCAGCATGGCGTGCCGATCAACCTGCAACTGGCGCCCATGATGCTGGCGCTCAGAGCAGCCGCTCCAGGCCATAGACCAGCCCCGGCAGCTGCCGCACCTGGCGCACGCTCAGCAGCACCCCCGGCATGTAGGCGGAGCGATCGATCGTGTCGTGGCGCAGGGTGTAGGTCTCGCCGGGGGCGCCGAACATCACCTCCTGATGGGCCACCAGGCCCGGCAGGCGGATCGAATGCAGGCGCAGGCCGCTCTCGCGCTGACCGCCGCGGCAGCCCGCCAGAGTTTCGTGCTCCTCCACCTGCTGGGGGTTGAAGCTCTTACCGAGCTCCTCCATCAGCTCGGCGGTCTTGATGCAGGTACCGCTGGGGGCATCGGCCTTGCGGTTGTGGTGCAGCTCAGTGAGCTCGGCGTAGTCGTAGAAGCGGGCGGCGGCGGCGGCGGCCTGCTGCAACAGCACCATGCCCACGGAGAAGTTGGGAATCACAGCACCACCCACCGAGGCCTTCTCGGCGAAAGCGGCCAGATCCGCCAGCTGCTCCGGGCCGAGGCCGGTGGTGCCGATCACCGGGTGCACGCCATAGGCGATCGCGCCGCGGGTGTGCTCGTACACCACCTTCGGATGGGTGAAGTCCACCAGCACCGCCCCCTGGCCGGGGCCGTCATTGCGCACCGCCTGGCTAGCCTGACACAGGCAGCCTTCGAAATCGGCGGTGATCGCCACCTCCAGCTCGCCGAGGCCGAGCTCCAGGCCCACATCGGCGCCCTCCTTGCCGGGGGTGGTGTCGATCGCCCCCACCAGCCGGCAATCAGGGGCGGCGCTGACCGCCTTCACCACCTCGGCGCCCATGCGGCCAAGGGCCCCGGCCACCACCACGGCGATGGGAGCAGCGGCGGTGCTGGAGGCGGAGGTCATCGCGACGGGAAGCGGTCTGGGGTGAATTCGAGCCTATGCGTCGTTCAGACGGGCGAGCAGAGCCGTAGATCCACCGCATCCTGCTGCTCCGGTGCCAGAAAGCGCTCGGCATAGCGGCGCCAGACGCCGGCCTCGAGAAACAGCTTCAGCAGCGCAG
>CBFHOT010000149.1:2311-4634 GCA_965657465.1 Cyanobacteriota bacterium | reverse complement strand
AGCCAGCGGGGGGCCAGGGCCAGGCCCGCCGCCAGCACCGCCAGGAGCAGCACCATCAGGCGCCAGGCCACCCAGGCGCCGCGCTGGGCCGCCAGGGCGATCAGCAGGCCGGCGGCGGGAGTGGCCGGCAGCCAGTAGCTGGGCAGCTTGGTGGCGGCGGCGGTGAAGAACAGCAGTACGGCCAGCAGCCAACAGGCGGCGAAGCGCTGCAGCGAGAGGGCCGGCGGGGGCGGGGCGCCGCGCAGCCCCCGCACCAGGCCCAGCAGCAGCAGCGGCGTGGCCGGCAGGCTGGCGATCACGAGTATCAACAGAAAGAACCACCACGGCGCCTGATGGCCATTGACGACGCTGCTGAAGCGCTGCAGGTTGTGATAGCCAAAGAAGCTGCGCCAGAAGGGCTCTCCTTCGCGCCACCAGGCCAGCGCATACCAGGGAACGGCCACCGCCAGGCTGAGGGCCAAGCCGGGCAGGGGCCGCAGAGCATGCCGCAGCCCCGCCAGATCGCGCTGCCACCAGCCGAAGCCAAACAGCGTCAGCGCCGCCAGCACCAGGGCCACCGGCCCCTTGGCCAGCACCGCCAAGCCGAGCAGCAGCCAGGGCCACCACCAGCGCGGGCCACCCCGGGCGTAGCAGCGCCAGCTCAGCAGCAGGCTGGTGGCCAGGCAGCCGCTGAACAGGGCATCGCTGACGGCGATCCGGCCCCAGAGCAGCACCAGCGGCGAGAGGCCGAAGGCCAGGGCCGCGGTGAGAGCGGTGAAGGCGGTGCGGCGGCGGGCCTGGGGCCAGCGCAGCAGGGTGGAGGTCAGGGCGAGCATCACGACAATGCAGGCCAGGGCCGACGGCAGCCGCGCCGCCCAGCTGCCAAGGGGATCCCACTGGACCTGATCGGGCAGGGCGTAGAGGGCCGCCATCGCCCAGTACACCAGCGGCGGCTTGTCGTAGCGGGGCAAGCCGTTGACGTGGGGGATCAGCCAGTCGCCGCGCAGGTGCATGGCGCGGGCGGACGCGGCGAACAGGGGTGGCGTCTCATCCACCAGGCCGGTGCTGCCCAGCTGCCACACGAACAGCAGCAGGCCGCAGGCCAGGCAGAGCAGCAGCACCCGCCGGGCCAGGCCAGCGAGAACCGGCGTCGGCAGGCCTGTCGGAGAGGGGGGCACAGGCGGGGATCCAGGCGGGGCGGGCTGACCTTATCGGCGCCGGCTGCGGGCTTCGAGCAGCTGTTGCAACCAGGTGTCGATCCGCAGGGCGAAGGCTTCCTGGGAGCAGTGCTCCTCCACCCAGCGGCGGCAGGCGGCCCGGGGCAGGGCCTGGGCGCGCCCCACCGCTGCCACCAGGTCGTCGACGTGGTCGGGTTGGGCCAGGGCGCCGGTGCGGCCCTCCTGCAGCAATTCCGCCGGGCCGCCGCGGGCGTAGGCCGCCACCGGCACGCCGCAGGCCAGGGCCTCCACCACCACATTGCCGAAGGCTTCGTTCCACTTCGGGGTGTTGAGCAGCACGCGGCAGCGGCCCAGCTGCGCCTGCAGCTGATCGGTAGGCAGAAAGCCGCGCCATTGCAGCGTGCCCGGTGGCACCGCCGCCTCCACCCGCCGGGCGTAGGCGGGATCCTCCATCAGGCCCCACACCGCCAGGGGCAGACCGAGGCGGGCGGCGGCGGCGGCGGCATCCTCGAGGCCCTTCTCGGGGGCGATCCGCCCCGCCCAGCCGAGCAGCGGTTCCGGGCTGGCGCAGAAGCCGTAGCGGGCCAGATCGAAGCCGTTGCCCACCAGGCGGGGCGGCGACAGCAGATCAAAGTCGGCGGCCTGCACGGCGGTGTGGAACGCCAGATGCTCGGGGTGGCTGCGGGCCAGCTCGGCGATCAGCTGATCGATCGCCAGCGCCACCGAACCCATGCTCACCAGATGGGCCAGGGGGGTGGCCGTGTGCGGCGTCAGCCACAGGGGCAGCCAGTCGTAGGCGAGGTTGAGGATCACCTCGAACTCCCCCTGGCTCGCCAGGGCCCGCCGCCAGAGGCGGCCGAGCAGGCCATCGGCCGGCATCTCCACCGGCGCCCCGTGGGGGCGGTGCTGCCAGCTGGGCTGCGGGCAACCGGGCTCCAGCCAGAGCCGGGCGTCCGCGCAGGAGGCAGGCAGCCGTGACCCCTCCGCCGCCAGCACGGTGAGCGCATGGCCGCGCTGCAGCAGGCCCGCCACCAGGGCGGTGGCGGTGAGTTCGACGCCACCGCCACCGCCGCCCCCCAGCACCCCCACCGGCGTGCTTACCACAAGAATGCGCATCAGGCCGCCTCCTCCAGCGCGGGCGGCGGCAGGGGCTGCCCCTCCCAGAG
>CBFHOT010000149.1:0-2301 GCA_965657465.1 Cyanobacteriota bacterium | reverse complement strand
AGCGCCGAACCACTGCAGGGGCCGCAGCTGCTCACCGAGCCAGAGCACACCGCAGAGCAGAGCGAACACCGGCGTGAGGAAGGTTAGGGCCGTGAAACCGGTGAGATCGCCGCTGCTGGCGAACCAGAAGAACAGGCCGTAGGCCAGGGCGCTGCCGAACAGGGTGGCGTAGGCCATCAGCCCCCAGTGCAGGCTGTCCCAGGCCGGCAGCCAGGGCTGAACGCCGGTGAAGGCAGGCCAGATGGCGGCCAGCAGCAGCGGCAGGCCCCCCAGCAGCATGTGCCAGCCGGTGACGGCCACCGGATCGCTGTGACGCGTGGCGTAGCGACAGAGCACGGTGCCGACGGCCATCGCCGCCGCCGCGGCCAGCATCCACAGCTCCCCCTCTCCCCAGGGATGCACCCCGAGTGCGGCCGGCCCCTGCAGCCACCAGTGCTGCAGCAGTGGCGCCGGCAGGCCCAGGCAGAGGATGCCCAGCAGGCCGAGCAGCAACCCCAGCCAGCCCACCGGGTTGATCGCCTCACCGAAGAGGCTGCGGGCCAGCAGCGCCACCAGCAGCGGCTGGGAATCGATCAGCACCGAGCCGAGGCCCGCGCCCGTCTGGATCAGGCCACGGGCCAGCAGGCCCTGAAACAGGCTGCCATCCACCAGGGCAAAGACCAGCAGCCAAAGCCAGTCGCGGCGATCCACCCGCAAGGGGCGACCCAGAACCACGGCCGCCAGCAACACCAGCACCCCGGCCGGCAGCAGCCGCAGACAGGCCACCTGCAGCGGCGTACCCGCATCGAGCAGCGGCTTCATCGCCGCCATCGCCGTGCCCCAGAGGGCAAAGGGCGAAAGCAGCAGCAGGGGGCGCAGCGGATGGCAGCGCAGAGGCCAGCGCAAGGCCTGGAGCATGGAGGCCGGGGCCGGAACGCTGCTTCTTTTTAAGATCCAGGCCACCTCCACCGAAGCGAATGGTCTGGCCCTGGCGCCGCAAGTCCCGCCGCACCCTGGCCCGCATCGCCATCGAGGGACCGATCGGCGGCGGCACCCGCAAGCGGGTGCTCAAGGCCCTGCGGCAGGTGGAGCAACGGGAATGCCCGGCGCTGCTGCTGCGGATCGACAGCCCCGGCGGCACCGTCGGCGACAGCCAGGAGATCCATGCGGCCCTGCTGCGCCTGCGTCAGCAGGGCTGTCGCGTGGTGGCCAGCTTCGGCAACATCTCCGCCTCGGGTGGCGTCTACATCGGTGTGGCCGCCGAGCGGATCGTGGCCAATCCCGGCACGATCACCGGCTCGATCGGCGTGATCCTGCGGGGCAACAACCTCTCCAAGCTGCTGGAGCGGATCGGCATCAGCTTCGAGACCGTCAAGAGCGGCCTTTACAAGGACATCCTCTCGCCGGATCGGGGGCTGAGCGACGCCGAGCGGCAGCTGCTGCAGAGCCTGATCGACTCCAGCTACGACCAGTTCGTGGCAGCGGTGGCCGAGGGGCGGCAGCTGGAGGAGCGGCAGGTGCGCGGCTTCGCCGACGGCCGGGTGTTCAGCGGCGCCCAGGCCCTGGAGCTGGGGCTGGTGGACGAGCTGGGCGATGAGGAGCGGGCCCGGCGGCTGGCCGCGGAGCTGGCCGGCCTCGATCCGGAGAAGACCCGGCCAACCGAATTCGGTGCGCCACCGAAGCGGTTCGCCGGCCTGGTGCCCGGCCGCTCGGCCCTGCGCAACCTGGTTCAGCTGGTCAGCCTGGAGCTGGCCTGGAGCGGTCAACCCCTATGGCTGTGGCGGCCATGACAACACTGTCCCTGCAGACGATGCCCCTGCAACTGCGCGCCCTGCGGGGCGCCACCACCGTTGAGGCGAACACGGCCGAGGCCATCGGCGCCGCCGTGGCCGAACTGGTGGATGCCCTGGTGGAGCGCAATGGCCTCGCGGGCGAGCGGGTGGTGTCGGTCACCTTTTCGGTGACCGCCGACCTCGATGCCTGCTTCCCGGCGGCGATCGCCCGGCGGCGCAACGGCTGGGACAACGTGGCCCTGCTCGACTGCCAGCAGATGGCGGTGGCGGGGGATCTGCCCCGCTGCATCCGCCTGCTGGCCCACGCCTGGATGGAGGACAACCGGGCGGTCAGCCACCCGTACCTGCGGGACGCGGGACGCCTGCGCCCGGACCGCGCCAGCTAGCGGGCCGGCCACCGCCGCCGGCAACCACTCGCCGCGGCTGCTGAGAATCACAGCGACGCACTGTGAGTCCGATGGCCTTTCCCTTGCCGCCTCGGCTGAAGCCGCTGCTCTCCGGTCGGCGCCGCCTGCTGGGGCTCGGCGCC
>CBFHOT010000148.1:0-4696 GCA_965657465.1 Cyanobacteriota bacterium | reverse complement strand
CCACCCCGGGCTGGCGATCGGCCGGCTCCGGGCTGCCGCCGGCGGCGCTGGTTGATTCCTGGCAGAGGTCGCTCAGCTCGCCCTGCAGCGAGGGGCTCCAGGCCGGCCCGTTCCCGCCGCCCCGCTCCAGCAGCAGGGCCGGCCAGGCGCCGCCCTTGCCCGGCTGGTCGCCGTAGCGCAGCCAGCGCTGGGGTTGTAGATCCAGACCCACCACCCCCTCCTGCTGGTTCGGCTCCAGCTGCCGGGCACTGCAGCAGGTGATCAGCCGCAGGTCGCTGCCCTGGCGTCGGGGGCCGCCCGGTAGGCGGTCGAGCAGGCGCCCCGACTGTTCCAGCGGCCCCACCCAGAGCAGCCGGCAGAGGCCGCGGCCATCCACCACCAGGCTCAGGGGCAGCTCCAGCTCGCGGCTTTCCGCCGCCAGGCGCTGCAGGCAGAGCAGTTCCGCCATCGTCTGCTCCGGATGGCGGCGATGGCAGAGCCGCTCCAGGCGGCGCCGCTGCGCCGGCCGCAGGCCCGTGGTGCGCCCCGCCAACACCCCCTGTTTCATCGTGGTTCGCCCATCCGTGGTTCGCTCATCGGCGCTGCACCTGAATGAAGCGCACCCCGGCGACGGCGGCTCCGGCTGCATCCTCGGGGCTATCCCCCACGTGCCAGGCCTCCCCGGGAGCCAGCTGCAGCAGCGCCAGGGCCTGCTGGAACGGTTCAGGCTGTGGTTTGGCGGCTCCGGCGCTGCTGGAGATCACCACCGCCTGCAGCCAGCGGCGCAGATCCAGCGCCTCCAGCAAGCCCTCCAGGCGGCTGTCGAAGTTGCTCACCACCGCCAGGGCCAGCCCCCGCTGTCGCCAGCGCTGCAGCAGTGGCGGCACATCGGCATACACCCGCCAGGCTGTGGCGTTGGCGTAGTGGGCGAGCAGCGCATCCACCAGCTCGGCCGTGGCTGGTCGGCCACCGGCGCCCACCAGGCTGGCATCGATGCGCTGCCACCACCACCGGCGCTCGGCTTCGGCGAGGGCCTCGCCTCTCAGGCCGGGGAAGGCGAGGGGAGGGGCCTGCCGCCAGGCTTGCCCGAAGGCCTGCTGCACCGCGGCGGCCTCCACAGCGATGCCGTGCTCGCCGGCCAGGCGGGCGTAGGTCTGCCCCACCGGTTCGCGCAGGCCGATCAGGGTGCCCATCGCATCGAGCAGCAGCCCGCGCGGCGGCCGCGCGGGGGCCGAGGGCGGGATCACCAGTCGGCCAGCCAGCCGGCGGCCACCCGCAGCTGGTGCGAGCGGCCCGGCAGGCGAGCCAGATAGGCCAGGCGCCGCAGCTGGAAGGCGGCCGGACCGGCCAGGGTGAAGCCCCCGGCCACCAGGCTGGCGTCGCCGCGACCGAGGCTGAGCATCTCCCCCAGGTCCTGGAAGCGGAAGGTCTGCAGCGGTTCACCGCGTCGTGCCAGCAGCAGGTTGCTGGCCAGGCAGCTCGCCTGCTGGAAGGCCACCTGGGCATTGATCGGCAGGGCCTCGCCGGGATCGGTGGCCGCTGGCGTCGCCTCCGCCGGCACCCCGGGGTTGCCCACGGCCGCCAGGTCGCCGAGGGCGAACAGGTCGGTGTGGCCGATCAGCCGCAGGTGCGGATCCACCCGCAGCCGGCCCTGGCGATCCCGTTCCACCGCCGGCGTGATCGTTGGTGGATTGAAGGCCAGGCCTGCGGTCCAGATCACACCCTCCACCGGCAGCCGTTCCTCGTGGCCACCGCTGGATAGCCGCAGATGGTCGCTGCCGACCGCCAGCACGCGGCACTGGCTGCGCAGCCGCACATCGCGCCGCTGCAGCGCCAGCTGGGCCTGCTCGCGGTTGAAGGCCCGGCCGTTGGGCAGCAGCGTCGTTCCCTGCTCGATCAGCTCCACCACGGCGCTCTGCTGCAGCAGATCGGCGAGCTTGCAGGCCAGCTCCACGCCGCTGGGGCCGGCCCCGACGATCGCCAGCCGTTGCAGCGGCCGCTGCTCCTGGCGCAGCTGATCCACCAGCTGCTGCAGGCGATCCACATCCGCTAGGCTGCGGAATCCAAGGGCGTGTTCGATCACGCCAGGGATGCCGAAGCTCTGGCTCTGGGCGCCGGTGGCCAGCACCAGCTGGGAGAAGCGCAGGCTGCGGCCGCCGGCGGTCTGCAGCTGGTGGCCGCTGGCATCGATCTGCACCACCCGGTCCCGCAGCCAGGCGATGCCCCGGCCCGCCAGCAGGGTGTCGTAGCGGGGGGCGACCTCCCAGCGGCGCAGCTCGCCGCTCAGCAGTTCGTAGAGGAGCGGCAGGAAGGGAAAGGCCTGCTGTGGTTCGATCAGCAGCAGCGGCGGATGGTCGCGCTGCTCGCTCAGGGCCAGGGCGGTGTAGAGGCCGCCGAAGCCGCCGCCCACGATCACGATCGGATCCTGGAGTGCCGGTGTCGATCCGGTCAGGGGGGTGGTGGCGCTGGTCATCGCCGGGGTTGCTTGCGCGGCGCGCTCACGCTGCAGCTCATGGCGACCCTGTTCCCATCCACCTGATCGACCCTAACCAGGGCTGCCGGCGGAGGGTGATGATGGCCCGATGGTGACCGCCTCAGCCCAGAGCCTGCCCGCCGACCGCCATGGCCGCCCCGTTGATGCGGAGCAGGCCCGCCAGCGGCTGGAGCCGATGGGCGCCTTTGAGCGGCTGCAATGGGCCCACGACACCTTCGGTGACGGCTTGGCGGTCACCACCAGCTTCGGCATTCAGGCCGCGGTGCTGCTCCATCTGGTCAGCCGCCTGCAGCGCGAGCAGGGGGCGAGCGTGCCGGTGATCTGGGTGGATACCGGTTATCTGCCGCCCGAGACCTACCGCTATGCGGCTCAGCTCTCCGAGTTGCTGCAGGTGCAGCCCCATGTGGCGCAGGCCGAGCTCAGCCCCGCCCGGATGGAGGCGTTGCACGGCCGTCTCTGGGAGACCGGCCGGGTTGAGGATCTGGAGCTCTATCACCGCCTGCGCAAGGTCGAGCCCCTCGATCGCGCTCTGGAGCAGCTGGGGGTGACCTGCTGGGCCAGCGGTGTGCGCGGCAGCCAGACCGACCACCGGCGCTCGATGACGCTGCTGGATGGGGTGCGCCAGCGCTGGGCGCTGCGGCCGGTGCTGGCCTGGACCAACCGCGACGTGTACTACTACATGGAGGAGAACGGCCTGCCCCAGCATCCGCTGTTCGAGCAGGGCTATTCCACCGTCGGCGACTGGCATTCCAGCGCTCCCGATGATGGCAGCACCGTCGGCCGCGCCACCCGCTTCGGCGGCCTCAAGCAGGAATGCGGCATCCACCTGCCTGGCCTGATGGGTGAAGGCATCTGATCCGCTCGGGGCCGTTCCTGTCGGGGTTCATCCCCGCTGGCTGCTGATCGGCAACAGCCGCTGGCACTGGGCCGGCGGCACTGGGCCGGCGGCGCTGCAGTGCTGGCACACGCCGCCGCCCCTTGCCGGCAAGGCCGACCTAGCGGTGCTGCAGGGCTGGGCAGCCGTGGGGCCGGTGCCCGCTGGCGCGCCTCTGGATCCGGCCCGCCGCCTGGGGCTGGAGCGGGTGCCCTTGCAGGGGCTGCCCCCCTGGCTCGGGGTGGACCGGGCCCTGGTGGCCTGGCGGGCCTGGCAGCTCAGTGCCGCTCCGGTGCTGGTGGCCGATGCCGGCACCGCCCTCAGCCTCACCCTGGTGGACGGCGAGGGCCGCTTCGTGGGCGGTCGCCTGCAGGCGGGGCTGGCCCTGCAGCTGCGGGCCCTGGCGGCGGGCACGGCGCAGCTGCCGGCGGTGGATCCCGGCGCCTGGGCGCATCAGCCAGGGGGGAATGGGCCGCTGATCGAGGTGGATCCCTGGCCTCAACCCACGGCCCAGGCCCTGCAGGTGGGCATCCGCCAGGGGTTGGTGGCGGCCGTGGCGGCCGCCTGGCACCAGGTCGGCGAGCGCTGCCCGGGCTGTCAGCTCTGGATCACCGGCGGTGACAGCGACTGGCTGGCCCCCGCCCTCGGCCTGGAGCCCAGCCCGGCCCTGGCCCTGGAGGCTCTGGCCTTGCTCAGTCCTGGGGCCGTCAGCTCAGACCCAGATCGCTGAGGATCGTGTCGGCCATCGTTTCGGCCTTCACCTTGGTGTAGATGCGCTCCAGCCGGCCTTCGGCATCGATCACGAAGGTGTGGCGCATCATGCCCATGTATTCACGGCCCATGAACTTCTTGAGGCCGTAGCTCCCGTAGGCGCTGGCCACCGGGCAGGGCTCGGCGTCGCTCAGCAGGGTGAAGGGCAGGCTGTACTTGGCGATGAACTTGCTGTGGCTGGCGGCGCCGTCCTTGCTGATGCCGAGCACGCGGATGCCGTGCTGTTCAAAGGCCGCCCACTGATCGCGGAAGTTGCAGGCCTCCTTGGTGCAGCCTGGGGTGTCGTCCTTCGGATAGAAGTAGATCACCACCCGTTGACCCTTCAGGCCCGAGAGCGACACGGGGTTGCCCTCCTGGTCGGGCAGGGTGAAGTCCGGGGCGGGGGAACCGATGTCCAGGGCGATCGAACCGCTCATCGAACCGCGGCGCACAATGGCCGGAGCCTAGGGGAGATCCGCCGTGGCCCGGCCCGAGCTGCCCGCATCCAGCGCCGCGGCCCTGCAGCGGCCGCAGCTCTGGCTGGGGCCCCTGCGCGGCGCCTGCGCCTCGCTGCTGCAGCCCCAGGAGCTGGCCTGGGG
>CBFHOT010000147.1:0-4774 GCA_965657465.1 Cyanobacteriota bacterium | reverse complement strand
AGGGCGGTTTCCCGCCGGGGACGGAATCCCGTCGCCAGCAAATGTAACGCAAGATTGCGCGGTTTGTGAAGGGGTTTTGCGGGGCGCGGCTGCGGGCGGGCTCCGGTGGTGCGGCGACGGCGTGCCGGCGGCCTGAGCGGCCTTCCTGTCCGGCTGGCCAGCGCGTCAGGCTGGGCTTCCGGCCGGCGTTCCAGGCCTTGAGCCGGAGACGCGCGCCGGCTTTGGCCGTGCTGCCCTGCTCGCCGCTTGCCGCCGTGGCCCGTATCCGTTCCATCACCTGGAGCCCCAGCGTCACCCTGGTGCCCACCCATGGCTGCTTCAACGCCTGCGGCTATTGCGGCTTTCGCCGCTCGCTGCGGCCGGCGGAGTTGCAGGGCGGAGGCCTCAGTGATGCGCTCGGCGAGATTGAAGCCTGGGCGCATCTGGCGCAGCGGCCGGCCGCGCGCGAGGTGTTGCTGCTCAGCGGTGAACTGCCGCCCGGTTCCCCTGGCCGCCGCGCCTGGTTCCGCCGGCTCCTCAGCCTCAGCCGCCTGGCCCTGGCCGCCGGCCGCCTGCCCCACACCAACGCCGGACCCCTCAGCGGGGGTGAGATGGCTGCTCTCGGCCGGCTCAATCCCTCGATGGGCCTGATGCTTGAGGGGCTGGGCCCCGCCTATGACGCCCAGCATCGCCATGCCCCCAGCAAGACCCTGGCGCAGCGCCTGGCGCAGCTGGAACAGGCGGGCCGGCTCGGCATCCCCTTCACCACGGGCCTGCTGCTGGGCCTGGGGGAAAGCCCGGCGGAGCGGCGTGATGCCCTCGAGTTGATCGCTCTGCTGCAGCGCAACTGGGGGCATATCCAGGAGGTGATCCTTCAGCCCTACCGTCCGCCCCAGGTGCCGCCGGAGCCTTTGAGCAACGCCGAGCAGCAGGACCTGCTCACGCTGATCGCCGAAGCCCGCCGGATCCTGCCGCCCGAGGTGCATCTGCAGCTGCCCCCCAACCTCTGGCCCCTGGAGACGCTGCCCGACGCCCTCGAGGCCGGGATCGACGACCTCGGCGGCATCGACACCGACGACGTGATCAATCCGGCCTATCCCCAGCCCTCGCCGCAGGCCCTGGCGCAGCGGTTGGAGCGGGCCGGCTGGCAGCTGCAGCCGCGCCTCTGCGTTCATGACGCCTGGATCCCCCGGCTGCCATCGCCGCTGCGGCGGCGGGTTGAGGCCCTGGCACCGACGCCTGCCGGCGGTTGTTAGCGTCCGGATCTTCCCTGCCCGCGGAGGCGATGGCCGTGAGCGCCCCGAGCGATCACCGGGTGCTGCTGGTGCGGCTGCCCTGCAACCCGATCTTTCCGATCGGCCCGATCTATCTGGCCGATCATCTGCACAAGCAGTTCCCCGGCTTGCCCCAGCGCATTCTCGATCTGGCGGCGGTGCCGGTGCTCGATGTGTATCGGGTGCTGCGCCGCACCGTCGATGCCTTCCGGCCCACCCTGCTGGTGTTCTCCTGGCGCGACATCCAGATCTATGCGCCGGTGGATGGCCGCAGTGGCAACCCGCTGCAGAACTCCTTCGAGGTCTTTTACGCCCGTAACCCGTTGCGGCGCCTGCGCGGTGCCATCGGTGGCCTGGGGCTGATGCGCGCCTTCTACGGCGAACTCTGGCGCAACCTGCGGCTGGTGCACCAGGGGGTGCGGCGGGCTCGCCGCTATCACCCCCAGGCCCGGGCCGTGATCGGCGGTGGCGCGGTGAGCGTGTTCTACGAGCAGCTGGGTCGCAAGCTGCCCAAGGGCACGGTGGTGTCGGTGGGGGAAGGCGAGCCGCTGCTGGAGAAGCTGATCCGCGGTGAGTCGCTGGCCGGGGATCGCTGCTTTCTGGCGGGGGAGGCGCCCCGCCCCGGCCTGATCCACGAGCAGCCCGCCGGCATGGAGAAGACCGCCTGCGATTACAGCTACATCGCCTCGATCTGGCCGCAGCTCGACTGGTATCTCGAGGGCGGCGACTTCTACGTGGGCGTGCAGACCAAGCGCGGCTGCCCCCATAACTGCTGCTACTGCGTCTACACGGTGGTAGAAGGCAAGGCGGTGCGCGTGAACCCCGTGGAGGAGGTGATCGCCGAGATGCGCCAGCTCTATGCCAAGGGCGTGCGCGGCTTCTGGTTCACCGATGCCCAGTTCATCCCGGCCCGCCGCTACATCGAGGATGCCAAGCAGCTGCTGCGGGCGATCCAGGCCGAGGGCTGGAGCGACATCCGCTGGGCGGCCTACATCCGCGCCGACAACCTCGATGCCGAGCTGGCGGAGCTGATGGTGGCCACCGGCATGGACTACTTCGAGATCGGCATCACCTCCGGCTCCCAGGAGCTGGTGCGCAAGATGCGCATGGGCTACAACCTGCGCACCGTGCTGGAGAACTGCCGCCTGCTGGCCCGCGCCGGTTTCCGGGCCCACGTGTCGGTGAACTATTCGTTCAACGTGATCGATGAGCGGCCCGAAACGATCCGCCAGACCGTGGCCTACCACCGAGAGCTGGAGCGCATCTTCGGCGCCGACAAGGTGGAGCCGGCGATCTTCTTCATCGGCCTGCAGCCCCACACCCACCTGGAGCAGTACGGCTTCGAGCAGGGGCTGATCCAGCCCGGCTACAACCCGATGAGCATGATGCCCTGGACCGCCCGCCAGCTGCTCTGGAATCCGGAGCCGATGGGCAGCACCTTCGGCCGCATCTGCCTGGAGGCCTTCGCCACCAACCCCGGCGATTTCGGCCGCACGGTGATGGATCTGCTGGAGCGCGACTACGGCCTGGCTCCCCTGGAGGAGGCGTTGCATGCGCCGGTGGAGGGGCGCAGGGCTCTGGCGACGGCGACCCGCTGACGCGCGCTACCCGCTCACGCGCCACCAGCGCCGCCGCGCCAGCAGCAGCATCCCCAGCCCCAGCCAGCCCAGCAGGCCGCCGATCGGATTGGCGGGGCCCATCAGCCAGGCGGGCGCCAGCGGATTCACCTGCAGCAACCCCTGGGTCAGCAGGAACCAGCCGCCTACCAGGCCGCCGTGCAGCCCCACCGCTCCCCAGAGCAGGCCGCCATCGGCGCGGCGTTGCAGCCCCAGGGCGAGCCCCAGCAGCAGCAGCCCGCCCAGCAGTCCCAGCAGCAGCGGCAGCGGCAGGTTGAAGCGGCAGTGCACCAGGCTGAACACCACCGCCTGCAGTAGCAGGGCCCGCTGCCGGCCCAGCAGCAGCCCCAGCTCCCCCAGCAGCCAGCCGCGGAACAGCAGCTCCTCGGCGAAGCCCACCCCCAGCCCCAGGGCCAGGCCATTGAGCAGCAGCGGCAGGCTCAGCCGCGGCTGCCACTGCAGGCTGCCCGCTACCGCCAGGCCGATCAGCACCAGCGCCAGCAGCAGCACCGCCTTGAGCAGGCCCCGCAGCAGGGCCCGCCACAGCGCCTTGGCGTCGCCGGCCACCCCCAGCGCGCGCCACGGCCGGGTTTCGCCCCAGCGCCGCCGCAGTCGCCCCGGCAGGCTCAGCAGCAGGGCCAGTAGGGCCAGCGGCGCGGCGGCCGCCGCCTGCTGGTCGCTGGCGATGCCCACGGCTCCCGCCAGGGCCTGCAACCCCAGGAACAGGGCCACCAGCAGGGCCGGATAGAGCAGGGTCTGCCCCCAGTTGAGGGCTGCCGCCCGCTCGCCCGCCATCAGCTCTCGGGCTCCAGCGTGCTGGTCAGCCCCTTCTGCTTGAGGGTCTCGCAGTAGAACTCCGCCGGCTCCAGATCGCAGACGATCACCAGGCCCACGCCGGTGTTGTGGGCCTCGAGCATCACGGCGATGGCGTCCTGCTCGCTCAGGCTCGGCACCACCTGCCGCAGGGTGGTCACCACGTATTCCATGGTGTTCACCGGGTCGTTGTGCAGCAGCACCTTGTAGCGGGGCGAGGGCTTGCGCACCCGCTCCGTCGACTTCTCCATCACGGCGGCACCGCCGGGCGAGCTGCCCGGGGTGGTGGTGGCGACAGGCAGGGGAATGGCGCTGGTCATGGCACAACGACCTCCACGCAGGAGGGAATTCTGGCAGCGGATCACAGGAGCGGATGGCGGAGGGAGGCGGCGGGCGCTGCGCTTCAGTCCTGCAGCGCCGTCTGGATGCGACGCATCGCCTCCAGCACGTTCTCGCGGCTGTTGAAGGCCGAGAGGCGGAAGTAGCCCTCGCCGGCGGCGCCGAAGCCGCTGCCGGGGGTGCCCACCACGTTGGCCTTGTTCAGCAGTAGATCGAAGAAGCCCCAGGAATCCACGCCCTCGGGGGTCTGGATCCACACGTAGGGGGCCTGCTCGCCGCCGTACACGGTCAGCCCGGCGGCGCTCAGCTCGCGGCGGATGATCGCGGCGTTCTCCATGTAGAAGCTGATCAGGGCCTTCACCTGGGCCTGGCCCTCGGCGGAATACACCGCTTCGGCGCCGCGCTGCACGATGTAGCTCACGCCGTTGAACTTGGTGCACTGGCGCCGGTTCCACAGACCCCAGAGCTCCACCTTCTCGCCATTGGCGGCGGTGCCCATCAGGCCGCGGGGCACCACGGTGAGGGCGCAGCGGGTGCCGGTGAAGCCGGCGTTCTTGGAGAAGGAGCGGAATTCGATCGCGCATTCGCGGGCGCCCTCGATTTCATAGATCGAGTGGGGCAGCGCGGGGTCCTGGATGAAGGCCTCGTAGGCGGCATCGAACAGGATCAGGGCGTCATTGGCGCGGGCGTAGTCCACCCAGGCCTGGAGCTGCTCCTTGGTGGCCACCGCACCGGTGGGGTTGTTGGGGAAGC
>CBFHOT010000146.1:0-4831 GCA_965657465.1 Cyanobacteriota bacterium | reverse complement strand
TCGGGGTGGGTCTGCTGGTGCCTCTGCTCGGCATCCTGCTGATCGGTCTGATGGCCCGCAACATCGTGGGCCGCTGGCTGCTCGAGTTCGGTGAGGGCACGCTGCTGCGCATCCCTCTGGCCGGCTCGGTCTACAAGACCCTCAAGCAGCTGCTCGAGACCTTCCTCCAGGGCAACTCCAGCCGCTTCCGCCGGGTGGTGCTGGTGGAGTATCCCCGTGAAGGCCTTTACGCCCTCGGTTTCGTCACCGGCTCCCTGGGCACCGCCCTGCAGGCCGGTTTCAACGAGCCGATGCTGAGCGTGTTCATTCCCACCGCTCCCAACCCGACGACCGGCTGGTACACCGTGGTGCCGGAGCGATCCGTGCGCGACCTCGACCTCTCGGTGGAGGATGCCTTCCGCACGATCATCTCCGCCGGCATCGTCAGCCCCGACGAGCGCGAAACCCCGTCCAACCGCAGCTTCTCCAGCCTGTTGGCCCAGCTGCGGGCTCCCCAGATGTCCTGATGCAGAGCCGCAGCCTCTCCCGTGAACTGGCCCTGCTGATGCTCGGCCAGACCAGCGACCGTGCCGATGCCGGCGCCAAGGGTTCCCCCGCCGCCGAGGCGCCCCTGGAATCCCTGCTGCAGCAGGCCCTCGCCAGCCTCAGCCAGCACGTGCGCGAAGCCCTCGATCGCTCCGCCGAGGATCTGCAGACCGCCCAGCAGGAGCTGCTTGACAGCGAGCTGCAGGAGCAGGGCAGCGACCAGCTGCCGCGGGTGCGCCGTCACCTGCAGGACGGCCTCAGCGCCGCCGAGCAGGCCCTCAACCGCCTGTCCGCCAGCCTGGAGCTGCCGCGGCTGCTGCTGCTGGCTGACCAGGAGGAGGTGCGCCGCGGTGCCATTGAGCGCACCCGTGCCGTGCTGCGTGAGCGCGCCACTATCGACAGTGGCCTCGATGCGGTGATGGAGGGCTGGCGCCTCACCCGTCTGCCCCGCATCGACCGCGACATCCTGCGCCTGGCGGTGGTGGACCTGCAGCAGTTCGGCACGCCGGCTGCCGTGGCCTGCAACGAAGCGGTGGAGTTGGCCAACCGCTACAGCGATGAGCAGGGACGCCGCATGATCAACGGTGTGCTGCGCCGCTTCACCACCGCCTCCCGGAGCGCCAGCTGATGGTGTTCGACTGGTTCAAGCGCAACCTGCAGCCTGCGCCCAGCCCCGCGCCGGCGGAGGACGAATCCGGCGCTGCAGGCGCCGAGGCGCCGGATTCGCCTCCGGCACCCTCCGCTGCTGCCGGCAGCGCCGAGGCCCCCGCTCCGGCCGCTGAGCCGGTGGCGTCTGCGGCCCCGTCGCCCGCCCAGGCGGCCGCGGATGCATCCCTCCCGGCGGCCAGCAGCGCCGCCTCCCCCGACGACGCCCTGGAGTGGGCCCGCCAGGCCTACGCCCGCCTCAAGGCGCAGCAGCAGGCAGCGGCGGCCCCGGCCGTTGCTGAAGCCGTTGAAGCCGCTGCTCCGCTGGCCCCTGCGGAACCGGTGCAGCCTGAGCCGGATGCAGCCCCGCCCGCTTCAGAAGCGGTGCTTCCTGAAGCCGTTGCTCCGCAGCCCCCTGCGGCACCGGAGGTTGCGGCCGCGGCCAACGCCGAGCCGGCGTCCTCCGGGCCCGCTGATCTGCCGCCCGCACCTGCCGCCGCCACAGGTCTCTCCCTGCTGGAGCAGGCCGCCGCCCAGCGCGCCGAGCGCCAGCAGGCCCTCACCGCTCCGGTGGCTCCCGCTGCTGAGGTCACCGCCTCGGCTCCCGTGACCCCGGTGGTCTCTTCGGTGCCGGCTGCCGTGCCGGTCAGCCCGGCCGCGGCCGAACCCGAGCTTGGCGCCTTTGATGACGCCTTCACCTGGTCGGCTGAGGTGCTGGCCGCCCAGGGCAAGCGGGTTGATCAGGTCTCCCTGGAGGAGATCGACTGGCTGACGCGCCTGCGCCAGGGCCTGGAGAAGACCCGCCGCGGTTTCGTCACCCAGCTGCTCGACAACCTCGGCGACGATCCCCTCACCCCCGAGGTGCTCGATGACCTCGAGTCGACCCTGCTGCGGGCCGATGTGGGGGTGACGGCCACCGATCAGGTGCTCGATGCTCTGCGCCAGCGCCTCAACCGTGAAGTGGTGGATCCCTCCGAGGGCATCCGCTTCCTCAAGGAGCAGCTGCGCGGCATCCTCGAGGCACCGATCGAGGCCAGCGCCGCTCCGGTGCTCGCTCCCGAGCGCGATCGCCTCAACGTCTGGCTGATGGTGGGCGTGAACGGCGTCGGCAAGACCACCACCCTCGGCAAGCTGGCCAACCTGGCCATCCGCAGCGGCTACAGCTGCCTGATCGCCGCGGCCGATACCTTCCGCGCCGCCGCCGTGCAGCAGGTGCAGACCTGGGGCGAGCGCAGCGGCGTGCCGGTGATCGCCAATCCCAGCCCCAACGCCGATCCGGCGGCGGTCGTCTACGACGCCATCGGCGCCGCCAAGGCCCAGGGCACCGAGCTGGTGCTGGTCGACACCGCCGGCCGGCTGCAGACCAAGCACAACCTGATGGAGGAGCTGGCCAAGGTGCGGCGCATCGTCGACAAGCTGGCACCCGAGGCCGCCGTGCAGTCGCTGCTGGTGCTCGATGCCAGCCAGGGCCAGAACGGCCTCAAGCAGGCGATGGCCTTCGCCAGCGCCGCCGGCCTCACCGGTGTGGTGATCACCAAGCTCGATGGCAGCGCCCGCGGTGGCGTGGCCCTGGCGGTGGCCTCTGAAGCCCAGCTGCCGATCCGCTTCATCGGCGCTGGCGAAGGCATCCGCGATCTGCGCCCCTTCAACAGCTTCGAGTTCGTCGAAGCGCTGCTGGCGGGTTGATCCGGCGGCTGCGGCCCCCGTCACCGCGGCTATCTTGCGGGCTCCCGCATGGCCGGGTGTTGCGTCCGCTCTGCCGTGTCCGATCCGCCGCTTTCGGCCACCGCCTCCCTGCGTCAGCTGCTGGAGAGCCTCAGCCGGGAGCAGCGCCGCAACCAGGAGCTGCTGGCCTCCCTGGCCTTCATGCTGCGCAGCTTCACCAACCTCACGCGGCTGCTGGAGCTGGTGCCGCTGGTGGCCGCCCGGCTGGTGGGGGCCGAGGGGGCGCTGCTGGTGCCTTTCCGCGACGACGGTCGCCTCTGGCGCGATCAGTTGCACGCCTCACCGCCGGCCCACGGCGCTGAGTTGCTGCGTCAGCTGGCCGCCGTGCCGGAGGCCGAGCTGCTGGTGGCGGAGCCCGGCGATGGCGATGCCGAGCTGCGGCGGGCGGCGCGGCTCGATCAGCAGCTGATCCAGCTGCTGGGGCCGGTGGATCTGTTCGCCACCTCCCTGGAGGCCCGCAGCCGGCAGCGCGGCCGCCTCTATGTGTTCAGCGGCCGCGGCCGGCTGAGCTGGAGCGAGGTGCATCGCCGCCATGTGCAGCTGGTGGCCGATCTGGCGGCGGTGGCCCTGGAAACCGACGGCCTGCAGCAGGAGCGCCGCCGCCATGAGCGGGTCGATCGCCAGCTGAGCATCGGCGCCGAGATTCAGGCCCAGCTGGTGCCCGACCACTGCCCGCAGATCGAGGGCGTCGATCTGGCGGCCCGCTGCCGGCCGGCCTTCCAGGTGGGCGGCGACTACTACGACTTCATCCCCACCCGGCCGCGGCAGTTGGGCCGCCGCCGCGAGCGGGGGCGCTGGGCCCTGGTGGTGGGCGATGTGATGGGCAAGGGGGTGCCCGCGGGCCTGCTGATGACGCTGCTGCGCGGCATGTTGCGCGCCGAGGCCCTCAGCGGCCACGCCCCGGATCGGATCCTGCACGACCTCAACCAGCTCGCCCAGGAGGACCTGGCCCAGTCGCACCGCTTCGTGACGCTCTTCTATTCCGATTACGACCCGATGACGCGGCTGCTGCGCTTCGCCAATGCCGCCCACAACCCGCCCCTGCTCTGGCGCCGCCAGCTCAACCGCGTGCTGCGCCTCGATGCCCCGGGCCTGCTGATCGGTCTGCAGAGCGAGGCCGACTACTGCACCGAGTCGATCGTGCTCGAACCCGGCGACGTGCTGCTCTGCTACACCGACGGCGTCACCGAAGCCAGCGGCCTCAACGGTGAGCGCTACGACGAGGAGCGCTTGGTGCGCAGCCTCCACGCCGCCGCTCGCGCCGGCATCGGCGCCCAGGGCATCCTCGATCAGTTGTTCGATCGCCTCGATCGCTTCGTCGGCAGCGGCCGCCAGCCCGAAGACGATGCCTCAATGGTCGTGTTCAAGGTGCGGGAGGAGCTGACGCTGCCGTCGCTGCCGTCCGGGCACCCCGGGAGCTGAGTGGCAAGCTGAATCCCTGCCCCGCGCTGCGCTGCCGCCCGTCCATGGCTGTCGATTCCTCCGCGTCCACCTGGAGCCAGCGGTTTGACCAGGGCCTGCATCCCGCCATCGAGCGCTTCAACGCCTCGATCGGTTTTGACATCACCCTGCTGCAGGAGGACCTCGACGGCTCGATCGCTCATGCCCGCATGCTGGCCAGCACCGGCGTGCTCACGGCCGAGGAGGCCGAGCAGCTGGTGGGCGGTCTGGAGCAGGTGCGCAGCGAAGCCGCCGCGGGCCAGTTCCACCCCGGCCTCGAGGACGAGGACGTGCACTTCGCCGTCGAGCGGCGCCTGATCGCGATCCTGGGCCCGCTCGGCAAGAAGCTGCACACCGGCCGCTCCCGCAATGATCAGGTGGGCACCGACCTGCGCCTGTGGCTGCGGCGCCGCATCGCCGAGATCGATGCGGCCCTGGTGCGCTTCGAGCGGGCGCTGCTGGATCAGGCCGAGGCCCACCCCGAGGTGATGATCCC
>CBFHOT010000145.1:0-4840 GCA_965657465.1 Cyanobacteriota bacterium | reverse complement strand
TTGATGCCGTAGACGATGTTGGGGATCGCCGCACCGCCGTAGCTGCCCTGCACCGGACAGGCGACGATCACCCGCTGCACCCCCGCCTGCTCGAGGTAGGGGGCGAGGGTTTCTGGGGTCTTGAAGCGTCCGCTGCACTCGAGCACCAGCTCCACGCCGCTCTCCTGCCAGGGCACCACCGCCGGATTGCTGAACACCGACCAGGCCACCCGCTGGGAATCGACGAGGAAGCCATCGCCCCGGGCCTCCACGGCGTGAGACCAGCGGCCATGCACCGAATCGAAGGCGAGCAGATGGGCGCCGGCCTCGGCGTCACCGCCGGGGTCGTTGACATGCACCAGCTCGATGCCGGGGCGCCCCCAGAGGGCGCGGAACACCAGCCGACCGATACGGCCGAAGCCGTTGATGCCGATTTTCATGGCCAATCGAGCGCAGCGAAGGGAGGGCGCGAGCCAGCCGCAAGGTAGATCAACAATGATTGATGCATCAATAGCCCTTGATGGGCCATGTGTCGCGGGCTACAGGCCGCCTCAGCTGCGGCCGGCATCAAAAGTTTTTGATACGTTGCGGGCAGTCACCCCCGCGGGCTGCCATGGGACTGTTCGAGCGCTGGCTCAGCCTCTGGGTGGCCCTGGCCATCGCCGCCGGCCTGCTGCTCGGGCAGGCCTTCCCTGGCGCCCTGGCCGCCGTGGCCTCCCTGGACATCAGCCGGATCAACCTGCCGATCGCGGTGCTGATCTGGCTGATGATCTTTCCAATGATGCTGGCGGTGGATTTTGGCGCCGTGCGGCGCATCGGCCGGCAACCCCAGCCGCTGATCATCACCCTGGCCATGAACTGGCTGGTGAAGCCCTTCAGCATGGCCCTGCTGGCCTGGCTGTTCGTGCGCGGGCTCTATGCCAGCTGGATTCCGGCCGATCTCGGCGATCAGCTGGTGGCGGGCATGATCCTGCTGGGTGTGGCTCCCTGCACCGCCATGGTGTTCGTCTGGAGCCAGCTCTGCGGTGGCAATCCCACCTACACGCTGGTGCAGGTGGCCGCCAACGATCTGGTGATGGTGGCGCTGTTTGCACCGATCGCCGGCCTGCTGCTGCAGGTGAACCAGGTGGCGGTGCCCTGGGACACGCTGCAGCTGGCGGTGGGACTGTTTGTGGTGATCCCGGTGATGGCTGGCTGGCTGACGCGGCGCCTGCTGCGCAGCCCCGGCGCCCTGCAGCGCATGGAGGCCAGGCTCAAACCCTGGTCGATCGTGGGGCTGCTGGCCACAGTGGTGCTGCTGTTCGGCATCCAGGCCGGCACCATCACCGCCAACCCGGGCCTGTTCGCCCTGGTGGCCGTGCCGCTGGTGCTGCAGACGGTGCTGATCTTTCTGCTGACGGCCCTGTGGATGCGGCAGTGGCACCAACCCCATGACGTGGCGGCGCCGGGGGCCCTGATCGGCGCCTCCAACTTCTTTGAGCTGGCCGTGGCGGTGGCGATCAGCCTGTTCGGCGTGCGCTCCGGCGCGGCTCTGGCCACGGTGGTGGGCGTGCTGGTGGAGGTGCCGGTGATGCTGGCGCTGGTGGCCGTCGCCAATCGCCAGCGCTGGCTGTTTCCCCAGGCAGCCGAGGCCATCCGCCCCTGAAGATGGCGGCATGCCCCTCCACCACTCCCGGATCGAGACCCTCGCCGGCGATCAGGCCCGCGCCCTGCTCAAGGCCCTGGCTGAACCGCTGCGGCTGCAGGTGATCGAGGCCCTGGCCGGCGGCGAGCGCTGCGTCTGCGAACTCACCGCCGAGCTCAACCTGGCCCAGTCGAAGCTGTCCTTCCACCTCAAGGTGCTGAAGGAGGCGGGCCTGATCGAAGGCCGTCAGCAAGGGCGCTGGATGTACTACCGGCTGCGACCCGAGGCGATCGAAGCGCTGCAGCAGTGGCTGGGCGCCCTGGCCGGCCAGTGCCGCCGGCCGGCCACACCCTGCTGCTGAGGCCCCTCAGGCCAGCATCAGCCGCACCGGCCCCGGATACTGCCCCAGCTGCTGATCAGCGGTGATCAGCAACGCGCCAGCCACGGTGGCCTGGGCCAGCAAGAGGCGATCGAAGGGATCCCGATGCAGCGGCGGCAGCTGGGCCACCGCCAGCGCATGGTCGGCCTGGATGGGCAACTCCCGCCAACCGCCGTCCAGCAGGGCTCGCCGCAGCAGCGTGGGCTGAACCCGGAAGTCGGGACGCCCCAGAGCCCGTTTGATCACCAGCTCCCAGAGGCTGGCCACACTGAACAGCGGCGTGTTGAGGGGGTCTTCCAGCATCGAGGCCAGGCCCGCGGGCAGCCGCTGGGGCGATCCCATGGCCCAGACCAGCAGATGGGTATCGAGCAGCAACAGCACGGCCGGCGTCAGGCCCCTTCAAACAGGTCGGCGATCTCCGCCGCCGCCAGACGGTCGAAGTCGTCGGGCACCGCGCACTGACCCAGCAACAGCCCCAGGCGACGAGGCGGAGGGGAGGCGCCATCGGCAGCCGCGATCGGCATGACCCGCACCATCGGCCGGCCGGCCTTGCAGATCACAAACCCATCACCCGCGGCCGCCTCCTCCACCAGCCGCGACAGATGGGTCTTGGCCTCGTGCATGTTGACGTGCCGCATTACTGTGCCAGCCGGCCTGGTTCAACCAGCTTAGTCGACTCAATTGAGGCCCCACCTCCGCCACGGATGAGCGGTGATCAGCCACGCAACCAACCCGTCACGCAGCAAACCCATCACGCAGCGAGCCAGCTGGGCAACAGCTGCGTCAAACCCAATCAAGTCCCGTTGATGGATGCGTCACAGTGGAGGGCCCGCCCCGCGCCCGTCCCGCTGCCATGCCCACCCAGGAACTCGTTCAGCGCTATTACGGCCAGGAGCTCTCCAGCAGCGCCGACCTCAAGACCAGCGCCTGCTGCGATGCCGATGCGGTGCCCGGCTGGCTCAAGCCGCTGCTGGCCCGGGTGCATCCCGCGGTGAGCAGCCGCTACTACGGCTGCGGCCTGGTGGTGCCGCCGCTGCTGGAGGGTTGCCGCGTGCTCGATCTGGGCAGCGGTTCCGGCCGGGATGTGTACCTGCTCAGCCAGCTGGTGGGCAGCAGCGGCGCGGTGGTGGGGGTCGACATGACCGCCGAGCAGCTGGCGGTGGCCCGCGAGCACCAGGCGTTCCATGCCGAGGCCTTCGGCTACGCCAACACCACCTTTCTGGAGGGCACGATCGAGCGGCTGGAGGAGCTGCCGCTGGAGCCCGGCAGCTTCGATGTGGTGGTGAGCAACTGCGTGCTCAACCTCTCCACCGACAAAGCGGCGGTGCTGCGCGGCGTGCAGCGGCTGCTCAAGCCCGGCGGCGAGTTTTATTTCTCCGATGTGTACGCCGATCGGCGCCTGCCGGAAGCCGTGCGACGCGATCCGGTGCTCTACGGCGAATGCCTGGGCGGCGCCCTCTACTGGAACGACTTCCTGCGCCTGGCCCGCGGCGCCGGCTTCGCCGATCCGCGCCTGGTGAGCGACCGGCCGCTGGCGATCACCGATCCGGCGCTGGCGCCGCTGCTGGGCGAAGCGCGCTTCTATTCCGCCACCTACCGGCTGTTCGCCATCGCCGACCTGGAAGACGCCTGCGAAGACCACGGCCAGGCGGTGATCTACCGGGGCACGATCCCCGAGCATCCGCACCACTTCGATCTCGACAGCCACCACGCCATCACCACCGGCAAGGTGTTTCCGGTGTGCGGCAACACCTTCCGGATGCTGCAGCAGACGCGCTTCGCACCCCACTTCACCTTCATCGGCGATTTCGATCGCCACTACGGCCTGTTCGAGGGCTGCGGCAGCAGCCTTCCCTTCAGCAGCGCCGGCAGCCAGGCGAGCAGCAGCCAGGCGAGCGGCAGCGCAGCAGCTTCAGGCGGCAGCTGCTGCTGAGGCGCGGGCGAGCTGGCATGCCCCCTGTCAAGAAAGAGGGCGACCGGGAGCGCCGCAGGCAGCTGCTTAGGGTGGCTCCATTGGGCTGGCCTCTGGCAGCGCCTGGCCCGGCAGCGCAGGAGCGGCGCACGGGGCATGGCACGGCACAACCAGGCGCACTCCAGCGCACCGCTCACCCGCCACGCCAGGGCCGGCAAGGCGCCCACAGCCCTCGCCGCTGCCGCCACGGCGCTGATCAGCGCCCTGCTCACAACAGCCTTCGCCGCGCGAGCGGCGGCGGCCACAGCCGGCGGCGAGCAGTCGCTGCTCAGCGCCTGCGGGCCGGTGGCCCTGCCGCTGCTGCTGCTCTCCCTGGCGGTGCTCACCGTGGGCTTTGAACGCCTGCACTTCTGGTGGTGCTGGTGGCGGCGCGGCCGCAAGCCCTGGCGGGCCGTGCAGGAGCAGCTGCGGCACTGCAGCGATCCCGAGGAACGGATGCTGCTGCTGCGCCGCCAGGAGGCCGCGATGGCCTGGGGTGAACCGATCCTGCAGGCCGGCGTGGTGCTGGCACCTCTGCTGGGGCTGGTGGGCACCACTGCCGGGCTGATGGCGGTGCTGCGCCAGCTCGGCCCCCAGTTGCTGCTGCAGCCCTCCAGCCCGCTGAGCGGCTACGCCGCCGTGCTGGTGCCCACCCTCACCGGCCTGCAGCTGGCCCTGCTGGCCACGGTGCTGCTGCTGCTCAACCAGGGGCTGCGCCGCTGGCAGCTGCAGCGCCTCGAGCTGCGGGAGCCGATCCGATCGCTGAGCAGCCGGTGAATCCCTTGCCATCACCCCTGGCCCGCAGCGCCTGCGGCCTCAACGGCGCAGCCACCCTCAGCCCGGCGGCGCTGGTGATGCCGGCCGCCGCCCTGACACTGCTGCTCACCACCGCGGTGGCGGCGCTGCC
>CBFHOT010000144.1:0-4892 GCA_965657465.1 Cyanobacteriota bacterium | reverse complement strand
CAAGGAAGGCGGCTCGCCGGCTGCCTCCGGTGCCGACGCCGAGCGCTTCAACTGGCTGCGGCAGCTGGTGGATTGGCAGAAGGATGGCGTGGGGGAGGACAGCGGCGACTTCCTGCGTTCGATCAAGGAAGACCTCTTTGATGAGGAGGTGTTCGTGTTCACCCCCAAGGGGGACGTGGTGGGGTTGCGCAAGGGTTCCACGGCGGTCGACTTCGCCTTCCGCATCCACTCAGAGGTGGGCAACCACTGCCAGGGCGTGCGCATCAACGACCGCCTCTGCCCGCTGGCGACACCGCTGCAGAACGGCGATTTCGTGCAGGTGATCACCAGCAAGAACGCCCATCCGAGCCTGGATTGGCTCAACTTCGTGGCTACACCCACGGCCCGCAACCGCATCCGCCAGTGGTACAAGAAGAGCCATCGCGAGGAGAATATCCAGCGCGGCAGCGAGCTGCTGGAGCGGGAGCTCGGCCGCGACGGCTTTGATGCGCTGCTCAACGGTGAGGCGATGGCCAAGGTGGCGCGCCGCTGCAATCTGGTCAGCACCGACGATCTGCTGGCCTCCCTCGGCTTCGGGGGAGTGACTCTGCATCAGGTGCTCAACCGCCTGCGCGAGGAGCTGCGGCTGGCCAGTGCGGCGGCGGCGCCGGTGCTGAGCAACGAGGAGCTGGCCCGCTCGGTGAGCGCCCAGGCGGAGACGCCGGCCCTGCGGCCCGCCGGCGGCAGCCACGGCGAGGACAGCCCGATCCTGGGGCTGGAGGGCCTCGACTACCGCCTCGGCGGTTGCTGCAGCCCCCTGCCCGGTGAACCGATCGTGGGGGCGGTGGCGCTGGGCAACCACGGCATCACGATTCACCGCCAGGACTGCAGCAATGTGGGCCAGGTGCCGGTGGAGCGGCGGCTGCCGGTGCGCTGGAACCCGGCGATCGCCCAGCCGCGCCGCTACCCGGTGCAGCTGCGCATCGAAGTGCTCGATCGCGTCGGCGTGCTCAAGGACATCCTCACCCGCCTCTCCGACCACCGCATCAATGTGAGCGATGCCCGGGTGCGCACCAACCCCGGCAAACCGGCCCGTATCGATCTGCGGGTGGAGCTGGAGAGCGCCAGCCAGCTCACCGGCACGATCAACCAGATCCGCTCGATGGCGGATGTGCTCGACATCGCCCGCACGGGGATTGGGTGATCAGGGCGAGCACTGCGGGGATCAGCTGGGCTGCCAGGGTTCGAGCATGTCCAGGTCGAGAGCGCGGCTGATGGCGGCTAGCACCGCCTGCAGGGTGGAAGGGGCGACCCGGCCGAGGGGGCCGGCCAGCTGGTCACGGTCCACGGTTGTGGGCAGCCAGGCCATGGCGTAACTGGTGTGATCCAGGCCGTGGGGATCCCCCGCAGCCAAGGGCACGGCCAGGGGATGATCCGCCAGACGGGCGTCGCTGCTGAGGGGGACCACCACCCACCGCTGTGCTTGGGTGGTGGCGGCATCGGGCGCAATCACCAACACCGGTCGAGGTTTGCTGTCTCCGAACGAGCGGTTGCGCGGCCAGCGGTAAAGCCGACCACGTTGCGGCGAGGCCGGACCATCAGCCATCGCGGCTCAGCAGTGCTCCTGCGCCCATGTCGGCGGCATCGGCGCCGGCCGCTTCCAAGTCGCCGCCCTCCAGGGCGGCGAGATCGGCATAGGCCTGTTGCAGCGCTGCTAGGCGCTGCCGTTGCAGCCACAGCTCAAGAGCTTCGCTGAGGGCAGCGGAGCGATTGCGCTGCTGTCTACCTGCGGTGCTGCCGCGAGCCAGCTCCTGATCGAGCTGGTGCAGCAGACCCTCCTCCAGAGAGATCGACACCGACCGGGTTGCCATCGGTCTTGCCAGGTTTGATCACATTCATTCTATTGGTGTTCAGGGCGATCGCCAGATTGCCCTGTGCTGCCAGTCGGTATCGGCAGATCGTGGCTGGGAGTTCTGGGATGTGTTGCGCCTCCCTGTCAACGCAAGGACGCAACGAGCCGATTCCTCAGGGCGATGGCGTGCCCTCCCCGCCGCGTGTGAGCATCCGCCCACCGGCGGGCGCGGCCGTGGCGATCGCGACAGTCGGGCGGGGTCGGCGCGCCTACGACAGCTCCACCTCCGCTGTTTCTCCGATGACCTCCGAGCAGGCCGCCCAACTGATCGACCACACCCTGGCCCTGGTGCACCGGCGCCTCCAGGCCCTGCAGAGCGATGCCCTCACGCCCGAGCAGCAGGCCCTGGCCGCTGAGTTCCGCGAATGGTGCGACCCCGACGGGGGCCGCATCGACCTGATGCTCTGCCCCGGCATGGCGGGGTCCTGAGGCCTCAGGGCGTGGCAGCCGTTGCCGGGGTCGGGCTCAGTCCGCCCCGGCCTGTTGCCGCTCCAGCCACCACCAGTAGAGCCAGCCGCCGGCGGCGGCGCTCGCCAGCCCCACCAGGCAGGAGCCCAGCAGCAGCCGGCTCATCAGGCTCCAGCCCAGCTGGCGCATGCCCTCGCTCTGCAGCGTCGCTAGCCCCGGCCAGCCCCGGCCCGGGCCCAGCAGCCAGCTGCCCAGCTGGTAGTTGAACCAGTAGAGCGGCACGTAGGTGAAGGGGTTGCTGATCCAGGTGCCGGCGGCCGCCAGCAGGTGATTGCCGCGCACCACCGAGGCCAGCGCCACCCCCAGCAGCGTCTGCAACCCAAAGAACGGAAAGCAGCCGCAGAAGATCCCCGCCGCCAGCCCCCGCGCCCGCTGGCCGTGGCTGCCCTCCTGGGCCCAGAGCCACTGCAGCAGCCGGCGGCCGCGTCCCGCCAGGCCGTTGATCAGGCCGCGCAGCGCTGCGGTGGGGGGCTGAAATGGGGGCATGAGCGAAAACCCAGCAGGCACGCCTCTTGGCGGCAGCGGCGCCGGTGACACCATCGCCGCCGTGGCCACGGCCGTGGCACCGGGCCAGGGCAGTGTGGCGATCGTACGGATCTCAGGCCCCGAGGCGGAGGCGATCGGCCGCCGCCTGTTCGAGGCGCCGGGCCGCCAGCGCTGGGAGAGCCATCGGGTGCTCTACGGCCATGTGGTTGATCCCGCTAGCGGCGAACGTGTGGATGAGGCGCTGCTGCTGCTGATGAAGGCGCCGCGCAGCTTCACCCGGGAGGACGTGGTGGAGCTCCACTGCCACGGCGGCCTGGTGGCGGTGCAGCGGGTGCTGGAGCTGGTGCTGGCCTGCGGTGCCCGCCGCGCTGGCGCCGGTGAATTCAGCCAGCGCGCCTTTCTCAATGGCCGCCTCGATCTCACCCGCGCCGAGGCCATCGGCGAGATGATCACCGCCCGCAGCCGCCGCGCCGCCCAGCTGGCGATGGCCGGCATCGACGGCGGCCTGCAGCGGCGTCTCACCGCTCTGCGCTCGCGGCTGCTCGATCAGCTGGCCGAACTCGAGGCGCGGGTGGATTTCGAGGAGGATCTGCCGCCCCTCGATGGCCCGGCGGTGGCCGCGGAGCTGGCCTCGGTGCGCGCTGAGCTGGAGCAGCTGGTGGCCGAGTCCCGCCAGGGGGAGCTGCTGCGCCAGGGCCTGCGGGTGGCGATCGTGGGCCGGCCCAATGTGGGCAAGAGCAGCCTGCTCAACCGCCTCAGTCGCCGCGAGCGGGCGATCGTGACCGATCTGCCCGGCACCACCCGCGATCTGCTGGAGAGCGAGCTGGTGCTCGAGGGGGTGCCCCTCACCCTGCTCGACACCGCCGGCATCCGCGCCACCAGTGATCGGGTGGAGCAGCTGGGCATCGAGCGCAGCCGGGCCGCCCTGGCCAGCGCCGACGCGGTGCTGCTGCTGTTTGATCTCAGCGCCGGCTGGACGGCGGAGGACGCGGCGCTGCTGGAGCTGCTGCCGCCGGCGGCGGTGCGGATGGTGGTGGGCAACAAGGCCGATGCGGCGGCGGTTCCCGCCGGCCTGCTGGCGCCGGATCCGCAGCTGCCGGCTCCGGCGGATGTGAGCCTTAGCGCCCTCGATGGCGGCGGTCAGCCGCAGCTGGTGGCCGAGCTGCTGCGCCGCTGCGGCGCCACCCTGGCGGAGGGCCTGGAGGTGGCGCTCAACAGCCGTCAGCGCGATCTGGCCGCCGCCGCCGCCGCCAGCCTGGAGCGCAGCCTGGAGGCGGCCGAGCAGCAGCTGCCCTGGGACTTCTGGACGATCGATCTGCGCGCCGCCGCCCGCAGCCTTGGCGCGATCACCGGCGAGGAGGTGAGCGAGGCGGTGCTCGATCGCGTCTTCTCCCGCTTCTGCATCGGCAAGTAGGCGCAGCCGTGACGGGGGCAGCCGTTGGCCAGGGCTGGGCGCCCCAGAATGGCCGCCAGTGCCAGCCCAGCGCCGCCCCAGCCCGCTGGCCTCGGCTTGCCACCTCGCCGCCCTGCTCACGATGACCAGCACCCCCGCCAACCCCGATCCACTGGCCGGTCTCAGCGCCTCCCAGCGGGCATTGCTGCGCATCGTCTGCTGGGTGGCCTGGGCCGATGGCGACTTCGCCAGCGAGGAGCGCGATCTGCTGGAGAAGCTGGTGGCGCGGCTGCTGCCGGAGGCCGCCGCTGATGCCCCCGGAGCGGCGGTGGCGTCGGCGGAGGCGGTGTCGGCCCTGGTGGCCGACAACCTCCAGACCCTTGATCTGCAGCTGCTGGTGGATCAGCTGGAGGGGGCCGATCAGCGCCAGCAGGCGGTGAAGCTGGCGCTGCAGATGGTGAGCATCAACCAGCGGCCGGAGGATGCTGCCGCGATCAACACCGCCGAGAAGGGGGCCTATCGCCGCCTGGTGGAGGCCCTGGGGCTGCCGGAGAGTGAGGTGGCCGAGGCCGAGTGGGCGGCGCGGCAGGAGCTGCAGCAGCGCCGCAGCCTTCTGCAGCTGATCGGCGACACCCTCAGCGGCTTCGGCTCGTG
>CBFHOT010000143.1:0-5048 GCA_965657465.1 Cyanobacteriota bacterium | reverse complement strand
ATCATCCCCACCCGCGTGGAGTTCGTCGATATCGCCGGCCTGGTGAAGGGTGCCAGCCAGGGCGAGGGTCTGGGCAACAAGTTCCTGGCCAACATCCGCGAAGTCGACGCGATCGTGCACGTGGTGCGCTGCTTCGAGAACGACGACGTGATCCACGTGAGCGGTTCGGTGGGACCGGCTCGCGACGCCGAGGTGATCAACCTGGAGCTGGGCCTCGCGGATCTCTCCCAGGTGGAGAAGCGGCGCGAGCGCCTCAAGAAGCAGGTGCGCACCAGCAAGGAGGCCCAGGTGGAGGATGGGGCGCTGGAGCGCATCCAGGCCGTGCTGGAGCAGGGCGGTGCCGCCCGCAGCGTCGAGCTCAGCGACGAGGAGACCCCGCTGGTGAAGCCCCTGGGCCTGCTCACCGCCAAGCCGATCATCTACGCCACCAACGTGAGCGAAGACGATCTGGCCTCCGGCAACGCCTACTGCGAGGAGGTGGCCGCGCTGGCCGAGAAGGAGGGGGCCGGCACGGTGCGCATCAGCGCCCAGGTGGAAGCCGAGCTGATCGAACTGCCCGAGGAGGACCGCGCCGAGTTCCTGGCCGGTCTGGGGGTGGAGGAGGGCGGTCTGCAGAGCCTGATCCGCGCCACCTACGCGCTGCTGGGGCTGCGCACCTACTTCACCACCGGCGAGAAGGAGACCCGCGCCTGGACGATCAAGGCCGGCATGACCGCCCCCCAGGCCGCCGGTGTGATCCACACCGACTTCGAGCGCGGTTTCATCCGCGCCCAGACCATCGGCTACCAGCAGCTGCTGGAGGCGGGCTCCCTGTCGGAAGCGCGCAACAAGGGCTGGCTGCGCGCCGAAGGCAAGGAGTACGTGGTGGCGGAAGGCGATGTGATGGAGTTCCTCTTCAACGTCTGACGTCATCCCCGCCCGGCGGGTTGGCCCAGAATGGCGCCAGCCGCTTCAACCGGGATGACCGCTCCGCAGCCTGAAGCCACCAGCGCCGCCACCAGCCCGGTGGCCGCTGAGGCCCATCCCCACGATTTCGACGTGCAGAAGGAGCTGCATCAGCAGATCCGCAACGATCCGGACTACGACGACTGGGAATACGGCACCGAGCCGCTGCCCCACGAGGCCTGGGTCAAGAAGCCGACGGCCTGACCACCGGCCTGAGCCGTTTGGTCAGGCTGAAGCCTGCCAGGCAGAGCAGCGTCAGCAGGATCCAGAAGCCGCCGCCGTGGCGCTGCTGATCCAGGGCCAGTCCCGCCAGGGGCGGCGCCAGCAGGGCGCTGATGGCGAAGCACTGGGAGAACAGGGCCATCGCCAGGCCGCGATGCTCCGGTGGGGTGAGCTCGATCACCGCCTCGGTGGCGATCGGTAGGAAGGCGGCCTCCCCCAGGGCCAGGGGCAGCTGGGCCGCCAGCACCAGCCAGAACCCCTGACGGCTCAGGCTGGAGAAGGCCAGGGCGGCGGTGCCCGCTGCAAAGCACACCAGACTCAGCCCCAGTCCGGTGGACACCGGCCGCCGGGCCAGGGCCTGGCCCACCGGCCACTGCAGCAGCAGCAGCAGCCCCAGCTGCACGCCGATCAGCAGGGCCCCCAGGCTTTCGGGCATCGCGGCCCGCTCCAGACCGCCGCGCACCAGATCCAGGGGCAGGGCGCTCTGCATCAGGGCCGGCAGGGCTGTGGCCAGCAGGGTGATCGCCAGCAGGGGCAGCAGCGGCGGCAGCCACAGCTGCCAGGCGCCGCCAGGCTCACCCTCCGGGCGCCGCAGCGCCGCCGGCAGGGACCGTCGCCACAGCAGCAGCGCCATCAGCGTCAGGCAGAGCAGATCGACCAGATAGATCCCCCGCAGCAGATCGCGGCTGGCCAGCAGCGCCCCCAGCAGGGCACCGCCGGCGATGCCCGCCGCATCGGCGGTGCGGGCCAGGGCATAGCCGCGGGCCGAAGGCAGACTGCTGCGTTCACAGCTGAGGGGCACCGCCAGCTCGATCGCCGGCCAGTAGAGCCCCATCGCCAGCCCCAGCAGCACCTGGCCCTGCAGGTAGGCCCCCAGGCTGCGCGCTCCCAGCAGCAGGCTGTCACCTCCGGCCGCCAGCAGGCAGGCCAGCAGCACCGGCACACGGCAGTTCACGCCCCGATCCAGCAGCAGGCCGCTGAGCAGGCGTCCCAGGGTGCCCACCAGGGCGGCCAGGGCCAGCCCCTGGGTGACGCTCGAGGCGCTGAAGGCCTCCTGGTGGAACACCAGGGGCGTGAGATAGAGCACGCCGCCCGCCCCGAAGGAGCCGATCAACCGCACCAGGGCCACCTGTCGCAGCGGCGCGGGAAACTGGAGCCACCAGGCCGTCGCGCCGCCGCCGGCCCTGCTTCCATCCGCTTTTGTCGTCAAACCGCCGCCGCCGTCTGTCTGCGCTGCTCGCCAGTCTGCTGGTGCTGCTGCCCGGCGCCGGCCTGCCGGCCCGGGCGGCCCAGCAGCTGGTGGTGCGCTTCGACGGTCTGCAGCTGCCGATCGATCTGCAGGAGCTGGAGGCCTGGAGCCGCGATCCCCGCTCCCAGCGCGGCTCGCTGGCCCCCTGGCTGCAGCTGCTCGATCCCCAGGCGCGGCTCGGTCTGGCCCGGTTGCTGCGGGCGCCGCTGCTGCGCGATCGCGGCTTCGGCATGGAGCTGCTCAACAGCTGGACCGGCACCCAGATGCTGCGGGAGGTGGGCGGTCTGCTGCGGGGCCCCGGCGATGAGAACACGGCGCCGGCGCTGCTGGCCACCCTGCAGCGGCTGTTCGCCCGCCAGCCGGTGGTGTCCAGCCTCGAGCTGTTGCAGGCCCTGCCCCAGGAGCGGCTGACGCTGCAGGTGGATGGCCTGCTGACCCTGGCCGGCTACTGGCGCGATCAGCTGCGCCATCAGGTGCAGGCGGTGGAGCAGCTGCGCGCCTTGCCGCTGCCTGCCCATCGCTCGCGGCCGCTGCTCAGCGCCACCCGCCTGCGCAGCGGCGTCACGCCCCAGCGCTTGCTGCTGCCGGTGCCCCACCGCAGCACCCCACTGCCCCTGGAGCTCTGGACCGGCAGCGGCGAAACCGCCGGCCGCCCCTGGCTGCTGGTGATGCCTGGGCTGGGCGGCAGCAGCAGCCAGCTGCGCTGGTTGGCCCAGGATCTGGCTGAACGGGGCTGGCCGGTGCTGCTGCTGGACCATCCCGGCAGCGACGAGCTGGCCGTGAAGGCGGCGCTGCTCGGCGAAGGCCCGCCGCCGGGGGCCGAATCGGTGCCGCTGCGCCTGGCGGATCTGCAGGCGGTGCTCAGCGCCCGCAGCGAGGGCCGCCTGCCGGATCTGGCCGGTGCAGCCGGCTCCGACGGTGCGGATTCGGGTGTGGTGCTGCTGGGTCATTCCCTGGGGGGTCTGGCGGCGCTGATGGCCACCGGCCTGCCGCCGGAGGCTGGTCTGGCCCGACGCTGCCGCGAGGCCCTGGCGGCGCTGCCGCTCACCAACCTCTCGCGGCTGTTGCAGTGCCAGCTGCTGGCGGTCACCGGCGATGGTGCGCCCCTGGTGCAGGCGCCGGGGGCTGTCCCGCCGGCTTCCTCGTCGGCTCCGGCGGGGGTGCCGCATCTGGCCGGGGTGCCGCTGCATGGCGTCGTCACCTTCAACGGCTTCGGCAGCCTGCTCTGGCCCCAGCGGGGCCTCTCCGATCTGCCGGTGCCGGTGCTGATGGTGGGCGGCAGCCTCGATCTGGTCACGCCGCCGGTGCAGGAGCAGCTGCAGCTGCTGGCCAGCAGCGCCCATCCCCGCAGCCGTCTGGTGCTGGTGGATGGCGGCAGCCACTTCTCGCCGGTGCGCCTGCAGACCGACGACCAGGCGCTGTTCCGCCTCGGCGATGAGCTGGTGGGTGAGGCGCCGCAGCAGGTGCAGAGCCTGCTGCTGCAGCTCACCCTGGAGTTTCTGCACAGCGAGCGCCATCCGGCCCTGCTCACGCCTCAGCGCCGCGACCATGGCGGCGTGCAGGCCTATGTGCTCGATCCGGCCCGTGCCCGCCGCTGGCGCGATCGCCTGCCGGCTCCGATCGCCCCGCCGCGATGACGCCCGATCGGCCGAGGCCGCAGGGGCAGAACCAGGATCAGAAGCGGATGCGCGGATCGAGTAGGGCCACCAGCACGTCGACCACCACGCTCACCAGCACCACCAGGGCGGCCACCACCACCACGATCCCCTGCACCACCGGGTAGTCGCGCTGGGCGATCGCCTCCTGCAGGCGGGCGGCGATCCCCGGCCAGGAGTAGGTCACCTCGATCAGCAGGGCGCCGCCGATCAGCGAGGCCACGGTGATGCCGGTGATCGTCAGCACCGGCAGCAGGGCATTGGGCAGGGCGTGGCGCAGCACCACCCGCCGCTCATCGAGGCCGCGGCTGCGGGCTGCCTCCACGTAGTCGGAAGCGAGGGCGCGGCGCAGGTTGAGGCGCAGGGCGTTGGTGAAGATGCCGCTGAGCAGCACCGCCAGGGTGGCGGCGGGCAGCACCAGATGCCGCAGGCTGCCCATCAGGCTCTGCCAGCTGCCACCGCGCAGGCCCTGCAGCAGACCATCGAGCAGGTAGAAGCCGCTGCCGGCCGGCGGCACCAGCGTCACCGGAAAGCGGCCGCCCACCGGCAGCCAGCCGAGCCAGACGGCGAACACCAGCTGCACCAGCATCGCCGCCCAGAACGGCGGCAGGGCATAGGTGCCGATGCCGTAGAGACGGCCGGCCAGATCCAGCTTTCCCTCCGGCCGGGCGATGCCGGAGAAGCCCACCGCCAGCCCCAGCAGCGCCGCCAGCAGCAGCGCCACCGCCCCCAGTTCAAGGCTCGCCGGCAGGCTGGCCTGGATCACGCTCACCACCGTGTCGTCGTTGCTGAGGGAGCGGCCCAGATCCCCCTGCAGCAGCTGCTGCAGGTAGCTCACGTATTGCTGCCAGAGCGGGAGATCGAGCCCTAGCCGCTGCCGCAGCGCCTCCCGCGCCGCCGCCGGCGCCCGGATGCCCAGCAGCGCATCGATCGGATCGCCCGGCGCCAGCCGCAGCAGCAGGAACACCAGGCTGGCG
>CBFHOT010000142.1:0-5124 GCA_965657465.1 Cyanobacteriota bacterium | reverse complement strand
TGGGGTGGCGTTGGCCTGGCCCGCCCGCAGGATCAGGGCCTCGAGCACCTGGTTGCGCTGGAGCTGCCAGCGGCGCCACAGCAGCCGGTCGTCCTCCAGCACCAGAGGGCTGCACGCGCCCTGGGCCAGGGGGCTGGCTGCCACAGCCGCGGCGGTGGCGGCGTCCAGGCTGATCTCCAGCTCCCCCTCGGCCAGGGCGATGGCCAGGGCCTCCAGCGCTGCCTGCACGGCGGGATCGGCCGTGCAGCCATGCAGCCGCGGCAGCGCCTCCGCCAGCGCGGCCGCCAGGGCCGTCATCCAGGCTGGTCGCTGCTCGCCGCCGGCGCCTGGCCTGGCTCCCGGTCCTTGCCTGGCATCGGAGGCCTGGTTGGCTGCCATCGCCGGCAGGGCAGCGGCGTTCTGGCTGGTAGCGGTGCTCGGCGTTGCAGGGGTGCTCGGCTGGGCCGCGGGCGTTGCCGACGGCTTTGCGGTCCGCGGCTGGCGTGGCTGGGTCATGGCGTCTCTCCGGCCAGCAGCTGATCGAGGGCCAGCAGCCGTTGCAGCGGTGGCCGCTCCTGAAACAGGCCGGGGGTGACCGGCAGCGCCGCTGCCGTGGGGTTCTCCAGCATCCCGTCCAGCTCCGGCACCCCGCGCAGGAAGACGTACAGATAGCCGCCCAGGTGGTGGCTGGGGTCGTAGTCCGGCTGGCGCCAGCGCAGGTAGCGGTGCAGCGCCACCAGATAGAGATGGGCCTGCAGGGGGTAGTGGTTGGTGGCCATCAGCTGGCGCAGGCTGGCCTGGTCGTAGTGGCGCGGGCCGCAGCGCAGCGGCTGGCCATCGCGGTCGCGTTCCCCCAGCCAGTTGCTCTTCCAGTCGAGCACCCACCAACGCTGGTCGCAGCGGAACACCAGATCGATCGATCCGGTGAGGAACCCGCGGCTCGCCACCGGCAGCGCCGCCAGCTGCCGGGCGTAGGCCGCACCGAAGGCGCCGCCGGGATGGGCACGGAAGGCCGCCGCCAGCCCCGCCGCCCGCACCGGGGCCAGGGGCAGATCGAAGTTCATCTCGTTCAGCCGCTGCTGGCGGCTGAGATCCGCCAGCCGCAGCCCCCCCAGCTCGCCGCCGAGGGGCAGCTGCCGCAGCCGCTCCAGCCCGGCCTCCAGGCCCTCCAGGTGCTCGTCGCCGATGCCGGCGCGGCGCAGTTCGGCGCGGCACAGCTGCCGCTGCCGCTCGAGCGGTTGCTCGTAGTCGAGCTGCTCCAGGATCCGGTGCAGGCAGTCGCCGGCCTGGGAGCCCCGCGGGAAGCGGGCCAGGGGGCCATCGTCGGGCCAGTGCCCGTCGCCCTCGCCGTCCCCCTGCTCGCTTCGCCCTTCGTCCGCGGTAGCGGCGCTGGCGGGGACGGCTGCTGCCTCCAGCTCCACCGCCCGGGCATCGGTTTCGCGGCCCTCCTCCAGGGCCATGGGGTTGGTTTCGCGGCCGGCATGGGTCCAGCTGCTGTAGCTGCTGCGACCCCAGCTGGCATCGAAGGCCCGCTGGGGCACCGGCCCGCAGGCCAGCGCCATGGCGGCCTCTGGAGCGGCAGGCGCTGCCGCCGCGCCCCTGGCCTCCGGCGCGATCGCGGCCTGCTCCCCGCCGCTGGCCGGTTCCTGGGCACGGCCTGCGGCCGGCAGTTCCCGCAGCCGCAGCGGCAGCTGCCGCCGCTCGATCTCCTCCTCCAGGCGCTGGCGCCAGTCGGCGTCGCTGCTGGCGGTGTAGGGGTCGTCGTCGGGGCTCGGGGGAGGCATGGCGCTGAACAGCCACGGGTGCAGCGGATTGCCCTGCTGCCCTTCGGCTGGCCCCCAGACCAGCACCAGCAACCGCTGGGCGCGGGTGGCGGCCACATAGGCCAGCCGCTCCTTCTCCTCCAGCTCCGCCCGGTGCTGCTGCTGCCGCGCCCGCTGGCCCGGCCCCCAGTGGCTGTTGCGGTGCAGATCGAGCAGCGGCCCGTCGCCATCGGGCGGTTGCCAGCGCACCCCCGGCCGCGGCCGCCCGCCGGCCCTGGGCTTCGGGGCCTGCCAGAGGTAAGGGCAGATCACCACCGGATACTCCAGGCCCTTGCTGCGGTGCACCGTCACCACCGCCACCGCCGCATCCACCACATCGCTGTTGGGCTGGTGGCTGTCGGGCACGCTGCGCTCCTCCTCCAGCCGCAGCCGCCGCAGCCAGTCGGCCGCTGCCTCCGCTCCCAGCCGATCGCTGTGCAGGCGCTCCTGCACCAGCTCGGCGCACTGCTGCAGATCCGCCAGCAGCCGTCCCTCGAGCGACAGCCGGGCGATCCCCTCCGACTCCATCAGGCTGCCCAGCACCCCCAGCAGGCCGCGCCGCGGCAGCTGGCCCGCCAGCTGCGCCAGCCGGCCACTCAGCGCCGCCCAGCGTTCGGCATCGGCGCCGGCGATCGCCGCGGCGCTCCAGCCCAGCAGCGGTGTGGCCGCCAGCAGCCGCAGCCGCCGGCCATCGCCCGGTGCCGCCAGGGCATCGAGCAGGCGCTGCAGCACGCTGGCGCCGTGGCTGGCGAACACATCCCCCTGGCTGACCAGGCGGCTGGCGATGCGGCATTGGGCCAGGGCGCTGCGCAGATCCTCCGCCTGCTGGTGGGTGCTCACCAGCAGGCAGACGTCATCGGGGCTCAGGCCATGGGCCTCGCCCCGCTGCAGCAGCCGGGCGGTGTAGGCGGCGATCCGCGCCGGCAGCTCCCGCTCCAGGGCGGTGCGGCTGGGGGCTTTGTCGCCGGCCGCTCGATCGCTCCCCAGCCAGAGCAGCTCCAGGGCCAGGCCGTCGCCCTCCAGGTCGAGGGCCTCGCAGCTGGCCTGTGCCTGCACCGCCGGCACCTCCAGCCCTGAGCGCCGCAGCCCGGGTTCCATCAGACCGTTGAGGGCCGCGATCAGCGGCGGTGCCGAGCGGAAGTTGGCGGTGAGGGCGCTGATGCCGCCGGCGCTGGCGGCGGCAGCGCGGGCCGTGAGATAGGTGGCCAGCTCGCCGCCGCGGAAGCGGTAGATCGCCTGCTTGGGATCGCCGACGATCACCAGCCGGTGGCTCTCAGGTCGGAAGGCGCGGCTGAGGATGCGCCACTGGATCGGATCGGTGTCCTGAAATTCATCGATCAGTGCCACCGCATAGCGCTGCGCCACCGCCTCCAGCAGCGGCGTGCTCGCCAGCGCCCCTGGATCGAGGCCCTCCAGCAGCTGCGAGAAGCCGAGCCGTCCGCTGCGCTGGCGCCGCAGCCGCAGTTCACGCCGTCCCCAGTGGGCGGCATGGAGCAGCAGGGCTTCGGCGGGGCCATCCACCACCGCTGCCACCGCCTCCAGCAGAGGGCGCTCCGGCAGGGACGGCTCCCCACCATCGCCTGGGCCGGCCCCCTCCCAGAGGCGGGCCTCCTTGAGGAAGGCGCCCGGGTGGAAGTAGTTGTGCAGCAGCTCGGCGGCCCCCTGCTTGGCCATCACGGCGCCGTAGTCGCCCTCCTGCGGCTGGCCGGCGAGCCAGGCCCCCAGCACCGCCACCCGGTTCTTGCTCGGTTTCGGTGTGTACACCTTGCTGCCCTTGGCCCCCTGGGCGCGCCACTGGCCGGCGCTGCTGCGGAAGGCCTGCTCCAGCGCCTCGCCGCGGATCTGGAACTGCATCAGCAGCTCCCGCCAGGCGTCGTTCCAGCGCGCCGGCAGCTGCGCCGCCAAGGGTTGATCGAGATCGAGATCCGCCGGCAGCGGCTCCAGCTGCAGGGCCGGGTCACCGTCGAGCCGCTGCAGCAGATCGGCGAGATCCTCCGGGCCGCTGACGGCCGCCTGCAGTCCGCGCAGCAGCGCCGGCGGCAGATCGAGCACCTGCTGCTGCCAGTAGTCGTGGGCGATCTGCTGCACCAGCACGCTGCTGTCGCTGTCGAGCTGCAGCCCCGGCGGCTGGGCGGCCTCCAGCGCCTGGCGTTGCAGCGTGCGTCGGCAGAAGCCGTGGATGGTGGTGATGTCGGCGCTGTCGAGCTCCTCGAGGGCCAGCAGCAACCGGGCCCGCAGGCGTTCGCCGTTGGGCCGCTGCTGCTCCAGCCAGGCGGCCAGCACCGGATCGGGGGCCTCCGCCTCGGGATCCTCGAGGCCCGCCAGGGCCGCCTGCAGCCGCCGGCCGATGCGATCGCGCAGCTCCGCCGCCGCCGCCTCGGTGAAGGTCACCACCAGCAGCTGCTGCAGCCGCAGCTCCGCCTCGCTGATGAAGCGCAGCACCAGCTGGGCGAGGGCGAAGGTCTTGCCGGTGCCGGCGCTGGCTTCCAGCAGCCGCAGCCCCGGCTCCAGCGGAAAGGTGTTGGCCTCGAACGGCTGGCTGGCTGGCGGCGTCGTCATCGGCTGGTTCAGCGCCCCTCCATGGCGATCCGCGGCTGCAGCGGCTGCAGCAGCTCCAGCAGGTGCTGCTCCAGGGCGGGTTGCAGCAGGGCGGCGGCCGGCAGCTCGCTGCCGAAGCAGAGGCCCTGCACCGGATCCTGCCGCTCGCCCCGCTGCGTGCTGCTGCCCTGCCAGATCTCGGCCGACTGCCGCTCCCCCTGGCGCAGCCAGGCCCAGCCGGTGCGCGGCGGCACCGGCCAGCAGCGTCCGGCCCAGTGGCGGCGCAGCGCCAGCAGCCGCTCCAGCTCCGCCGTGGCCTCCTCCAGGGGCGGTGGCGTCAGCCGCAGCTGCACCGCGAAGCCCTGCTTGCCCCTCGCCACCAGCACCGCCTGCTGGGGCGGTTCGCCGGCGGCGCAGCAGAGCAGCAGCTGCAGCCACAGCTCCAGCCGCTCCGGCCAGCGGCTCTTGGCGGTGTGCAGCTGCACCAGCGTGTCGCCGCGCCAGAGCACGCTGTGGCGCCACTGTTGCCAGGCGGCCTGGCGCTGCTGCTCCGGCCCGAGCTCCTCCAGGCAGCTGTGCAGCTGCTGCCAGCGCTGGGCCAGCAGATCGGCCTCCAGCTGGCCCGCTGCGCGCGGCGGCAGGCTGGCCCGGCCGCGTTCCTGCTGCAGCCAGCTGGCGGCGCTGCTCCCCGGCGCATCGCCCGCAGCGCTTGTGCCGGCGGCCTGCAGCTGCTGGCGCAGCAGGCGGCTGCGCTGCTGCTCCCCCAGGCTGAGGGCATCGAGGTCGTCGAGCAGGTCGGCCCACT
>CBFHOT010000141.1:0-5172 GCA_965657465.1 Cyanobacteriota bacterium | reverse complement strand
CCCGGATCGAGGCGGAGCGACGCGGCCGGGGCGCAGCCTCGGGCTCGGCGGCCACCGGCCGGCGGCGGCGGCTGTCGGCGGCGGGCTCAGCCGCCTGCAGCTGCTCCACCAGGGTGTTCCAGCTGCCGCAGCTGCTGCAGCGGCCGAAGAACTGGCGGGTCTGGGCGCCGCAGCTGCTGCAGACGTAGACGGTGGTGGAGCGGGCCACGGGAACGACGGCGAAAGCGACGGACGGGAGCGCAGACAGAGGAGGCGCAGCTGGAGCGCCGAGGGAGGGGCCGCGGAGGGCGGCATGGACGGGCCGGCGGAGGAGGCCAGCGGGGGAGCGAACTATGAAGAAAGGTGGCGTTGCATGAACCGCCGGACCCTCTGGCCTTTTCAGTAGGGACCAACTGATGTAGGAGCCCTGCCGCGGCGATGACGGCCTCCCCCCCCAGCTCCGCCAAGGACGCCAGCAAGGACAAGGAGACGATCCTGGTCGTCGACGACGAGGCCAGTATCCGCCGGATCCTGGAGACCCGGCTGTCGATGATCGGCTACCAGGTGGTCACCGCCTGCGATGGCCTGGAGGCCCTGGATCTGTTCCGCAGCCACCACCCCGACCTGGTGGTGCTCGACGTGATGATGCCCAAGCTCGATGGCTACGGCGTCTGCCAGGAGCTGCGCAAGGAATCAGACGTGCCGATCGTGATGCTCACGGCCCTCGGCGATGTGGCCGACCGCATCACCGGCCTGGAGCTCGGCGCCGACGACTACGTGGTCAAGCCCTTCAGCCCCAAGGAGCTGGAGGCCCGCATCCGCTGCGTGCTGCGCCGCGTCGAGAAGGAGAGCGGCGGCGCCGGCATCCCCAACTCCGGCGTGATCAGCGTCGGCGACCTGCGCATCGACACCAACAAGCGCCAGGTGTACCGCGGCGATGAGCGCATCCGCCTCACCGGCATGGAGTTCAGCCTGCTGGAGCTGCTGGTGAGCCGCAGCGGCGAACCCTTCAGCCGCGGCGAGATCCTCAAGGAGGTGTGGGGCTACACGCCCGAACGCCACGTGGACACCCGCGTGGTGGATGTTCATATCTCCCGGCTGCGCTCCAAACTGGAGGACGATCCGGCCAACCCCGAGCTGATCCTCACGGCTCGCGGCACCGGCTATCTGTTCCAACGCATCGTTGACCCCGTTGCCTCCGAAGGAGCCTGACAAGCGCGCCAAGCCCAGCCGGACGATCCGCCGGCTGGTGATCTGGTATCGCCGCAATGCCGCCGTCACCAGCCTGGTGGGCACGGCCACCTCAGCCGCGAGCACGGCCGGCAGCATGGCCGGATCGATGGCCGGGGCCGCCGTCTCCGGCGCCGGATCGATGGCCGGGGCCGCCACCAGCGCCGCCAACACGGTGCTGCGCCCGCTGGTGTTCGATCCGCTGCGGCGGCTGCAACGGGGCCTGGGCGGCCCGGATGAGAACGCACCGATCAACGACGCCGATCGCCTCTGGGTGGCGGTGGACGGCATGGGCGGCGACTACGCCCCCGGACCGATCCTCGAGGGCTGCCTGCAGGCGGTGGAGCGGCTGCCGCTGCGGGTGCGCTTCGTGGCGGAGCTCGACCGCCTGGAGGCCGCCGTGGCGGAGATGGGGCTGGCTGACGCCCTCAACGACGCCGTGGCCCGGGGGCTGATCCAGCTGGTGGGCAGCGGCCCCTCGGTAGGCATGGACGATGAGGCGACGGTGGTGCGGCGCAAGCGCGACGCCAGCATCAACGTGGCCATGGATCTGGTGAAGCAGGGCCAGGCCACGGCCGTGTATTCGGCCGGCAACTCCGGCGCCGTGATGGCCTCGGCGATCTTCCGGCTCGGCCGGCTCAAGGGCATCGACCGCCCCGCCATCGGCGCCCTGTTCCCCACCAAGGACCCCGAGAAGCAGGTGCTGGTGCTGGATGTGGGCGCGAACATGGACTGCAAGCCCGAGTGGCTGCTGCAGTTCGCGCTGCTGGGCAACATCTACAGCCGCGATGTGCTGCAGGTGCCCAGCCCGAACGTGGGCCTGGTGAACATCGGCGAGGAGGAGTGCAAGGGCAACGACCTCTGCCTGCGCACCCACCCCCTGCTGGCGGCGGACAGCCGCTTCCATTTCGCCGGCAACTGCGAGGGGCGCGACATCCTCTCCGGCGAGTTCGATGTGGTCGTCTGCGACGGCTACACCGGCAACGTGCTGCTCAAGTTCCTGGAGAGCGTCGGCAGCGTGCTGCTCGATGTGATCAAGGAGGAGCTGCCCCGCGGCCGCCGCGGCAAGGTGGGCTCCGCCTTCCTGATCAACAACCTGCGGCGCATCAAGAAGCGACTCGACCACGCGGAGCACGGCGGCGCCCTGCTGCTCGGCGTCGATGGGGTCTGCGTGATCGGCCACGGCAGCAGCAAGGCCCTGTCGGTGCTCAGCGCCCTGCGGCTGGCCCACTCGGCCGCCAACCACCGGGTGATGGACGACCTGCACGCCCTCGGCGAAACCGCAGCTGCCGGCCACTGAGGGGCCCTGCAATCGCCTGTGGTTGACTGAGCCAACCTGCGGGATCATCCCCGTGCCGCTCGGCGTGTCGCTCAGCCTCACTGGCTCCTCCGGCGGGGCCGGCTCCAGCCCCGGCCAGGGCATGGCGCTGGTGGGCTGCGGCAGCGCCATGCCGGCCACCAGCCTCAGCAACGCCAGCCTCAGCCAGCGGGTGGAGACCAGCGACGACTGGATCCGCAGCCGCACCGGCATCGGCGCCCGCCGCGTCAGCAGCGCCGAGGAACCGCTCACCGTGCTGGCCAGCCGTGCCGCCGAGGCGGCCCTGGCCCACGCCGGCTGGGAGGCGAGCTCGGTGGATCTGATCCTGCTGGCCACCTCCAGCCCGGACGACCTGTTCGGCACCGCCCCGCGGATCCAGGCGGCGATCGGCGCCAGCGGTGCCGTGGCCTTCGATCTCACCGCCGCCTGCAGCGGTTTCCTGTTCGCCCTGGTCACCGCCAGCCAGTACATCGCCAGCGGCGCCGTGCGCCGCGCCCTGGTGATCGGTGCCGACCAGCTCAGCCGCTGGGTGGACTGGGATGACCGCCGCACCTGCGTGCTGTTCGGCGACGGGGCCGCCGCCGTGGCGGTGGAGGCCTGTCCGACCGGCGCGAGCGGCCTGCTCGGCTTCCGCATGCGCTCCGACGGCAGCCGCAACGCCTGCCTCACCCTCGCCCAGACCGACGCCCGCGAACCGCTGCTGGAAGGAGTCTCCGCCCAGAAGGGTGGCTTCGCACCGATCCAGATGAACGGCCAGGAGGTCTACAAGTTCGCAGTGCGGGAAGTGCCGCAGATCCTGGCCGACCTGCTGGAGCACACCGGCGTGGCACCGGCGCAGCTCGACTGGCTGCTGCTGCATCAGGCCAACCAGCGCATCCTCGACGCGGTGGCCGATCGCTTCGCCATGCCGAGCGAGCGGGTGCTGAGCAACCTGGCCCACTACGGCAACACCTCCGCGGCCACGATCCCGCTGATGCTCGATGAAGCCGTGCGCGACGGCCGCGTGCAGCCGGGGCACCTGCTGGCCAGCAGCGGCTTCGGCGCCGGCCTGAGCTGGGGCGCGGCCCTGCTGCGCTGGAGCGGCCCCCAGGCCTGATCCCGGCTGCGGCCTAACCTCCTGCCCGATCCGCACGCGCAGCGACATGGCCATTGCCTGGGTGTTTCCTGGCCAGGGTTCCCAGAAGGCGGGCATGACCGCCGGGGTGCTGGATCTGCCGGGTGCCACCGAGCGCTTTGCCCAGGCCTCGGAGCTGCTGGGCCGCGATCTGCAGGCGATCTGCGCCGGCAGCGCCGAAGGTGAGCTGAGCGATCTCAACGACACGCGCAACACCCAGCCGGCCCTGTTCGTGGTGGAGAGCCTGCTGGTGGATGCGCTGCGGTCCCAGGGCCGTGAGCCGGCGCTGGTGGCCGGCCACAGCCTGGGCGAACTGGTGGCGCTCTACGCCGCCGGCGTGTTCGATGCCGGCACCGGCCTGGCGCTGATGCAGCGCCGCAGCGAGCTGATGGCCGCGGCCGGCGGCGGCGCCATGACGGCCGTGATGGGCTTCGACCGCGAGCAACTGGAGGCCCTGGTGGCCGCCACCGAGGGGGTGGTGATCGCCAACGACAACAGCAGCGCCCAGGTGGTGCTCTCCGGCAGCCCCGAGGCGGTGGCGGCGGTGAGCGGCCAGCTCAGCTGCAAGCGGGCGATCCCCCTGGCGGTGAGTGGCGCCTTCCATTCCCCCTTCATGGCGGAGGCCGCCAACGCCTTCGCCGCCGAGCTGGAGGCCGTGCCCTTCGCCGATGCCCGCGTACCGGTGCTGAGCAACACCGATCCCAGCCCCGCCACCAGCGGCGCCATCCTCAAGCAGCGGCTCTGCCACCAGATGACCACCGGCGTGCGCTGGCGCGAAACGATGGCGCAGTTCGAGGCCAGCGGCATCGACACCAGCGTGGAGATCGGCCCGGGCAACGTGCTCAGCGGCCTGATCAAGCGCAGCTGCAGCGGCATCACCACCGCCCAGATCGCCGGCGCTGCCGATCTGGGGCAATGAGCAGCCCGAATCTGCGCCCGGGCAGCCGGCCGGTGAACGCCATGCGGCGGGTGCTGAGGCGCCGCCGGGCCGAGCCGCCGGCCCTGATCCGCACCCCGCGGCCGAGCCTGGTGTATCGGCTGATCAGCTACCTGCTGGTGTTCCCGGTGTACCGGCTGCTGTTCCGCGGCCGCACCGCCGGCAACGGCAACGTGCCGCTGGAGGGGGCGCTGGTGGTGGTGGCCAACCACGGCTCCCACCTCGATCCGCCGCTGCTGGGCCATGCCCTGGGCCGGCCGGTGGCCTTCATGGCCAAGGCGGAACTGTTCCGGGTGCCGCTGCTGGGGGCGATCATCCGCGGCTGCGGCGCCTACCCGGTGGCCCGGGGCGCCAGCGACCGCGAGGCGATCCGCACCGCCACCGACCGGCTGGAGGAGGGCTGGGCGATCGGCGTGTTCATCGATGGCACCCGCCAGAGCGACGGCCGCGTCAACGATCCTCAGCCGGGGGCGGCGCTGCTGGCGGCCCGCGCCGGCGCAGCGCTGCTGCCGGTGGCGATCGTCAACAGCCACCGGGCCCTCGGCCCGGGCCAGAGCTGGCCCCGCTGGCTGCCGGTGCACATCCGCATCGGCA
>CBFHOT010000140.1:0-5220 GCA_965657465.1 Cyanobacteriota bacterium | reverse complement strand
GCCTGATGGCCGAGTTCGAGAAGGAACTGGCCGTGCTCAAGGGCCGCGTCGATGGCCTCGAGGCCCGCGTGGGCGAATTGGAAGCCAACCAGTTCTCCACCACCACCAAGCTGAAGGGTGAAGCCAGCTTCATCATCGCCGGCTCTCCCGACTTCAACAACGTCCCGGGCCGCAACCCCGATGGCACCACCTTCAACTACGACCTGCGCCTGAGCTTCGACACGAGCTTCACCGGCAAGGACCTGCTGCGCACCCGCCTGCGCAGCGGCAACTTCAGCGATCTGCCCTTCGGCAGCAGCTCCTCGATCTTCAAGCTGGACAAGTCGGAGACCAGCGACGAGCAGGTGATCATCGATCGCCTCTACTACACCTTCCCCGTGGGTGACAGCGTCAAGCTGACCGCCGGCGCCCTGGTGCGCAACACCGAACTGGTGTCGTTCATCCCCAGCGCCTACAAGTCGAGCATCCTCGACTTCTTCCAGCTGGGCGGTGCCTCCGGCACCTGGAACAAGGCCACCGGCGCCGGCTTCGGCTTCCAGTGGAAGCAGAAGGTGGAGAAGGGCAACCCCTACATCACCTTTGACACCAACTACATCTCGAGCTCCGGCTATGCCGACTCGACCGTGGGCGCCTTCTACGACAAGGGCGGCATCAACTGGCTGAGCCAGCTGGGTGTGAAGGGCAAGAACTGGGGCCTGGCCCTGGCCTACCGCTACGGCTCGGAAGCCTCCAAGCTGCGTGACGCCAACTTCAGCGCCACCGTCGGCGACGGCCAGGACACCAACAGCCTCGGCGTCGGCGCCTACTGGCAACCGATCGACGCCGGCTTCATCCCCGCCATCAGCCTCGGCTACGGCTACAATTGGGGAGGCGGCGGCTTCCCCGATTCGCAGTCGTGGATGGCCGGCCTGACCTGGAACGATGTGTTCATGAAGGGCAACAAGGCCGGCTTCGCGGTCGGCATGCCGCCCTTCGAGGACGGTGGCGATGAGTCCTGGCTGTACGAGATGTTCTACAAATTCCAGGTGACCGATAACATCTCGATCACCCCTTCGCTGTTCTACGGCAGCGATGTGGCCAAGAACGGTGGCGACAGCGCCTGGGGTGGCGTGATCCAGACCACCTTCAAGTTCTGATCGCCGCCAGGGCGCGATCAACCGGAACGCCCAGCCTGATGCAGTCAGGCGGCGTTCATCACTCCTCACAACACCCTGCCAGCCCCCTACCCAGGGGGCTTTTTTGTGGCAACAGGAACACCATCCCCTGCCAATCCTGCTCGACCATCAGCAAGTCAGCACAGACCCGCACAACTCAGGCAGTGCGGCCAGTGCCATCCGCGCCCAACCGCATCAGCCCCAGGACCAGAAAGCCACGGAAAACTGATCACCAACGCACAAGAAAACCAGATCTTGAAGAACCCTTAACCCAGCGATAACGACTGCGCGCTTCGCTGATTGCTATTCAAAGGAAGACCTCCAAAGGCCATCCCATGACCTTCGCCAAGAAGGCCTCCATCGCCGCTGGCGCCCTCGCCGCCGCCGGCATCGCCGTGCCCGTTCTGGCGCAGGCCACCATCAGTGGCGCTGGCGCATCCTTCCCCGCCCCCTTCTACCAGCGCGCCTTCGCTGGTGTGGCCAACAAGGTGCGCGTCAATTATCAGTCGGTGGGCTCCGGCGCCGGCGTACGCCAGTTCGTGGCCGGCTCGGTGGATTTCGGCGCCACCGATGAACCGATCAAGGCTTCCGAAGCCGCCAAGGTGAAGCGCGGCGTGGTGCAATTCCCGGCGGTGGGCGGCACGATTGCCGTGGGCTACAACAAGCCCGATTGCGCCAATCTCAAGCTCAGCCAGAAGCAGCTGGCCGATATCTTCCTGGGCAAGATCAAGACCTGGGATGAGCTGAAGTGCGGCAAGGGCAAGATCACCGTTGCCCACCGCTCCGATGGCTCCGGCACCACCTATGCCTTCACCAACTCCCTGAGCTGCTTCTCGCCGGAATGGAAGGAGAAGGTGGGCAAGGGCAAGGCCGTGAGGTGGCCCGTGGGCGTGGGCGGCAAGGGCAATGAGGGCGTCGCCGGCCTGATCGCCAACACCCCCGGCTCGATCGGTTATCTCAACCAGGCCTACGTGCAGGGGCCGATCAAGGCGGCAGCGCTGCAGAACCGGGAGGGCAACTTCGTGGTGGCCAACGCCGCCAGCGGCGCCGCCGCTCTCAACGGCATCCAGCTGAATGAGCGCCTCGGCGGTGAGGACTGCAACCCAGCCGGCGCCGGCAGCTTCCCGATCGCCGCCTTCACCTGGATCCTCGCCTACGAGAGCGGCTACGGCGCCAGCAAGGCCGAAGCGGTGCGCACCTTCCTCAGCTGGGCGCTGCAGCCCGCCGCCCAGAAGACGGCGGCTGAGCTCGGCTACGTGCCGCTGGAGGGTGAGGTGCTCAAGCGCGCCCTGGCGGCCGTGGACACGATCAAGGAGTGAGGCTCAGGGCCGGCGGCGCTGCATCAGCCAGAAACCGAGCTGCACCAGCGCCAGCCCGCCCAGCAGGCTGATGGCCAGCACGGCCAGGGCCTGCAGGGGCCTGCCGGCATCGAGCCCCCGCACCAGCTCCAGCATCCAGCTGGAGAACGTGGTGAGCGAACCGCAGAAGCCAATCCCGCCCCAGAGGTAGAGGCGGGTGCGGTGCGGGGGCTGGGCCAGCAACATGCCGATCAGCAGGCAGCCGAGCAGGTTGGCCAGCAGGTCGGCTCCGGTGACGGCGCGCAGACCGCTGCCATGGGCCGCCTTGGCCACCAGCTCCAGCTGCCAGCGCAGCAGAGCGCCGGGAATGGCGCCCCCGGCCACCAGGGTGAGATCCCGGAGCTCGCGGCGCAGATGGGCGTTCATGGCGTCTGCCCCAGCAGCAGGCCGGTTTTGAGCGCCAGCAGACCGGCCAGCACCGAACCGCCGGCCAGGAGCGCCACCTCACGCCAGTGGCGCTGGCGCAGCTCCGTGTGCAGCTCGCCGATGAAGCTGGAGAAGGTGCTGAAGCTGCCGAAGAACCCGGTGCCGATCAGCAGCATCAGCCGCTGGGAGGCCCCTGCGCAGCTGCGCTCCAGACCCACCACCAGGCCGAGGGCGAAGGCGGCGATCACATTCACCCCGAAGGTGCCCCAGTGCTTGCGGGGCAGCATCGGCTCGAGGTGATTGACCACCCGGAAGCGCAACCAGGCGCCGGGCACCGCACCGATCGCCACCAGCAGGGCTGCCGAGGGGTCGCTCATGGGGCCTCCGGTTACGGACACTCTGGCGAATCGCGGCCGCTTCGCCAGCACAAACCGCCGCCGATCGACGCCGATCGGCGATGGCCTTCAGGCAGCCCCTGCCGCCTGCAGCCGTGGTGGCGTGGGTAGGCGGGCGCTCACCAGAGCCGCCAGCGCCACCAGCAGCGCCGATGCCCAGAGACAGGCCTGCAGCCCCCCCAGCAGGAACAGCGCGCCGGAGAGCACGGTGCCGAGCAGGCGGCCGGCGGCATTGGCCATGTAATAGAAGCCCACGTTGAGGCTCACATCCTCCGCCTCTGTGTAGGCCAGGATCATGTAGCTGTGGATCGAGGAATTCATGGCGAACACCACTCCGAAGGCCGCCAGCCCCACCACCACCGCCACACCGGGATGGGCGACGTCGCGCCAGAGGGCCACAGCGATCAGGGCCGGAATGGCGGTGAGCAGGGCACTCCAGAACTGCACCGCACCAGCGCCGGGCGGGGAGCTCTGGCCCCAGGCGCGGCGCAGGGCCGGCGCGGAGCCCTGCACGATCCCGTAGCCGATCACCCACAGGCCCATGAAACCGCCCACCTCCCAGAAGCGCCAGCCCAGGGCGGCCTGCAGAAACACCGGCAGGGCCACCACGAACCACACATCGCGGGCTCCGAACAGGAAGAAACGCGCCAGCGAGAGCAGGTTGATGCCGCGGGATTTGGAGAACAGAGCCGTGAATGTGGGCTTGGTTTTCATCCGACCGATCTCCGCCGGCAACACCAGGGTGACCAGAAAAGCCAGGAACAGCCCTGCGGCCATCGCCGCCACCGCCGCATTGAAGCCGATGGTGGTGAGCAGCACCCCCCCGAGGAAGAAGCCCACGCCCTTGAGGGCGTTCTTCGAACCGGTGAGGATCGCCACCCACTGGAACAGCTGGCTCTCCCCCTTGCTGTGGTCGTCCGGCGTTTCGGGCACCACGGTCTTGATGGCGCTCTTGGCGCTCATCTTGTTGAGATCCTTGGCGATGCCACTGAGCGCCTGGGCCGCCATCACATAGGCCACGCTCCACCATCTGGGCCAGGTGTCCGCCACCGGGATCAGCATCAGCAGGGCCAGCACCTGCATCAAGGTGCCGCTCCAGAGGGTGAAGCGCAGACCGCACCGAGCCCCCAGCCAACCGCCGGTGAGGTTGGTGACCACACCGAAGAATTCGTAGAAGAGAAACAGGAAGGCGATCTCCAGGGTGGAGTAGCCCAGCGCGTGGAAGTGGAACACCACAAGCATGCGCAGGGCGCCATCGGTGAGGGTGAACGCCCAGTAGTTGGCCGTGACGATCGCGTATTGCTGCAGCGGACTGAGGGGCCGCAGGCGCAGGAGCGCCGCCATCACTTGGCCTCCTGCCCCGCCACATGGCAGGCCAGATCCGCCATGCGGCAGCTGTAGCCCCACTCGTTGTCGTACCAGGCGTAGACCTTGAGCTGGGTGCCGTTCACCACCATCGTGGAGCGGGCATCGATGATGGCGCTGCGGCTGTCGTTGACGAAATCCACCGACACCAGCGGCCGGGTTTCAACGCCGAGGATTCCCTGCAGCGGGCCGGCCGCCGCCGCCGCAAAGGCGGCATTCACCTCCTCAGCGCTGACGGCGCGCTCCAGCTCGAACACCGCATCGGTGAGGGAGGCGTTGAGCAGGGGCACACGCACGGCATGGCCGTTGAGCTTGCCCTGGAGCTCCGGAAAGATCAGGCCGATCGCCCGGGCGGAGCCGGTGGTGGTGGGGATCAGGCTATGCAGGCAGGAGCGGGCCCGGCGCAGGTCGCTCTTGAAGCCATCCACCACCACCTGGGTGTTGGTGACGTCGTGGAGGGTGGTGATCGAGCCGTGGCGGATGCCGAAGCTCTGATGCACCACCTGCACCACCGGCGCCAGGCAGTTGGTGGTGCAGGAGGCGGCGGTGAGCAGCCGATGGCGATCGAGATCGACGCTGGCG
>CBFHOT010000139.1:0-5390 GCA_965657465.1 Cyanobacteriota bacterium | reverse complement strand
CCAGGCGCAGCTGCCGGCCCCGCAGCTGCAGCGCCACCGCCCGGCTGCGCCCCCGCAGCGCCAGGGCCACCTCCAGCGCGGCGGCGCCACCGCCGCGGATCGTCAGGGGCTGATCGGTGTGGTGGCCTTCGGCGCTCAGCCAGGCGAGCAGCGGCTCCAGCGGCTTGACGCCCAGGGCCCCGGCGGCCTCGGCGGTCACCGCCCCCACATCCAGGCTGAGCAGGTCCCAGGCCAGCGGCGGCCGGCCCTCCAGCAGCAGCAGCCGGCGTTGCGGATCGAGCCCGCTGATCTCCGCCTGCACAAAGCGCACGCCCGCCTGCCGGCAGAGCGCTTCGAGGTTGATGCTGCAGTCGCGTTGCGTCACCAGGCCCGCCAGCAGGGCGGGTACCAGGCCTGAATAGAGCAGCAGCGGTGAGCGGCTCACCAGGGTGATGCGCGGCGCCGGGCTGCCGGCTGATCTGCGGCGCCCTGGCTGGCTCCGCCGCTGCGCCTGCTGGTGCTGCAGAGCCCAGCGCAGCAGCACCAGCGCGTGGCTGTGGCCGCCGCCGGCGAGCACCAGGGTCAGGCCTGGGGCGCTCATCGGCAGGGCACCCGTCGTTGTCGCTGCCTCGCCCTGGCGGGGACGGTTGCCTGGGCGGGAAGCGTTGTCAGGGCGATCAGAAGGGCACTGGCAGGAACACCTTGCTCACCAGCGGTGCCAGGAACTGCAGCACGCCCATGGCGCCGCCGAGGGCCATCGAGCCGATGCCGTTGCCGCCGTCGGGCTTGCTCGGATCCTTCACCACCAGCTTGGCGGCCTGCTGCAGTTGCTCCGCCTGGGCCTGCTCGCCGCCGGCGGCATAGAGGCTGGCGGCATAGCTGAAATCGTTGGCGGCCAGATCCCGTTTGCCCTGTTCGCTGCGGGTGATCGCCCGCGCCACCCAGCTCACCGCCGCCGCCGGTTCGCGCCGGATCGCCGAGCTGAACCACTGCTCCGCCTCCGGCAGCCGGCCCTGGCTGGCGGCCGCCACGCCGGCGTTGTGCAGTTCGCCATAGCTGAGCTGGCCGTGGTCGATGCCGCGGGCTCCCTGCCAGTGGGCCCGGCTGAGGGCGCCGGCATCCAGCTGGGCACCGCTCAGGTCCGCCTGGCGCAGGTCGGTGCCCTCCAGCCGTGCGCCGCGCAGGTCGGCGCCGCGCAGCGAGGCCCCCTGCAGGGTGGTGAAGCTCAGATCAGCGCCATTCAGACGGGCCCCATCCAGCCGCGCTTGGGCCAGGTTGGCGCGCTGCAGCCGGGCCGCTCGCAGATCGGCATCGGCCAGCTGGGCGTGCACCAGATCGGCATCCGCCAGGTAGCAGCTGGGGCAGCGGCGCTGCTCCATCAGTTGCAGCAGCGCCTCCATCCCCTCCGGCCCGCGGCCGGCTGTTCCGCCGCCACCAGCCGCCGCCGGCAGCGTCCCGGTGGCCAGCAGGCCGCTGATCAGGGCGGCATGGAACAGGGCACCGCGCCAGCGAAGGGCCTTGCGCAGCGCGCCGGGGAGCCGCCGTCGTGACCGGGCCCAGCGAAGCGACGTCATGGCCACGGGCGCATCTGTTGCCTTATAGCGCCCCTCTGCCGTTGCTTCAGCCGCCGCCACGACGCCCGCCAGCGCCGCTGCCAGTTGCGGCCATCGCCGGCCGGCCCGAAGCGGCGCCGGGCATGGCACCGGGCCAGCCGATTCAGGCAGCCGGCCAGCGGCGGATGGCGGCGTCCGGCCTGGGCCACCAGCTGCTCCAGGGTGTCGCCCGGCTGCGGCCTGATGCCGAGCCGGCGCAACTCCAGCAGCAGTGCGGCCAGATCGCGCTCCTCTGGATCGCCGCTGCTGCGCCCCGTGCGGGCCAGCAGCACCAGCCCCAGGGCGGTGCACAGGCTCACCGCCGCCAGGATCAGCGCCCCCAGCGCCCACTGCCGTGGCCCCAGCAGCCACTGCAGCAAGGCCTGCTGGCGGCCGGCATCGAACCCCAGCCACCAGCGGCTCCAGGCCATGTCCAGCCCCCACCACTGCCGCTGCAGCCAGTGCAGCGGCGCCTGCGGACCGCCTTCGGCGCTGAGCGTGGTTGCGGGGCGGTTCAGCCCGCTGGCGCCGCCGATCCAGCTGCTGGGATCCACCCGCCGCCAACCCTGCTGCGGTAGCCACACCTCGCTCCAGGCGTGGGCGTCGCTCTGGCGCAGCTCCAGGTAGCGGGCGCCGCCCAGGGGCACCACCCAGCGCCCGCCCAGGTAGCCGCTCACCACGCGGCTGGGTACACCGGCCGCCCGCATCAGGGCGCTGAAGGCGCTGGCGTAGTGGCCGCAGAAGCCCAGCTGCTCATCGAACAGAAAGCGATCGAGGCCATCGGCCCCGTCGAGCGTTCCCGGTGTGAGGCTGTAGCCGAAGGGCTGGCTGCGGAACCAGCGCTCGGCCGCCTGCAACCGCTGCTCGGGATCGTGCAGGGCGGCCCAGCGCCGGCCCAGGGCTCGCAGCCGGGGATTGCCATCGCCCGGCAGGGCCAGCTCCAGCGCCTGCGGCGGTTGCCATCGCCAGGCACCGCTCAGCTCCAGCCCAGCGGTGCCTGGCTTGTCGTCCGGGGCCTCGTTGTCCCACAGCCGGTAGCTGCGCCGCTCCCCGGCCGGCCGTTGCAGCTGCAGTTCGCCGCGCGGGTTGGCCTGCAGGGCTGGATCCGCGCTGCGGGCGCCGCCGCTCCAGGGCACCGCCGTGAACGGGCTTGGCTCCACCAGCCACGTCTGCTCCCGCTCCCGTGGACCGCCCGGCCCCCGGCCGATCGGCGGTGGCGCCTCGCCATCTTCCAGGCGCCACCAGCGCCGACCATCGAAGCGGGGATGCACCAGCACCCGCCAGTAGCGCTGCGCCGGCGGTGGCGGCTGCTCGGCGCCGAAGGCCACCCGTGCCGCCGGGCCGTCATCGGCCACCAGGCGGCTGATGCTGCCTGGATCGAGGCCATCGCTCAGGCCGGTGCGCGCCCGGGCGGACGGACCGCCCAGGCCGCTGCCGAAGGGCCCGATCCGCGGCACCAGCAGCACCAGCACCAGGGCGATCGGCAGGGCTGCCGCCAGCACCTGCAGGCTGCGGCCCAGCAGCAGGCGCCAGGGCAGGGCTTGCCCCGTCTCCAGCTGCAGCAGGCCGGCCAGGCTGAGCAGCACCGCCAGCAGCTGCAGCAGGCTGGGCAGCAGCTCCGGTCGCTGCGCCGCCTGCAGCCCGCAGCACACCAGCTGCAGCAGCGCCACCAGCCGCCGGTCGCTGCGGCTGCGGGCCTCCCGCAGCTTCAGGGCCGCGGCCAGCACCAGCGCCAGGCTGAAGGCCCCCAGCAGCCAGCCCGGATCGAGCCCCACCGATCCCAGTGCCAGCACCGCCAGCGCCGTCCACTGCAGCCCCTTGGCGGGCAGGCCCGCGCGTTCAGCCATGGCAGGCCAGCGCCAGCAGGCAGCGGTCGCGCTGGGCGCGGCCCCGACCCGGCGGGATCTGCACCGCCCCCAGTCGCAGGCCGTAGGCCTCGCCGCTGCGGCTGCGCCGCCAGATCTCGGCGCTGAGATGGCAGAGGGCCAGCTCCCGCGGTAGCCCCGCCGCCGGCTGCAGCCAGGGCGCATCGCCGTCGCCATCGCTGAACACCTTGCTCAGGCGGCCGCGGCCGCGGGCCAGCACCGTCCAGGCCAGCCGACTGGGGCTGTCCTCCGGCCGGTGGGGCCGCAGATCCTGCCACTCCTCCTGGCCCTCCCGCCGCGTCGCCGGCTGGGGCGTCTGCGTGGCGCGCGCTGCGGCGGCTCCGCCGCGCTCCACCGGCCCTGGGATGCGGGCGGGATAGATGGTCTGCGGCGCAGCGGGCCGCCAGCGGCTCCAGCAGATGAACAGCCCCAGCGGTGCCGTGCTCTGGATCACCAGGGTGCCGGGCTGCTGCCGGCCCCGTCGCGGGCAGCGCCAGGGCAGCGCCAGCCGGGTTTGACCGGGGACCAGTTGATCCAGTGTCGCGCCCGCCGCCGCCGCCGCCCCGGCCCCCGTCGGCGCTGCGGTGCCGCTGAACCGCAGCCGGATCGCCTGCCGCGGGATGTGGCTCTGCAGCAGCAGCGGATAGTGCAGCGTCGCGTCGGCGAAGCCCGGCGACGGCTCGCCGCTGCGCAGCTCCAGCCCCTGCAGGTTGAAGTGGGTGAGCAGCAGCGCCAGCAGCATCAGGCCGAGCATCAGGAAGCTCAGCAGCAGTGGACCGTTGCGCTGGGTCTGGATCGCCACCACCTGCAGCAACGCTGCCCCCGCCAGCCACAGCCCGCCGAAGCCGGTGGGCAGGATGTAGAGGTTGCGCAGGCCCAGCCGCAGCACCGCGTGCCGCTGCACCGCCCCGAAGCCCGTGGGCCAGCCGTCAGCGCAGCGCATCCACCTGCTCCAGCAGGCCGCGGCTGAGCCGGCCGTTGCCGTGGGGATCGAGCCGGTGCTCCGCCACCGCTGCAAACACCGCCTGCACATCGGCTGGCGTCACAAAGTGTCGGTTCGCCAGCAGCGCCCAGGCCCGCGCCGCCGCCAGCAGCCCCTGGGAGGCCCGCGGCGACAACGGCGCTCCGCTGGCGCCGGTCTGGCGGCTGGCTGCCACCAGATCCAGCACGTAGTCGAGCAGGGCGTCGCTGCAGTGCACCTGCCGGCAGCGCTGCTGCAGCGCCTGCAGGTCGGCGGCGGTGAAGGGCGCCTGCAGTTGCTCCAGCGGCGCCGCAGCCCCCGCCAGCAGGGCCCGCTCCGCCTGGCGTTCGGGAAAGCCGAGGCTCAACCGCATCAGGAAGCGGTCGAGCTGCGACTCCGGCAGGGGCGCGGTGCCGATCTGATCGAGGCCGTTCTGGGTGGCGATCACCATGAAGGGCTGCGGCAGGGCATGGCTGCTGCCATCGACGCTCACCCGGCCGCTGGCCATCGCCTCCAGCAGGGCGCTCTGGGTGCGCGGGCTGGCCCGATTGATCTCATCGGCCAGCAGCACCTGGCTGAACAGTGGCCCCGGCTGGAACTGGAAGCGGGCGCTGGTGGGCTCCAGCACGTTCACCCCGATCAGATCGGCGGGCAGCAGATCGCTGGTGAAACTCACCCGGCGGAAGGCCAGCCCGAAGCAGCGGGCCAGAGCTTCGGCAAGGGTGGTCTTGCCGGTGCCGGGCAGGTCTTCCAGCAGCAGATGGCCGCCGGCCAGCAGGCAGGCCAGGGCCTGCCGCACCACCGGCTCCTTGCCGAGCAGCACCCGCGCGATCGCGGCCACCAGCCGGTCGCCGGGCCCCGGACCCTGCGGGTCGGGCGGGCTGGAGGAGGCGGCCACGGGAGGGCGGCGGCTGCGCCCATTCTGGCCGCGTCTAGCGTGCCGCCCATGGCCAGCAGCGATCTGAGCGAGCGCCACGGCGGCAACCTGGCGGC
>CBFHOT010000138.1:0-5522 GCA_965657465.1 Cyanobacteriota bacterium | reverse complement strand
CCACCGAAGCGCTGCTGGCCGTGCAGCGGCGCCAGTGGTGGATGGATCCCGCCCTGCTCCAGCAGCTGCAGCGCACCTGGACGCAGGCGCGCCGGGCAGCGGCACCGGCCGGCTGGCGCGATCTGCCGTTGGGCCTGGAGCTGCGGCGTCTGCCCCTGGCCCAGGCGGGCGCGCTGGTGGCGCTGATCGGCGGCGATCCACACGGCCGCAGCCTGGTGGCGCGGCAGCAGCTGACGCTGCTCTGGCGCCAGGGCGAGAGCCTCTGGCTGCTGCGCCAACCCCTGGGCGGCGCCGACGGGCCGGGATCTGCCAGGGCGGGGCTAACCAACTCTTAAACCAGCCCCAACCGGGCCTTTGCCTGGCAGCCGAAGGCGGCCCATAGCGTTCTGCCATCGCCTTGATCCGGCACCCCATGGTGTTCACACCAGCCCACCAGGCCAGCGTTCGCGCCAACTTCCGGGACCTGCTGGAAAGCAGCTACGAGAAGCGCAGCCTCGTGCACCTCAGCGCCGGCAGCAGCGTGCCGCTGCTGCGCAAGAACGTGTGGCTGGTGGTGCGCGGGATGGTGAAACTGAGCGCCATCTCGGTGCAGGGCGATGAGCTGCTGCTGGGCTTGGCCGGCCCGGATGAACCGTTCGGCGATCCGCTCAGCAACGTGCAGGCCTACGAGGCCCGCACTCTGATCGACACCGACCTGCTCTGCCTCAGCTGCGAGGAGCTGGCCAGCTCCCCCCACCTGGCCCTGGCGGTGCTGCAGGGGATGGCGGCCCGCTACCGCCAGAGCGAAGCGATGCTGGCGCTGCTGGGGCTGCGGCGAATCGAAGACCGGGTGCGCGGCTTCCTGGAACTGCTGGCCAACGACTACGGCCAGCCCTGCGAGCAGGGGCTGCGGCTGAACATCAAACTCACCCATCAGGAGCTGGCCAGCGCCCTGAGCACCACCCGGGTGACGGTGACCCGGGTGCTGGGGATCCTGCGCGATGAGGGCTGGCTGGAACTCGATGCCGACCGCCGTCTGGTGATCGCCCATCAGCCGCTGAAGCGACGATGAGCCAGCAGCAGCCGCCCTACCGGCTGCTGCTGCTCGACGGCCAACCCTCCCGCAGCGCAGCGCTGCAGCAGGCCCTGGTGGCGGCCGGCTGCCTGGTGCTCACCTGCAGCAGCGCGGAGGAAGCCCTGCAGAGGCAGGTGCCGGATTCCGGATTCGACCTCGTGGTGATCAGCGCGGAATTGAGCGACACAGCCCTGCAGGAGCTCGCACCGTTGCGTCAGCCTCCCCGCAGCGGCATCGCGCCGGTGCCGCTGCTGGTGCTCGGCCCCGATCCGAACGGCCATCGCGATGGCGGTCAGCGGGCGATGGAGACCCGCGTGCGGGCCCTGGAGGCCGGCGCCGATGACGTGCTCCTGCACCCCTTCAGCCTGGCCGAATGCGTGGCCCGCTGCCGGGCGCTGGCGCGCCGCCATCGCTCCGCCCTGCCGGCCACCACCGTGCTGCGCTGCGGACCGATCGAGATGGTGGTGGAGGAGCACCGGGTGTGCCGCAACGGCGAGCCGGTGAACCTCTCGCCGCGGGAGTTCCGGCTGCTGCGCTTCCTGCTGGAGCACCAGGGGCGCCCCTGGCACCGCGAGGAGCTGCTCAGCCGCGTGTGGGGGGAATGGGAAGCCCTCGACCTCGACCCCAAGACGGTGGATGTGCATGTGCACTGGCTGCGGCTCAAGCTGGAGGAGCAGCCGAGCCAGCCGCAGCTGCTCACCACGGTGCGCGGCCGGGGGTATCGCCTTGGTTGAAGCCCTGTCCCACCAGGCCCCAGCCGCGCCCCGCAGCGGGCCGGGGCGCAGCAGCGCCTTCTGGCGCGGCTCACTCAAGGGTGACAATGACGTGATGCAGGCCCGGTTGCTGGTCGTCGAGGACGACGAAACCATCCGCGAGACGATTCGCGAAGCCCTGGAACTGGAGGGCTTCGCGGTGGAGGCCTGCGGCAACGGCCGCGATGCGCTGCAGGCGATCCAGCGCGCGCCCCAGGGCGAGGGCTTCGGCCTGGTGGTGCTCGATCTGATGCTGCCCGGTCTGGGGGGCCTGGATGTCTGCCGGCAGCTGCGGGCCGCCCAGGACCGCACGCCGATCCTGGTGGTCAGCGCCCGCGACAGCGAGACCGACCGGGTGCTCGGGCTGGAGGTGGGCGCCGACGACTACCTGGTCAAACCCTTCGGCATGCGCGAACTGGTGGCGCGCTGCCGCGCCCTGCTGCGCCGCGCCGCCGGCGGCGGCACGGGCGGCGAGACCATGGGGGTCAAGGTGCTGGAGCACGCCAACCTGCGCCTGTACCAGGACGAATGCCGCGTGACCCGCGACGGGCTGGAGGTGAACCTCTCGCCCAAGGAATACCGCCTGCTGGAGCTGTTCATGCAGCATCCACGGCGGGTCTGGAGTCGTGATCGGCTGCTGGAGCAGGTGTGGGGCATCGACTACTTCGGTGACAGCAAGACGGTGGACGTGCACATCCGCTGGCTGCGCGAAAAGCTGGAGGAGCAACCCTCCTCACCGCAGCACCTGATCACGGTGCGGGGCTTCGGCTACCGCTTCGGATGAGCAGGTCCCAGCGGCGGACGGTGGGGCGGCGGATGCAGCAGTGGTGGCGGCACTGGCTCAGCCGCTGGCTGCGCCTCTGGCGCCTGTGCCGGCCATGGCGACAGTGTCGACGGTTCAGCCTGCCGGGACGCCGGCGGCGGGGCGGCGGCGACCTGCCGAGCGCGGCCCAGCTGCTCAACTGGATGGATGCCTCGCCGGTGGGCTGGCTGCTGCTGGCGGACGGCAACCGGGTGCGGCACCTCAATCCCCGGGCGGAGCGGATCCTGGCGCTGGCCGCGGAGCAGCGTCTGCTGGGGCGGCGCCTGAGCGAGCTCTGCGACGACGCCAACCTGCTCAGCAGCGTGGCGATGGCCCGCCGCCACGACCGTCCGCAGCGGCTGGAATGGCAGTTCCGCCATCAGGACTACGACGTGATGGTGGTGCCCGCAGGCGAGGGCTGGATCGGCGTGCTGCTGCAGAGCCGCCGCTCCCTGGAGGCGCAGCTGGAGCAGCAGGAGCGCTGGGTGAGCGATGTGGCCCATGAACTGAAAACGCCGCTCACCGCCCTGTTGCTGGTGGGCGACAGCCTGGCGGCCCAGGTGAACCGTCAGAACGTGCGCCTGGTGGAACGGCTGCAGCGGGAGCTGCTGCGGCTGCAGGAGCTGGTGACCGATCTGCTGGAGCTCTCCCGCCTGGAGAACACGGTGCCGGGGCGCGGCAGCACGCGCACCAGCCTGGTGGAGCCGCTGGGACTGGTCGAGCAGGTGTGGCAGGGCCTGCGCCCCCTGGCGGAGCAGCGCGGCATCCGCCTGGAGGTGAGCCAGCGCGGGGGGATCAGCCTGCAGGCCGACCGTTCACGGCTGCACCGGGCCCTGCTCAACCTGATCGACAATGCGGTGCGCTACAGCCCCGATGGCGGCGTGGTGGAGGTGGAGCTGGCGCAGCGGGGCGGCTGGTGCCAGATCAGCGTGCGCGACCGCGGTCCGGGCCTCAGCGACGAGGACCTGGAGCACATGTTCGAGCGCTTCTACCGCGGCGATCCCTCGCGGGTGCGCAGCCAGCGCAGCGGCAGCGGCCTGGGGCTGGCGATCGTGCAACAGATCGCCGTGACCCATGGCGGCCGCATCCAGGCCAGCAACCATCCCCAGGGGGGAGCCTGCATCGAGCTGATCCTGCCCACCGGCGGCGCCGCAGCGCTCGATCGGGAGCCTCAGCCGGCGTAGTGCGGGTCGAGCCAGCAGCGGGGCAGGGCTTCACCGGAGGGAAACACCAGGCTGGCCTTGGTCACCGGCAGCGGATCCTGCATCTCCTCGCCGGCGTGGGAGCGGCCGAGCACCGCGCTGGCGAAGGGATCGAACAACTGGGTGAGATCGAGCACCTCCACAAGGGTGGTGTCGTCGCCCTGACGCACTTTGAGAAACATGGCGGCCTCCCCAGAGGAGCTGTCTCCAGTCTGGAAAGGCCGCCGCCTGCTGTCAGCAGACCGTCACCAGGCGCATCAGTTGACGCGCACCTCCACCACGCGGCCGCCGAGGCGACCGACGCGCTGCAGGGCTTCGTTCATGCGGGTGAAGGGCACGCGGATCACCGTTTCCGCGGTGCGCGAGTAGCCGATGTTGTTCACGCCGGTGACCAAGAGGGTCACCAGACGGCCGCTGCTGCCATCGCTGCCGCGGGCACCCGCCATCACCGGCAGGCCGCCGACGCGGTCGGTGCGGTCGCTGTTGAACACCGCCGCGCCGCGGCCCAGGTCGTCGCCATAGAGGCCGGCACCCACCGAGGGGCGGAAGAAGGCCGGCCCGGAGCTGGGGGGATTGACGGCGATGGGGCGGTTGGCGTGCACCACCTTGTTGAGGCGCGACTGCACGCCGGCGGCATCGCCCTTGACCGAGGCGGCGGCACCGCGGGCGAGCTGCATCAACCAGGAGAACTGCCGGCCCTCCTGGCCCTTGGAGTAGTCCCAGCCATGGATGTAGGGCACCACATCCTGGCCGAAACGATCCTGGTATTCATCGCTGTCGATGTAGGAGTCGATCTCGGCGTCGTAGCCCTGCTCCTGCAGGATCGTGAAGTGATGCAGCATCTCGGCCTTGTTCTGGGGAGCGCGGCCGAGCAGATGCTTGAAGTTCAGCTCGATGAAGCGATAGGGATTGCAGTTCTCAAAGAACTTCTGCTTGTAGAGGCCGCTCTTGGCCACCTGGCGCACCAGTTCGCGCACACTCAGATCGCCGTTGCGGAAGAGGGACTCCAGCCCCTCCAGCCGCTCACTCTTCATGATGTGCTGGTTACCCAGCACCTGCTGATACACAGCGCGAAGGATCGTGTTGCGGTCGTCCGCCGAAGCGTGCGCCCAGTTTTCCTTGTTGCGGGCGTTGGCAAAACGTTCAATCCCGAGTACAGGAGCTTTAACCAGAGCCATAGGAAGCGATGGCAGGGGAAGGGCAAGGGGGCGCCGCGCAATCGGCGCGAGGGCGACCGTACGAGGGTTTTCTGACAGAAACCAGCAGATTCATTGAATGTTTAGCTTCGTGTGAAGAGGTTTGAACTGGGCAGGAGCAACCGCCCTGGCTAGGCTTTAAAGGCTTTCAGAGCGGCCATGCACTTCTGGGCACCGGACATCGATCCTGCTCATCCGCTGGAGTGCACCCAGCCGGAGCGCTATGCGCTGCAGCGACTGGACAACGCGGCCTACCTGGCGCTGCAGGGCAACGACCAGGCGGTGGCGGAGGTGGCGACGCAGGGCGAGGCCTATCTGTTCCACACCCACGAGGCGGCCCTGCGCGCCGCCCACGCCTTCAACCACACCGGCCGCGGCCCGGTCGATGTGGTGAAGGTGGAATGGGAGCCGGCCCGCTGAACCGGCCCGCTGAAGAGCTCAGTGGGCTGCCTCCAGGGCGCCGCCGCGGCCGCCGGCCTCCGGCGCCACACCGATGCGGGCGAACAGATCGGTGCT
>CBFHOT010000137.1:0-5574 GCA_965657465.1 Cyanobacteriota bacterium | reverse complement strand
GCCGCCGCCGCAAACAGTTCCGTCTCCATCTGTTCGTTCAGCGCCATCAGCGCCTCCAGGCTTTGGGGCCGGGCCTCGATGCCCATCAGGCCGCCCACGTGATCCCAGAAGCGGAACAGCGCCTGCTGCTCCGGGACCGTCAGCGGCCGCCAGCCGTAGCGCTCCAGCCAGCGGATCGGCTCGGCCACGAAGCCGGAGAGCACGTAGGCGTAATCGGCCTGGTCGATGGCGTAGTGCCCATGAATGCGGTTCAGCCGCTGGATCACCGCCCGGCCGCCGGGGCTGTCGGGTCCGAGGCGCAGCAGCTCCGCCACGATCAGGGCGGTGTCGTCGTAGCGCTTGCGCGGCCGCGCCTCAAACTCGCCGCTGCGCTGCAGCAGGCCCGAGATCGAGGGCAGGCAGAAGGTCTTGAGTAGCGCCAGCTCCAGGGCGCGGTTGGTATCCCAGGGGAACAGGCGACCGGCCAGGTCGCGGCAGAGCGCCAGGGTGCCGGCATCCAGCGTGGGAGATGCCGTGGGGTCGGCAGGCATCGTCGGGCTCAGGGCAGCAGCCGCGCCAGTCTGAGCAGCAGGGTCAGCAGATCCGGCCCGCCATCCTGGTCCGCTTCGCCAGCGCTGCTGCCGCTCCAGTCCAGCTCGCCTGCCCCCCAGCCGGCGATCGCCCCATCGGCCTCCTCCCGCGCCTGCTGCCGTGCCTCTTCCCGCTCCTCCTCAAGGCGGCGCTGCTGGTCCAGCAGCTGGCCGCCGGCCCGGGTCCACTCCAGCAGCTGCCGCAGCTCGCCGGCATCCAGCCAGAGGCCGTGGTCGCGGCAGCGATCCACCACCACGCCGCTGCGCTGGCCGTGCAGCTGGCGGTGCATCAGCTCGCCGCAGCTGGGGCAGGGCCGGTAGCGCCAGGAGGCGGCTTCGGCCCGGGGGCTGTCGGCCAGCGTCTGCAGCAGCTGTGGATCAACGCTCCACACCGGCCCCACCGCCTGATCCAGCAGCCGCTCGAGGCTGCCCAGCGGCAGGAACAGCCCCAGGCAGCTCGGGCAGCGCCCCAGCTGCAGCGGTTCGCCCGCTAGTTCGCCCGGAGCTGCGGCCGCAACGGCAGGTTCCGGCAGCTCCAGCCACTCCAGGTTGCCGTGGCCATCGGGGCACTGCAGCGGTCCATCGGGCGCGCTCGCCTGCAGATGGCGCCAGCCCTGCAGGTCGAGATCCCGGCGGCTGCCGCAGTAGCGGCAGACCACGCCGCGGGCCGGCAGCGGCGCCGAGCAGCTGGGGCAGCTCTCACCCATGCCCGATCGCCCTCATGCCGGATCGCCATCGGCAGGGGCCGCTGCAGGGGGCGGCGGTGGAGGTGGTGCGGGTGGCGGCGTCAGCCGTTCCCCCAGGCCGAAGCCCAGGGCCAGGCCCGCACCGGCGGCCGCGCTGCCCGCTGGATTGGCGGCGGCTTTCTCCAGGGCGATCCCCTCCTGGTAGGTGCGGAAGGCGGCCAGATCACCGCTCAGGCCGATGGCCGCGCGGCGGTCGATCGCCGCCTCCACCTCCGCCGGCAGCGCCAGGTTCTCGATCAGCAGGGCGCAGAGCTCCAGGCCGAAGCTGGCCCACTCCGGCTGCAGCCGCTGCTGCAGTTCCAGCGCCAGCTCGTCGTAGTGGGCGGCCAGGTCGAGCACGGGGCGCTGCGCTTCCCCCAGCAGATCCGCCAGCCGGCTCACGATCAGGTTGCGCAGCTGGTCGTGGATCGCCGCCACGCTGAAGCGCGGGCTGCTGCCGTTGAGGCTGCGGATCAGCGCCACCGGATCGCTCACCTGCAGGCAGTAGCTGCCGAAGCCCCGCAGCCGCACCGGCCCCAGTTCCGGATCGCGCAGGGTGAGCGGATGGCGCGTGCCCCACTTGAGATCGGTGAACCGGCGGCAGGCCACGAAATACACCTCCGCCTTGAACGGACTCTCCAGGGCGGTGGGCAGCGCCAGCAGGCTGGTGAGCAGCGGCAGGTTGCGGGTGCTCAGCCGGTGCCGGCCCGGGCCGAAGCAATCCGCCACCCGGCCTTCGTTCACCAGCACCGCCTGCTGGCCTTCGCGCACGATCAGCTGCGCGCCCCACTTGATCGCGTCGCCCTGCCGCGGGAAGCGCCACACCAGCGTGTCGTCGCCCGGTTCATCCCAGGCGATCACGTCGATGAACTCGCCGCGGGCCTGCTGCCAGAGCGTCATGCCAGCCCCCTGCTGCGCTGCGGGTTCGGCCTCAGGATGGCGCCGCCGCGCTGATCCGGCTGCAGGGAGAGGATGGGGGCAGTGTGTCCTCGTGGCGTGACCCACCCCTGGCATCCGATCTCCGGCGGCATCACGGCGCCGGAGGGCTTTCTGGCCGCCGGTATCACCGCTGGCCTCAAGGCCTCCGGCAAGCCGGATCTCTCGCTGCTGCTGGCGCCGGAAGGGGCGGTGTGTGCCGGCACCTTCACCACCTCCTTGGTGCGGGCCGCCTGCGTGGATCTCTGCGCCGAGCGACTGGCAGCCAGCGGCGGCCGGGCCCGGGCGGTGCTCACCAATTCCGGCCAGGCCAATGCCTGCACGGGGGATCGCGGCCTGATCGACAGCCAGCGCGCCACCGCCGCCATCGCCGAGCGCCTGGGCCTGACGGCGGCCGAGGTGCTGATCTGCTCCACCGGCGTGATCGGTGTGCCGATCCCGATGGACACGCTGCTGGCGGGCCTCGATCCCCTGGCCGCGGCGCTGAGCCCCGAGGGCGGCGCGGCGGCGGCCACCGCCATCCTCACCACCGACCTGATCGACAAGCAGATCGCCCTGGAGGCCGAGCTGGGCGGCCGCACGGTGCGCATCGGCGGCATGGCCAAGGGGTCGGGAATGATCCACCCCAACATGGCCACGATGCTCGGCTATCTCAGCTGTGATGTCGGCGTGCCGGCTGAGATCTGGCAGGGCATGGTGAAGCGCGCCGTGGATCGCTCCTTCAATGCGATCACGGTGGACGGCGACACCAGCACCAACGACACGTACCTGGCGTTTGCAGCCGGTGCACCCCTGAACCCTGAGCACTTCGAAGCGCTGGAGGCCGGCCTGACGGCGGTGTCGCAGCATCTGGCCCAGGCGATCGCCCGCGATGGCGAGGGCGCCACCTGCCTGATCGAGGTGCAGGTGCAGGGGGCGGCCAGCGAGGCCGATGCCCGCGCCATCGCCCGCACCATCTGCGGCTCGTCGCTGGTGAAGTGCGCCGTGCACGGCCGCGACCCCAACTGGGGCCGCATCGTGGCCGCCGCCGGCCGCGCCGGCGTGCCGATGGATCCCGAAGCCGTGGCGTTGTGGCTGGGCGAGCACCAGCTGATGGCCGCCGGCCAGCCCCTCGCCTTCGATCGCCCCGCCGCCTCCACCTATCTGCGCGAGCGCGCCGCCGGTGCCTATCTCGGCGGCAGCGGCCCCGGCGGCGACACCGTGCTGATTCGCCTACAGGTGGGCTCGGGCCCCGGCGCCGGCTGCGCCTGGGGCTGCGACCTCTCCGACCAATACGTGCGCATCAACGCCGATTACACGACGTAGGAGTGCGTGGGCTGCGCCCCCGCTGCTGTCACCGCCGCTGCGCTGGCCGCTGGCGAGGCTGCGCCTGGTCGCTGCCGCTTGCTCTGCTGCTGATCGGTTGCGGTTCGCGGCCCCGTTCCGGCGTTGCCCCTTGCCTTGATGGCGGCACCGCCTGCGCGGCCGCTGCGGCGCCGGCGCGGATGCGTCAGGTGTTCAAGGGGCAGCGCATGGTGCATCCCCAGTGGGTGGAGCGGGTCAACCGTGAGTCGGGCGCGCCGGACATCGGCCTGCGCTCCCAGTGGCAGCCGATCACCGTGCGGCGCTGACGGCCTTCCAGATCCACCAGAGAGCCAGCGCCAGCACCACCCAGGGCAGCAGCGCCCGCAGCAGCAGCAGGGTGACCAGCAGCACCAGGGCCGACACGGCGGTGCGCCGGGTCAGCGCCTTGGCCTCGTCGGTCATGTAGCGCCAGCGGGGCAGCAGGGGCATCGATCGCGCGGAGGAGTGCTGCGGCCATGCTCTCAGGGATCAGGGGGCTGGCTCTCCATGAGCGGAGCAGCACGCATCGCGTTAGCGCGGCAGGGTCAAGATTTCCTATGCAGATCCTGCATATCACGTGATCGTTAAGTAGGTATTCATGGCCAAGTCTGTGCGGTGTTGGCTGGGCTGAGGTCCTGGTTCCGGTGGTGTTGCTTCGATCGGGTGATGCCAGTGTTGATCGGTGATCTGCGCTTGTGCTGCGGTGCGCATTCGTGTGCCTGCTTGGATGTGGCTGAGCCGGCGCATGCGGCGATCACGATCGATGCTCTCTGCGACCGCCATGCCTCCGCCTTGATCGTAAATAAAGAGTGAGCTCTTGATTCGCTTTTTGATCATTGCCGGTCTTGCGTTATTTGCTGTTGGCGTTTAGCCTCTAGCCCCCCATCCCAAAAGTTGCCTTCTCGCCTAGCGGTGGCTGGTTGTTGGGTTGGTGCTCTCTGTGCGACTTCGTCGCTTTTTGTATGTCTGGATCGTCTTCTCGCCGCCGTGGTTCGGCGCTGTTGCCGGTTGGGGATTTTGAGGCGGTGTTGCCGGGGCGTCGCCGTCGCTCGCCTCTGCAGGGCGGGCCTCTGCAGATTGTCTATGGCAATGACCGCGAGAACGAGTTCCAGGGCACGTCTGAAAGCCGCTCTCCGGTGGTATTTGTCGGCGGTGACAAGGGCGACACTTATCGAGTTGCTCCTGGTCAGCTTTCGATCGTGGCAGACCTCGCCGAGGCGCCGGAGCCTGGTGATGATGACAAGCCCGATACCCTTGATCTCACCGCGATCGACCGTTCGGTCGCGCTGTGGGGTTACGTCGAAATCGGCAATGACATTCTGATGACGGATGTTGTCAGTGGTATGGCCACCTTGCTGCACGATCCCTTCGGTGTGGAAAGTGCTGGTAATGCCATTGAGCGTGTCAAGGTTCAGTATCGCGATCCTTTGACGGGTTTGGTTGACGCGTCGAAGTCTCAGTTCATCTCGATGACTGATTGGCTTTCCGGTGGGGCCGGCACTCTGGGCGGCGTGCTTAACCTCGGCCCGCTGCTGCAGCCGGCGGCGCCTGGCGCTGTGGTCGATGGCATTGTCGTCAACTACGACGCTTACAACGCTGTCCTGTCCAACTTCCGGGCGTTGGGGCCCAATCTCCAGGCAGCGCTTGAGGGGATTCTCCCTGATGTGTATGACCCGGCGGCCCCGTTCCTCGCTCAGCTTGTGACATCGTTGCCCACGACCAGTGAGCTGGGGCTTCCCACGGATCAATCCGTTCAGGATGCCTGGGCAGCTGCCGCCAGGAACCTCGATCTGATCGGTTGAGGTCAGTCATGCCGTCTCCGGCGGCATGTGTCTTCCGGGCCAGTGGTTGTCGCCACTGGCCCTTTTCTGTCGCTTCCGAGGCAGCTGCGCTGGCCGGTGGCGGGCGGGGCTGGAGCCTGCTCAGTTCATCGTTGGCCCCCGCCGATCGCTTTACCCTGGTGCCCATGACCCGCTCCGGCCGCCCCAGCCCTTCCCGCGTCTCCGCGGCCGGCGTCGCCT
>CBFHOT010000136.1:0-5627 GCA_965657465.1 Cyanobacteriota bacterium | reverse complement strand
CGGCGGCGCCGCCGGCAGCCCGGCCAATGCCGTGCGGCGCCGCATGCCCAGCGACGCGGGCCGCCACTGGGCGGTGGGCGATCGCCTGCGCCATGCCGCCTTCGGCGAGGGGCGGGTCACCCACCTGTTCGGCAGCGGTCAGAAGGTGTCGCTGGCGGTGAAGTTCGAGGGCATGGGCCCGAAGATCCTCGATCCCCGTCTGGCGCCGATCGAGCCGATCGATGGCTGACGCCGGCCCGGCCTGGGCCCCAGCAGCGATGACGACCCTCGCCATCCCCGGCATTCCGCCGCTGCTGCTGCAGGGCCTGGTGGCGGCCCAGCGGCAGGCGCAGCTGCCCAGCCTGGCCCTGGTGGGCGGTGCCGTGCGCGATCTGCTGCTGCACCGGGTGCACAACGATCCCTGGCGGGGTTTGCCCGATCTGGATCTGGTGGTGCAGGGCCGCGCCAGTGCCCTGGTGGCGGCCCTGCGCCAGCAGCTGCCGGCCGGGGCCTGCCGTTCGGCGCTGGAGCACGGCGCCTACGGCACGGTGGAGCTGGAGCTGGCGCTCGAGGGCCAGACCTGGCTGCTGGATGTGGCCTCGGCCCGCCGCGAGATCTACCCGCTGCCGGCGGAGAACCCGCAGGTGACCCTGGGCGCCCTGGCCGATGACCTGGCTCGCCGCGATTTCAGCATCAATGCCATCGCCCTCGATCTGGCCAGCGGCCAGCTGCTCGATCCCCATGGCGGCCAGGCGGATCTGCAGCAGCGCCAGCTGCGGCTGCTGCACGACGGCAGCCTGCGCGACGACCCCACCCGGCTGGTGCGCGGCGCCCGCTATGCCGCCCGCCTTGGCTTCCGGTTGGAGGCCACCAGCCTCGAGCAGGCCCGCCGCACCCTGGCGGCCTGGCCCTGGGCCTGGCGGCCCGGGGATCCACCGGGTCTGGCGCCGGCGGCCCTGGGCACGCGCCTGCGCATGGAGCTGGAGCTGCTGCTGGAGCGGGAGCCCTGGGGGGAGGCCCTCACCCATTTGCAGGCTTGGGGTGCGTTGGTGCTGCTCGATCCAGGGCTGCAGCGCGATTCCTCTTGGCGTCTGCGCTTGCTGCGCGCCCGGCGCTTGGGGGTGCCGCTGCTGACGGCCCTGGTGGCGGGAGCCGCTGATCCGCTTGCTCTCGCGGCCCGGTTGCAGCTGCCCCTGCAGCAGCAGCGCGGTCTGGAGCAATGGCAGGCCCTGCGCGGCTGGCTGGCGACTGATCTGCCGGCGGCGGCGCTGCAGGGATGGACGGCTGCTGACTGGAGTAGGGCCCTGGAGGGTCGCCCCTGGCCGCCGCAGGTGGTTGCCCTGGCCGTCTGCGCGCTTGCCGGTGAGGGGCGCGATACCCCCTGGCGGCCGCTGCTGCGTTGGTGGGGGCGCTGGCGTCATCTGAAGGGGTCGCTCAGTGCCCGGGAGTTGATCGCCTCCGGATGGCTGCCGGGGCCGGCCCTGGGGGCGGAGCTGGAGCGTTTGCGTCAGCTGGCCCTGCGGGAGGCGCGCTGATGGACCGCTGCCGCGGGTGGATCGCTGGCAACGGGCCGGCGTTGGTGGGGGTGATCGCTGCTGCCTTCGCTGCCGCCTTCGCGATCAAGGCCCTGCTGCTAATCGATGCCACCGGTCTCTGGAGCGATGAGCTCTACAGCGTGGGCAAGAGCTTCCAGCCCAGCTTCCCAGCCCTGTTGGCGATGTTGCGAGACGACACCCATCCGCCGCTGTACTACGTGCTGCTCTGGCTCTGGGGTGGGGCGACCGCTCAGAGCGCCCTCAGCCTGCGGCTGCTGTCGTGGCTGGCCTACCTACTGGGCGGTGGGGTGATGGTGGCCCAGGCGCGGGCGTTGGCCCCGCCTCGCAAGGCGACCGTCGCCGGGGCCGTGGCGGCCCTGTTGGCGTTTTGCAGCCCTTACCCGGTGCGCTTCGCGATTGAGGGCAAGAGCTATGCCCTGCTGGTGGCGCTGGTGGCGTTGGGTTGGTGGTGGCGCCGGCGCTGGCTGGAGGGCCGGTCGGCGGCCTGGGGTTATGGCCTGGCGGTGGCTGCGGCGGCCCTCACCCATTTCTACGGCTTGTTTCTGTTTGCGGCGGCGGCGGTCTGGGATGGCTGGCGTCGCCGCTGGCCGCTTGCCGGCACGGCGGCCCTGGGCCTGCTGCCGGCCCTGGGCTGGATCGCCTATGCCTCTGCCTATCTGTTCAGTTCCCGCTCGGGCAGCTGGATCGGCCGGCCCGACTTTGCCCTGCTGGAAGACACGCTCGCCCGGGCCCTCGGCCCCTGGCCCCTGCCCAAGCTGGCGTTGCTGCTGCTGGTGCTGCTGGTTGTGCGCCGTTGGGGGCTGGAGCGGCCGGCCACAGAGCAAGGGCGCCTAACCGATGCCGAAGCGCCCCGTTGGCTGCCGCTGCCTGATTCCAGCGGCCTGATCGCCTCCGCTCTGATGGTGCTGGGGGTGGTGTTGCTTTCGTTTGTGAAGCCCTTGGCTTTCAGTCGTTATTTCGTGGTGCTGCTGCCGGCGCTGTTGCCCTGGCTGGCGGTGGTCAGCGCCGGCCTGCCCCTCAACCGCCTGGGTCGGGCGCTGGCTCTGGCGCTGATCGCGCTGATGCTTGGGCTTTGGTGGCAGCAGGCCTATGCGGGCATCGACGGATCGCGGGATGGATCGCGGGAGGCCGACCAGTTCCTGGCGATCAGCCAGCTGACCGCCGCCGAACCGGAGCGCTACGGCTCAAGGCCGCGGTTGCTCAACCTCAGCGACCGCATGGCGTTGGCCGCCGGCACGATCGCCCAGGCGCCGCAGCCCTGGCAAGACCAGCGCGCCCTGGCCCGCCGTCTGCACCAGCCCCCGTTGCCGGCCACGATCGTGCTGGCTGCAAGTGGCCCGGAGCCCGATCTGCGCCGGCGCCTCAAACCGCTCAGGCGGTTGGCGGAAGCGGCCGGCTACAGCTGCGCGGCCCTGGAGCCAGAGCCGGCTTTCAGCCGGGTGCTGCGCTGCCGATGGCCTGCCATGGCTCCCCGCCTTGCTCCCCCAGGACTGCAGCTGCCAGCGCCGGACTGACGGCGATCAGCAGGGGGCCGCAGGTCTGGGGATCCACCAGCAGCTCCAGCAGGGCCCGGTGCCGGGCACTGCCGGCGGGAATGGTGTCCAGCTCGAGCTTGACGGCGGCTTGTCGCTGATCTGAGGCATCGAGCAACGACCAGGCGCGGCGGTTGGCGGGCGCGAGGCTGCTGGCATGGCCCGCCTCCAGCAGGGCCAGGGTGCCGGGGAGCGCCGGGATTGCGACGGCGTTGAGCTGCACCTGCAGGGGGTGAGCGGCTGGCTCGCCGCTGCCCAGCATCTCGCCGAGATGGCCCAGCAACCCGAAGCCGGTGATGTCGGTGGCGGCATGGAGCTGGCCGGGATGCTGCTGCTCCAGTGCCTGCAGCTGCTCCAGCAGCCGATGCTGGCTGCGGGCCATCTGGGCCAGGGCCGCATCGAGATCGCACGGTGCGGCTGCGCCCGCCATCGCTGCGGCGAACAGCACGCCGGTGCCGAGGGGCCGGCTGAGCAGCAGCTGGTCTCCGGCCTGCAGGCCCCGTTTGGGCCAGAAGCGCCCCTGCACCGATCCGCTCACGCTCAGCAACACCTGCAGCCCCAGGCTCGGGGGCTCGTTGCTGCGCTCGGGGGCGGGGGCATCCCGCGCCTCCAGGGTGTGGCCACCGATCAATGGGGCGCCCTGGGGTTCGAGGGCGGAGCGGATCCCGGCCAGGGTCTGACTGAGCAGCGTCTGCTGCATGGCGGCGGGCGCGATCGGCAGGGTCACCACCGCCTGGGCGGCCGTGACCTGGGCGCCGCAGGCCCAGAGGTCGGAGCAGGCGTGGAGGGTGGTGAGCCGGGCGTTGAGCCAGGGGTCGCTGATCAGGGCGGGGAAGCCATCGACGCTCTGCAGCACGGGTCTGCCACCAGGGTCACGGGCCCCGGGGAGGGGCTTGGCATCCTCCGGGGCTGATCCCAGACCCTCCAGGCCGGCGCTGCTGAGGGCCGCCTCCAGGGTGGCGGCGGGCAACTTGGCGGCGCAGCCGCGGCAACGCATCGCCCCATCGCCTTGAAGAGGCGCAGCCTCACCACCAGCGCTGCCCATGGCTGGCAGCTGTTGGAAGCGTTCCATGAACCGGCGGTCGATCCGCTCCTTCCAGCGCCAGAGCCAGGGATGGGGACCGAGCCGCAGGGGGCCCCAGAGCGCCCAGGCCACCGGCTGGCCGGCGTGGCTGTCGCCGAGCAGTTGCAGGGCGCGGCGCTGGGGCCGCCAGCGGGGAGGGCGTCTGCCTGAGGCAGTGGCTTCGATGCTGCGGGCGAGCGGGAGGGCGGCGCGCACGGCCCAGACCCCGGAGGGGGGGCGGCGATCGGCCTGGATCAGGCCGCAGTCGCCGCTGGCCCAGAGGCCGGGATGGCCCACCACCTGCAGGTCGGCACCCGTGAGCACGCGCCCTGTGCTGGGGCAGCAGGGCAGGCCGCTGGCGGCGAGCCAGCCGGGGGCGCGGCTGCCGGTGCAGGCCAGGCCATGACCACGGGCCGGATGATGGCCATCGCTGCTGTCGAGTCGTTCGATTTCCGCTTGTTGAAGGGCCCTGCGCCAGGCCGGGTGGGGTTGGCCGGGGCGGGCAAGCAGCTGCAGGCGCCGCTGGGGCCAGCGCTGGCGCAGGGCCAGGGCCACCTCCAACCCCGCCAGGCCGGCGCCGACCACCTGAAAGGGCGCTGCTGCCTCACCGGCCTGCTCCAAGTACAGGTCTTCCTGCGCCAGCAGGGCGAGGGCCGGTTCCAGCGGTTTAATCGGGATCAGCTGGTCGCGCTCACCATCAGCGGCCGATGGGGGCAGTTGTGGGCTGATGGCGCCCACATCGAGGCTGAGCTGCTGGTAGGGCAGGGGCGGGCGGCCGTCCAGCTGCAGAGCTTGCCCCGCCAGGTCGAGCCCGCTGATCTCAGCGATCACCAAGGCGACGCCGGCCCGTTCGGCCAGGCGGCGCAGGTCGATCGCCACGTCATCGCGTCGATATCGTCCGGCGATCAGGCCCGGCACCATGCCGGAATAGAGGGCGGTGCTGTGGCGGTTCACCAGCGTGATCAGCCCGGCCGGGCGCCGCTCGGGGTGCATCGCCCATCTCCGCAGCAGCAGGGCATGGCTGTGGCCTCCGCCGGCCAGCACCAGCTGGCCCCAGTGCGCTGTGGCGCGTGCCCCCATCAGGTGCCGCGATACCCCTCAGGATTGGCGGCCTGCCAGGCCCAGCCGTCGCGGCAGATCTCGCTGAGGTTGCGCCGGGTGCGCCAGCCGAGTCGCTCGGCCGCCAGGCTGGGATCAGCCACGGTGATCGCCGCATCGCCCGGGCGGCGGGGCACCAGCTCATAGGGCACGGGGCGGCCGCTGGCGGCCTCGAAGGCTTTCACCACATCGAGCACGCTGGCGCCGACGCCGCTGCCCAGGTTGAGGGTGAGGTGCTGGGGACCCTGGCTTAACAGGGTGTCGAGGGCGGCACGGTGACCCTCCGCCAGATCCATCACATGGATGTAATCGCGCACGCCGGTGCCGTCGGGCGTGGGCCAGTCGCTGCCAAACACCTGCAGGCGCTCACGCCGGCCCACGGCCACCTGGGTGACGAAG
>CBFHOT010000135.1:0-5634 GCA_965657465.1 Cyanobacteriota bacterium | reverse complement strand
CGCGGCCGCTGGGAGGCCGATCTGGAGCGCTTGCTGCCGCTGCTGCGCCAGCGGCGGGTGAGCGCCCTGGTGGTGGGGTTGCCGCTGGATGCCGCCGGCCAGCCCACCGAGCAGGCGCGCCACTGCCGTCGCTACGGCGAGCGGCTGGCGGCGGCGGCGCAGCTGCCGCTGGCCTGGGTGAACGAGCACGCCAGCAGCTGGGCGGCGGCTGAACGTCACGGCCTGCACGGCGACCGCACGGGCGCCCTGGACAGCGCTGCCGCCGCCCTGCTGCTGGAGCAGTGGCTGCAGGAAGGCCCGGAACCGCTGCCGGTGCGGGCGGCGACCATCGACGATCGCCAGGGGGCCGGCGCTGATCCATCCTGAGGACACAGCTCCGATCCGGGGGCTCCGCAGGTTTCTTCCATGACTGGCTCCGGCGACCTTCCCACCGATGTGCCCACCGTGCTGGTGCGGGACCAGCAGGGGCGCCAGCTGCTCTGCTTCCTCGAGCAGTTGATCCCGCTCGACGGCCACGACTATGTGCTGCTGACCCCGGTGGATACCCCGGTGTGCCTGGTGCGCATCGCCCCGGACGATGACAGCGACGATGAAGTGGTCGAGGAGCTCGACGGCGCCGAATCGATCCTGTCGGTGGCTGAGGTGGTGCTGCAGGAGCACGACCTCACCCTGGTGCGCTCAGCGGTGACCCTGACCGTGAGCGGCGACCTGGAGGAACCCGATCCCGAGGAGCTGGAGGAGGAGCTGGAGGGCGAGGACGAGGACGAGGAGACGGACCTCTACGAAATGCTGATCCAGTTCCGGGCCGATGGCCAGGAGTACGGCCTCTACATCCCCCTCGATCCCTTCTTTGTGGTGGCCCGCATGGATGGCGGCGAGGCGGTGCTGGTGGAAGACGAGGAGTTCGAACGGGTGCAGCCCCGCATCGAGGCCGAGCTGGCCGAGCGGGAGGGTGAGGCATGAGCCTGCGCCGGCTGCTGCAACCGGACTGGCTGCTGGAGCGCACCCTGGCGGAACTGCCGCTGCAGGAGCTGCGCGACCGGGGCATCGCCGCCCTGGTGCTGGACGTCGACCGCACGATGCTGCCGCGGCGCCAGGCCAGCCTGCCCCCCAGCGCCCGCCTCTGGCTGGAGGAGGCGCGGCGGCAGCTGCCGATCCACCTGCTCAGCAACAACCCCTCGCGCCAGCGCATCGGCGCGGTGGCTGAGGAGCTGGGGGTGCCCTTCACCACCTCAGCCGGCAAACCGCGCCGCAGCGCCCTGCGGCGGGTGCTGGAGCAGCTGCAGCTGCCCCACGGCCAGGTGGCCCTGATCGGTGATCGGCTGTTCACCGATGTGATCGCCGGCAACCGCCTCGGCCTCTACACGGTGCTGGTCAAGCCGATCGATCCCGACGGCCAGCCCTGCCAGCGCGACCGGCTGCAGAAGCTGGAGATCCGCCTGGCCCACTGGCTGGGCACCCGTCTGAGCTGAACGGCAACGCCGAGCCGGGCTCCAAGATGGGGGCCAATGGCGGCAGCGTGATGCGGCGGGTGGTGAAGGTGGGCACGAGCCTGCTGCGGGGAACCCCGGAGCGGCCCACCGCTGCGGTGATCGCCGACCTGGCCGCCAGCCTCAACCGGGCCGTGCGCAGCGGCGATTCCCTGGCGCTGGTCACCAGCGGGGCGGTGGGCATCGGCTGCGCCACCCTGCAGCTGACCCAGCGCCCCACCGAGGTGGAGGCCCTGCAGGCCGCCGCGGCCGTGGGCCAGGGCCGGCTGATGGCCCTCTACCAGGACGCCTTTGCCGTGCGCGGCCTGGCGGTGGCCCAGGTACTGCTCACCCGCGGCGACCTCGCCTCCCGCCGCCGCTATCAGAACGCCTGCCGCACCATGGCCCAGCTGCTGGCCTGGGGCGTGGTGCCGGTGGTCAATGAAAACGACACCCTCGCCACCGATGAGCTGCGCTTCGGGGATAACGACACCCTCTCGGCGCTGGTGGCGGTGGCGGTGGAAGCCGATGAGCTGATCCTGCTCACCGATGTCGATCGCCTCTACTCCGGCGATCCGCGCCACGATGCCAGCGCCCAGCCGATCGAGGAGGTGCGCGACCTCGACGAGCTGGAACGGCTCAGCCATGTGGCCTCCGGCGGTGGCAGCTGGGGCACCGGCGGCATGACCACCAAGCTGGCGGCCGCCCGGATCGCCACCTCCAGCGGCATCCGCGTGCGCCTGGCCGACGGCCGCGATCCGGCGGTGCTCGATGGCCTGCTGGCCGGTGAGCGGCTGGGCACGGTGTTTCAACCCTCGACGGCACCGCTGCCGGATCGCAAGCGCTGGCTGGCCCACGCCCTGCTGCCCAAGGGCAGCCTGCGGCTGGATGCCGGCGCCGAGCAGGCCCTACGCGGGCAGGGGGCCTCGCTGCTGGCGGTGGGGGTGACGGCGGTGGAGGGCGACTTCGAAGCCCGCGATGCGGTGCGGCTGCTGTCGGCCGATGGCCGCGAGCTGGGCCGGGGGCTGGCCACCCTGGGCAGCGCCGAGCTGCGCGGCCTGATCGGCAGCGCCGGCGTGGAGGTGGTGCACCGCGACCAACTGGCGCTGGTGTGAGCGGTGAGCCGCTGCGACGGCCTGCCTACGATCCGGCCACACCACCACCGGGGCGCATGCGCTTCAGCGAACTGCTCGGCCACCTCAGCGAACGGGGCGCGGCCGGCGGCGCCGACCTGGCCCATCACCTGGCTGCCGATCCGCTGCTGGAGGGGGCCGCCGCTCTCGATCAGGCCCGCGGCGGCCAGCTGAGCTTCCTGGAACCGGGCAATGCCCTGGCCAACGCCCTGGCCAACACCGGCGCCAGCGCCCTGCTGCTGCCGGCGCGCTGCGAGGAGGCCACCGCCCTGCAGCAACAGGCCAGCGAGCGCGGCATCGCCTGGATCGCCCTGGTCAATCCGCGCCTGGGCTTCGCCGAGGCCCTCGAAGCCCTCTATCCCGTCCCGCCCAAGCCCCCGGGCATCCACGCCAGCGCCGTGGTCGACCCCAGCGCCGTGGTGGGGATGGGCAGCCATGTGGGCGCCCACGTGGTGATCGGCGCCCGGGTGCAGATCGGCAGCGGCTGCACACTCCACCCCAACGTGGTGATCTACGACGACGTGCAGATCGGCGAGGGTTGCGAACTGCACGCCGGCGCGGTGCTGCACCCCGGCTCACGCCTGGGCCGCGGCTGCGTGGTGCACTCCAATGCCGTGATCGGCAGCGAGGGCTTCGGCTTCGTGCCCACCGCCAGCGGCTGGCGCAAGATGCCCCAGACCGGCCAGGTGGTGCTCGAGGACGGCGTGGAGGTGGGCTGCGGCAGCGCCATCGATCGCCCCTCGGTGGGCGAAACGCGCATCGGCGCCGGCAGCAAGCTCGACAACCTGGTGCACATCGGCCATGGCGTCAGCACCGGCCAGGGCTGCGCCCTGGCGGCCCAGGTGGGCATCGCCGGCGGTGCCCGGCTGGGCAACGGCGTGATCCTGGCGGGCCAGGTGGGCCTGGCCAACAAGGCGGTGATGGGCGATCGCTCGATCGCCAGCTCCAAATCGGGCGTGCACGGCGAGGTGGCGGCCGGCGAGGTGGTGAGCGGCTATCCGGCGATTCCCAACCGCCTCTGGCTGCGCTGCTCGGCGGCCTTTAACAAGCTGCCCGAGCTGGCCCGCAGCCTGCGCCAGCTGGAACGGGGGCAGGAGCGACAGCAGCAGGGGTCGGGGAGCAGACCGCAGGTGGGGCCGTAGCCTCCAGCCCAAGCTCCCGTTCGCCCCATGACCAGCAGCTACCGGATCACCCTGCTCCCCGGCGACGGCATCGGTCCGGAGATCATGACGGTGGCCCGGCAGCTGCTCGATGCCGTCAGCGCCCGCCACGGTTTCAGCCTCGTCTACGACGAGCAGCCGATGGGCGGCGCCGCCATCGATGCCACCGGCGAGCCGCTGCCCGCCAGCACCCTGGAGGCCTGCAAGGCCGCCGATGCCGTGCTGCTGGCCGCCATCGGTTCCCCCCAGTACGACAGCCTGCCGCGGGAGAAGCGCCCTGAGACCGGCCTGCTCGGCCTGCGCGCCGGCATGGGCCTGTTCGCCAACCTGCGGCCGGTGAAGATCATCCCGGCCCTGATCGATGCCTCCACCCTCAAGCGCGAGGTGATCGAAGGGGTGGATCTGCTGGTGGTGCGCGAGCTCACCGGCGGCGTGTACTTCGGCACGCCCAAAGGCCGGGTGGAGGCCGAGGGCCGCGTGCGCGGCTTCAACACCATGGCCTACTTCGACGACGAGATCGACCGCATCGCCAAGGTGGGCTTCGATCTGGCCCAGCAGCGCAGCGGCCGCCTCTGCAGCGTCGACAAGGCCAACGTGCTCGATGTGAGCCAGCTCTGGCGCGACCGGGTGGAAGCCATGCACGCCGCCAGCTACCCCGGTGTGGAGCTGAGCCACATGTACGTCGACAACGCGGCCATGCAGCTGGTGCGCAACCCCCGCCAGTTCGACGTGCTGCTCACCAGCAATCTCTTCGGCGACATCCTCAGCGATGAGGCCGCCATGCTCAGCGGCTCGATCGGCATGCTGCCCTCCGCCTCCCTGGGCGAAAGCGGCCCGGGCCTGTTCGAGCCGATCCACGGTTCCGCCCCGGACATCGCCCGCCAGGACAAGGCCAACCCGATGGCGATGGTGCTCAGCGCCGCGATGATGCTGCGGGTGGGTCTGCAGCAGGAGGCCGCCGCTGCTGATCTGGAGCAGGCGGTGGATCGGGTGCTGGCCGCCGGCTACCGCACCGGCGATCTGATGAGCGAAGGCTGCACCCAGCTGGGCTGCCAGGCGATGGGCGAGCAGCTGCTGGCGGCCCTGGAGGGCTGAGCGGCGGGAGCGGGGAAGGGCCCACAGGGGGCCGGCAGCGGGGCGGGTCCCACGACCTGCCAAACTCGCCCCAGTTCTCCTGATCCTGCGCATGTCGAAGCGTCATCCGGTCGTGGCTGTCACCGGTTCCTCCGGCGCAGGCACCAGCACGGTCAAGCGGGCCTTCGAGCACATCTTCAAGCGTGAGGGCATCCGGCCTGCCGTGGTGGAGGGCGACAGCTACCACCGCTACGAGCGCGGCCCGATGAAGGAGGCCATGGCCGCCGCTCTGGCCAAGGGCGAGAACTTCTCCCACTTCGGCCCCGAGGCCAACCTGTTCGACAAGCTGGAGCAGCTGTTCCGCAGCTACGGCGAAACCGGCACCGGCGAGAAGCGCTACTACCTGCACTCCGTCGAGGAAGCCGCCGAGCACAACGGCCGCCTCGGCACCAACCTTGAGCCCGGTCAGTTCACCCCCTGGGAACCGATCGAAGCCGGCACCGATCTGCTCTTCTACGAAGGCCTGCACGGCGGTGTGAAGGGCGATGGCTATGACGTGGCCGGCCTGGCCGACCTGCTGGTGGGTGTGGTGCCGATCGTGAATCTGGAGTGGATCCAGAAGATCGCCCGCGACAACAAGGAGCGCGGCTACTCGGCTGAGGCCACCGTGGACACGATCCTGCGCCGCATGCCGGATTACATCAACCACATCTGCCCGCAGTTCAGCCAGACCGACATCAACTTCCAGCGTGTCCCCACCGTGGACACCTCGAACCCCTTCATGATCCGCGACATCCC
>CBFHOT010000134.1:0-5674 GCA_965657465.1 Cyanobacteriota bacterium | reverse complement strand
CTGCCGGCCGGCGGCGCTGGCGCCATGCAGCAGGGCCGCCTCGGTGGAGGCCAGCAGCAGGGCGCTGGGGCTGGAGGTCTGCAGCCAGAGCAGGGCGCGCTCGATCGCCTCGGGGCGGTAGCGGCAGCCCTGGGCCAGCAGCGCGGCGCTCTGGGCCAGGCCGCCGGCCGCCTTCTGGCAGGAGAGCACCACCAGATCAGCACCGGCCGCCAGAGCCTCACCGCGGCCGTGGGCCTGATCCACCAACAGGGGCAGCCCGATCCGATGCACCACCGCCGCCAGGGCCGGCAGATCGGCGGCAAAACCGTGATACGTGGGCGACACCAGCACCACGGCGGCCAGGGGGCCATCGGCGAGGGCCGCCTGCAGCGCCCGCTCCAACCAGGCGGCATCGGGCGGCTGCCAGAGACCGGTAGTGGCGTCGAAGGGCAGATCAAACAGCACCGGCCGGAGCTGACCCAGCAGGCAACCGTGCAGCAGCGAGCGGTGCAGATGGCGGGGCAGCAGCACCCGGCTGCCGGGGGGAGCGAGGGCCAGCAGGGCCACCTGCAGCAGGCCGCTGGCACCGTTGACACCGAACCAGCAGCGCTCGGCGCCGAGCAGGGCGGCGCAGCGGGCCTGGGCCTCGGCCACCGCCCCCTCCGCTTCCAGGGGGCCACCGAACTCCGGCAGTTCCGGCAGATCCCAGCTGCCGGGGGGTTGGCGCAGCAGCCGGGCCAGCGCCGGCGCCAGGCCGCGGCCCCGGCCATGGGCGGGCAGGTGCAGCGGCAACAGAGGTGGTGGCAGCAGCGATGGCGGCAGCAGGGCCAGGCGGCGCCTGGGGCGCAGGGCCGCGGGCAGGAGTGGGCGGATCACCCGGCAGGTCTGGGGTTTCTAGAGTCTGCCGATTGCCCGCAGCGGCCCCAGGCCGGATCCCCCTTGAGCGCCGCGCCCGCCTCCCGCTCCAATCGCCCGGCGACGATCACGTCCTCGGCGATCGATGGCTACCGGCCGGCGGCCGATCTGCGCTGGCTGCTGCAACGACCCTGGCTGCTGCTGGGACGCCTGAGCCAGGTGCTCTGGCAGCTGGGCACGCTGGCGGTGGTGCTGCTGCTCCAGGCCGGCAATGCCGATCCGAAGGTGCAGCAGGCCCTCGGCCGGCGGATCCTCAACACCCTCACCAACCTGGGGCCCTGCTTCATCAAGGTGGGGCAGGCCCTCTCCACCCGCCCGGATCTGGTGCGCCGCGACTGGCTGGAGCAGCTGACGCAGCTGCAGGACAGCCTGCCCGCCTTCCCCCAGGAGGTGGCCCTGGCCACGATCGAGGCGGAACTGGGAGCGCCGGCCAGCCGCCTGTTCGAGGAGTTCCCCGATTACCCGGTGGCGGCCGCCAGCCTCGGACAGGTGTACCGAGCCCGCCTGAGCGACGGCCACTGGGTGGCCGTGAAGGTGCAGCGGCCGGATCTGGAGCGGATCCTGCGCCGCGATCTGGTGATCGTGCGCCTGCTGGCCGCCATCAGCGGCCCGCTGCTGCCCCTCAACCTCGGCTTCGGGCTGGGGGAGATCATCGATGAATTCGGCCGCTCCCTGTTCGAGGAGATCGACTACCGGCGCGAAGCGGACAACGCCGAGCGCTTCGCGCGGCTGTTCGCCAGCCATCCGGAGGTGGTCGTGCCTTCGGTGGAGCGGCAGCTGAGCGCCCGGCGGGTGCTCACCACCAGCTGGATCCAGGGCACCAAGCTGCAGGAGCGCCAGGCGCTGGAGGCCCAGCATCTCGACACCGCCGCCCTGATCCGCACCTGCGTGATCTCCGGCCTGCGACAGCTGCTGGAATTCGGCTACTTCCACGCCGATCCGCACCCGGGGAACATGTTTGCCCTGCCCGGCCGCACCGGTTCGCTGGGCCATGTGGGCTATGTGGACTTCGGGATGATGGATTCGATCAGCGATTCCGACCGGCTCACCCTCACCGGCGCGGTGGTGCATCTGATCAACCGCGATTTCCGCGGCCTCGCCCAGGACTTCGTGACCCTGGGATTCCTCAACCCCAACAGCGATCTCGAACCGATCATTCCGGCGCTGGAGGAGGTGCTCGGCGGCGCCCTCAGCGAGAACGTGGGCAACTTCAACTTCAAGGCGATCACCGATCGCTTCTCGGAGCTGATGTACGACTACCCCTTCCGGGTGCCGGCCCGCTTCGCCCTGATCATCCGGGCGGTGGTGAGCCAGGAGGGACTGGCGATGCGGCTCGATCCCTCCTTCCGCATCCTGCAGGTGGCCTACCCCTACGTGGCGCGGCGGCTGCTGGCGGGCGACACCGCCGAGATGCGCGACAAGCTGCTGGAGGTGCTGTTCGACAGCAGCGGCCGGTTGCGGATCGAGCGGCTGGAGAGCCTGCTGGCGGTGGTGGAGGGCGAAGGCCCGGGGCCCGAGCTGCTGCCGGTGATGGGCTCGGGCCTGAAGCTGCTGCTCGGCCCCGATGGCGGCAGCCTGCGCCAGCGGCTGCTGCTGACCCTGGTGCAGGGCGATCGGCTGCACACCGATGACCTGCGGGCTCTGGTGGGCCTGCTGCGCCGCACCTTCAGCCCAAGCCGCCTGGCCGGCGGGCTGCTGGCGCGGCTCAACCCGCTGGCCGCAGCCTGACCTCAGGCACCAGGCGGCAGGCTCATCCAGCAGATCACGATGCTCAGGGAGCTGAACAGCACCACGGCCAGGGGCCAGAGCTCATCGAGCCGGTAGAGGTGATGGGCCAGCTTCTCGCGGGCGGGCCCCTCGGGAAGCTCCTCCATGTCGGCATAGCGGCGACCGATCCAGATCACCAGCACGAAGGCCACCAGCGTGACCACATAAGCCACCACATACACCTGATCGAGAAAGGTGAGGAAGGGCAGCTGCGGCAGTTCGGCCCGGTAGGTCTGCTGCAGAAACACCAGGGTGAGCAGCACCGTCACCGGAATGCTGGCGCGGGCATCCTGCTCGTCGGGGCGCACCTTGAACACCAGCAGCACCATCGTCATCAGCACCGCCAGGGGCAGCAACAGGCGCCAGAACGCGGCCCAGGCGGAGGTGCCGAAGGAGATATCAAACACCACCTGGCTGTAGTCATCCTCCGGGCCACCCAGGCCGAAGTTGGTGGCGTAGTGGTGCCGGTATTCGGCGATCGACCAGCCGCGGTTGAGCCAGCCGATGATGCCGGCATACAACCCCATGCCGCTGTTCTGCAGATCGGCCTCGAAGCGCAGATCGTGGTAGTCGAGCATGCCATCAACATCATCGGCCTCAATCACCAGCGGCAGACTCACCGTGGTAAAGGGGTAATGGCGAAAACTGGCGCGATCGATGTAGAAGCGACCGATATAGGAGAACAGCTGGTAGTAACTGCCGTCATCCATTTTCTGGGGACTGGGATCCACCGGATGCAACACCGGATCGGCATCGGAGAGCAGGCCATTGATCAGGGAGATGCGCTCCGCGATCGTGGTGCCCTGACCGGTCAGATAACGCTGCAGCGGCTCATCCCAGCGCAACCAGACGTAGCCATTGGAGGAATAGCTGGGGATGCTCAGATCCAGGTCGTAGGTGCTGGTGGCATAGACGCCCACCTGCACATGGTGAGGGGCCTGCTCCAGCACCTGCTGATCCACGAGGATCTCCTGCTCGCTCAGCAGCTCCCCGCGCAGGGAGGTCCAGCCGCCGGAGAGGAAACGGCTGGGATCGGTGGTGAGAGCGCGCACGCCGGAACTGAGGCGCAGGGCGTCCCGGCTCTGCACCGGCTGCACATCGATCCGCGCCAGCGCCATGATGGCGAGGATGGTGGCCAGCACGACCGACACGATGGCCAGGAGGTTCCAGCGCCTCTGTTTGCGCGGCGGCATCGGCGATGGGCGTGCTGCCCCGACCTTAGGCAGCGGTCTTCGCAGCAAACGGGTGCTGGCGCTGGTGTCTGCCGGCCTGGCTGTTCCCCTGCTGGGGCTGAGCCGACCGCCGGCCCCCGAGGAGCCGATCCGCAGCCCGATTCAGGGGCGCCTCAGCGGGCGGCCCCTGCTGCTCGGCCAGTCGGCGCCGCTGTCGGGGCCCTCGGCCCAGCTGGGGCTGGAATACCGCCAGGGAGCGGAAGCCTGGTTCGCCGAGATCAACCGACGCGGCGGTATTCACGGCCGGCCGGTGCAGCTGATCAGCCGCGACGACCGCTACGAGCCGGCGCTGACGGTGCGCAACACCCAGCAGCTGATCGAACGGGACCGGGTGCTGGCCCTGTTCGGCTACGTGGGCACCCCCACCACCAAGGCGGTGCTGCCGGAGGTCACGGCGCGAGGCATCCCGCTGGTGGCGCCCCTGACCGGCGCCCAGCTGCTGCGGCAGCCGCAGCGGCCCAGCGTGTTCAACATGCGCGCCAGCTACCAGGCTGAGATCGATCGGATCGTGGACGATCTGGTGGGAGCGGCCCGCCACCGCATCGCCGTGCTGCATCAGGCCGACGCTTTCGGCGATGACGGGCTGGCCGCCACGGTGAAGGCCCTGAAGCGCCACGGCCTGCGGCCGGTGGCCACGGCTCCGGTGCAGCGCAATTCCACCCAGCTGGGCGAGGCGGCGCGCCAGCTGATCGCCGCCAACCCGAACGGGGTGGTGATCATCGCCGCCTACCCCAGCTCGGCGGCCTTCAGCCGCGAGCTGCAGCAGCGGCAGCACCGGGCCCAACTGATGAATGTGTCCTTCGTGGGCACCCGCGGTCTGCAGGACTCCCTCTCGGGAGGGCAGGCCAACGGCATCGGCATCAGCCAGGTGGTGCCCTTCCCCTGGAACCGCCGGGTGCCGGTGGTGGCCAAATACCAGCGGCTGATGCGCGAGCTGCACGGCCAGACCACCTACAGCTTCACCAGCCTGGAGGGCTTCCTGGCCGCGAAACTGATCAGCGAGGGCTTGCGGCGGGCCGGCCCGAACCCAAGCCAGACGGCGCTGGTGCGGGGCCTGGAATCGATCGACAACCTCGATCTCGGCGGCTATCGGCTCAGCCTGGGGCGCAACGACCGGCAGGCCAGCGACTTCGTGGAACTCAGCTTCCTGGGCTCCCAGCGCTGGGAGCCCTGAACCCGCCGCCGGAGGGCACCGCTAGGGTCAGCCGCACCCGCCATGCCCGCCGCAGTGCCCCTCGACGCAGCCCCCGAGCCGTTTCCCGCCCCGATCAACCTGAGCGAGGCCCTGGGCGACCTGGCCAGCGGCGACTTCGGCGACCTGGATGCCAGCGAACTGCTGCTGGCCTACGCGCCGCTGAGCCAGCCGCCCTACCTGCTGGCCGGCGTGGGTCTGGCGATCGGCGTGCTCTGCGGCCTCACCTTCGCGCGGCTGGTGCGCAACCGCCTCGACGGCTGGAAGCAGGACCGGCTGGCCCTGCTGCCCCTGGCCGATGCCACCACCACCCCGCCTTATATCGGCGTGATCCTGGGGGTGACGCTGTTCATCGGCGGCAGCCTGCAGGTGTTCGGCTTCGCGCCCGGGGCGGCCCTGCTGGTGTCCTTCGTGCTGTCGATCGGCACGGCCGGCGCCCTGTGGGTGCAGCTGTCGCGGCTGATGGATCAGGTGCAGCGCGGCGTCTTCCGGGCCGTGGATTTCGACAACTTCGACCAGTTCTTCTGATCATCTGATCAACCCGCCGAGTCAACCCGCCGTGATCGCCCCACCGGGGCGGAGGGCCTCA
>CBFHOT010000133.1:0-5713 GCA_965657465.1 Cyanobacteriota bacterium | reverse complement strand
CTTCGAAGCGGTCTTGATCGAGCCAGGCCAGCAGATCGGCGAACTGGGGATGCTGCGTCACGGACGCCCCCAGCAGTCCCAGCCGACGGGTGACGGCCAGCCCTTTCTCCACCGCTGGAATCAGGCCGTCGTCGAGGCTGGCGGTGCGGAACGGCAGGGTGAGATAGCTGGCCAGGCAGAAGCGGCACAGCTCCGGGCAGCTGCGCACCACCTCCACCATGTGGATGTCGGGCCAGGCCGCTTCCGGTGTGATCACCGTGGAGTGGCTGAGGGTGTTGCCGCGCCAGGTCTGCTTGGCCACCGTGGCGGGGATGTCCGGTTCTGTTGGCTCCACGCCCAACAGCTGGCCATCCGAGCCATAGCGCGGGGCATAGAGCGTGGGCACATACACGCCCGGCACCTGCGCCAGCCGCCGCAGCCGCTCCGGCCTGGGGGCGCTGCGGCACTCCTGCAGGGCGTCGATGAAGGCCGGCAGCAGCAGCTCGCCGTCGCCCAGCAGCACCACATCGAAGAAGGGTGCCAGCGGCTCCGGGTTGGCGGTGAGCACCGGGCCGCCCCCGAACACGAGTGGATCGTCATCGCCCCGCTCGGCGCTCCAGATCGGGATGCGTTGCTGCTCCAGCAGATCCAGCAGCACCGGTCCGTCCAGCTCCCAGCTCAGCGACAGGCCGAACAGGTCACAGTGGCGGTGCGGCGGGTCGCCCTGATCGGTGAACAGACGCCGCACATCCACGTCGGCCCGCTGGGCCAGGGTGGCCCACACCACCTGATAGCCCAGGCTGGTGATGCCCACGGTGTAGGTGCTGGGGAAGGCCAGCACCGCCCGCAGTGCCCCGGCAGCCGGGGCGGCGGGGTCAAACAGCAGGGTTTCCTGGTTCAGCGGTGGTGTCCGGGCGGATTCGGTCTCCCTCCAGCGTCTCACTGCACCGGCCCTTTGTGCGCTGGGATCGTCTGCCGCTGCTCGCTCCCGCGAGGATTCAGAGCGCTGCGGCCCCAGGGGCGCCCACCGGCTGCAGTGCCCAGAGCTCTGCATCGCTTCTCCGGTCGCCAATCCGCCGATGTCAGGCGCCATCGCGTGGCCTGACAGTGCCAGCCGCCGTCGTCATCATGCGGAAGATCCGGTTGCTGAGCTGGGAGAACGATGGAGTTCACCGTCACCACGCTTCAGGACGCTGGAGTCGGCAGCCTCCGCTGGGCGATCACCGCCGCCAATCGTCATGCCGGCTTCGATCGGATCGACATCGATCGCAGCCTCAGTGGTGGCGCGATCCTGCTGGAGCGTGCGCTTCCGACCGTCCGTGATCGTGTCGCGATCCGTGGTCTGCTGCAGGACTCCGGCCGCGCCAATCTGGTCGTTGATTGTCAGGGCCATCAGGGCCTGAGCATCCGTGGCGCCAGGGCTGCGCGTTCCAGTCTTCAGGGGCTGGCCCTGGTGCAGGCCGGTGGCGACGGCCTCACGCTGGATGCGCCGCGGATCAGCGTGCAGAACTGCCTGATCGGTGTGGGCCTCGATGGCATCACCGCCATGGGCAATCAGGGCCATGGCATCCGGATCACGGCCCGATCGCACCACAATCGGATCGGCACCTTGGATCCCCTGACCGGCCTGCCGTTGGATCGGCAGGTGTCCAATGTGATCAGCGCCAATGCCGGCGCCGGCATCGTGGTGCAGGGCAGTGATCACAACCGCATCGCCAACAACCGCATCGGCACCACCGCCGATGGCACGGCCGATCTCGGTAATGCCGATCAGGGGATCGTGCTCACCGACCGGGCCCGCCGCAACCGCATCGGCGGTACGGCCCATCGCGGCAATGACCCCACCAAGGGAGCCTTTCAGCGCCCGGGTCAGGGCAACCTGATCTCCGGCAACGGCGCTGAAGGCGTGCTGATCCACCGCGGCTCCCGTCGGAACCGCCTGATGGGCAATTTCATCGGTACCGACGCAGCGGGCAGCAGCGCCATCGGCAACGACGGCGATGGCGTGGCGATCATCAAGGCGGATCGCAATGGCCTGATCGGCACGACGCGCAACCAGAGCCCGTTCATCTATTACAACGTTGTCAGTGGCAATGGCGGCAACGGCCTGCGGGTGCGCGACAGTGATGCCATCACGATTCACGCCAATTTCTTTGGCCTTGGCGCTGATAATCAGACTGTCGTGGCCAATGCGGGTGATGGCGCCCTGATTGAAGGTCGATCCACGGAGATTCAGTATGGGGGCGTGATTCCGCTGGGTAATGTCAACGCCGGCAATGGCGGCCATGGCCTCCATGTCACCGATCGCGTCAGTCGCTTCATCACCTTCAACACCTTCGCCGGCCTGACCGCCTTTGGTGGCATTGCACCCAATCGCAAGAGCGGCATCTGCATCAGCAGCGATGGTGGCCGCAATCAGGTGCGTACGAATGTGCTGTCGGGCAACCGGCGCCATGGCCTGCATCTCACCGGTGCGGCCCGCGGCATCTGGGTGGATCCGAACATCATCGGTCTCAACACCTATGGCACCGAGGCCACCTACAGCGACAGCTCCGGCGCCCTGATCTCCTGGGGCAATGGTGGCGATGGCATCCGTGTGGATGGCCAGGCGGCCGACATTCGGATCGCGGGTCAGCGGCCCTCGGTGATTCCCCAGAACACCGTCTCCAACAACGATGGCCATGGCATTCGTCTGGCCGGCCGCGCCCGCCGGATCACGATCGATCAGACCTTCGTGGGCTTCAGCAGCGGTGGACGCGCCATGTTCGGCAATGGGCGGGATGGCATCTCCATCGGGGCCAGGACCCGCGCGATCCGCATCGGCCAGCGCGGCAATCGCCGCCATGGCAATCAGATCGTCGCCAATGCTGGTGACGGCATCGATCTGCGCCGTCCGCGCGGGGCGCAGCTGTTCAACAACACCCTCCAGGACAACGGCGGCAGCGGCATTGTGTTCCGCGGTGGCCGCGACAACGCCCTGATCGCCAACACGGCGATCACCAACCAGGGTTACGGCTTTGCCGTCAGCAGCGCCGCCGGCACGGTGGCGTCGCGCAATCGCGGTCGGGGGAACGGACTGGGGTTGTTTGGCTGAGTGCCTCTGGGGGCCGGGCCTCTCAGTCCGCCGCGCCCTGGCCTGCGCTGGCGCTGGCTGTCTGCGCGGCGCGCGGCCGCAGTGGCAGGGCGTTCGGTCGCAGGGGGCCCGGCTCGCCCAGGCCAGGGGGTTGCGTCGATTCGGCATCGCCGCTCAGCCGCAGTAGTCGCTCGAACAGTGAATCGCGCGCCAGCAGACGCGCCACCAGCACGCTGCCCAGGCAGGCGCTCAGCACCGGTTTGAGCAGCAGCCACTGCTTGCTCAGGGCGAACACCAGAAACAGGGCGGTGATCGGCGTGCGGGCCGTGGCGGAGAGGAAGGCCCCCATGCCGGCGAACACCGCCGTGTCCGGCGCGTGGATGCCGCTGAGCTCCACCAGCTCCACCGCCACCAGCCCGAGGGCGCCGCCCAGGGTGAGCATCGGCGCGAACAGGCCCCCTGGAGCTCCCACCGCCGCCGCCAGGCCCGTGCTCAGGAACAGCACCACCGCCACCCCCAGGGCCATGGCCACATCGATCTCACCGCTGGCCACTGCCAGCCGCACGCCCGCCTCATTCACAAAGGCCTGGGGCAGCAGGGCATCGGCCAGCCCCAGCAGGGCCCCGGCCAGGCCCAGTTTCAGGGCGAGGGGCTGGCGCCAGCGGCTGCTCAGGCCCTGCAGCCGCAGCAGGAAGCGGCAGTAGCTCTCGGCCACCAGCGCCACCAGCCCCCCCAGGCCGAACAGCAGCACCAGATCGATCGGCAGCACCTGCACGTACACATCCAGGCTGCGCTTGAGCTGCAGTTCGCCGCTGCCCACCAGGGCGGTGGCATCGACCCCCATACCGGCCAGGCCGAGCAGGTCGGCCCAGATGTCGGCCCAGAAGGTCACCGCCAGCACGATCAGCATCACCACGGGCCGGCCACCCCGCAGCAGCGCTTCCATCGCATAGAAAAAGCCGCCGATCGGCGCGTTGAACACCGCGGCGATGCCGGCGCCGCCGCCGGCGGCCACGATCACCCGCACGAAGGCCGGTGGCGCCCGCAGCAGCCGCGCCAGGCTCCAGCCCATCGAGCTGCCCATCTGGATCGAGGGGCCGGAGGGGCCCAGGGGAAAGCCGCTGCCGATGGCGGCGATGCCGGCCACCAGCTTCACCAGGGCGATCCGCAGACCGATCGGTACGCCTCGTCGGCGCAGGAACAGCATCACCTGGGTGATGCCGGAGCCGCCGGCGGCCGGGGCCAGGCCGCTGATCAGCAGCCCGGCCACCAGGCCACCGCTCAGTCCCACCGCCGGCAGCACCAGCCACGCCGGTCCCTGATCCAGCAGGCGGATGCGCCAGCTGCCGAGGGCATCGATGCCCAGCTTGAACAGCAGCACCGTGGTGGTGGCTGCCAGGCCGGTGCAGGCCAGGGCCAGACCCACGGCCAGCCAGCGCTGACCGAGCAGCTGCCGCAGGGCCAGCAGCTGCTGCCAGTCGCGGATTGGCAGGGCCGTGGGCTGGCGGCTGCTCACGGTGCGCCCGTCACACCTCCGCCAGCACCTTCGCCTCCTCCTCGCTGCTCACCACCCGGCCGCTGTCTTCAAAGCCCTCGATCTGATCGAAGTTGAGGTAGCGGTAGAGCTCCGCTCCCTTGGGATCGATCTTGGCGGCAGCGATCGCCAGGTACTCCTCCTTGGTGGGGATGCGGCCCAGCTGGGCGCACACCGCCGCCAGTTCGGCGCTGCCCAGGTACACCTGGGCGCCGTTGCCGAGGCGGTTGTTGAAGTTGCGGGTGCTGGTGGAGAACACGGTGGTGTTGTCCTCCACGCGGGCCTGGTTGCCCATGCAGAGCGAGCAGCCGGGCATCTCCATGCGCGAGCCCGCCTGCTCGAAGATGGCGTAGTAGCCCTCCTGCTTGAGCATCTCCTCGTCCATGCGGGTGGGCGGGCACACCCAGAGGCGGGCGGTGTTCTCGCCCTGGCCTTCCAGCACCGTGGCGGCGGCGCGGTAGTGGCCGATGTTGGTCATGCAGGAGCCGATGAACACCTCATCGATCTGGTCGCCCGCCACCTCTGAGAGCGTCTTCACGTTGTCGGGGTCGTTGGGGCAGGCCAGGATCGGTTCGGTGATCGCATCGAGGTCAATCTCGATCACGGCGGCGTACTCGGCGTCGGCGTCGGCCTCCATCAGCACCGGGTTGGCGAGCCAGTCCTCCATTGCCTTGATGCGGCGGGCCAGGGTGCGGGCATCGCTGTAACCGCGGGCGATCATGTTCTTGAGCAGCGCCACATTGCTGCGCAGGTATTCGCTCACCGTTTCCACCGAGAGCTTGATCGTGCTGCCGGCGCAGGAGCGCTCGGCGGTGGCGTCGGTGAGCTCAAAGGCCTGCTCCAGCTTCAGATCGGGCAGACCCTCGATCTCCATGATCCGGCCGCTGAAGATGTTCTTCTTGCCGGCCTTCTCCACGGTGAGCAGCCCCTGCTGGATCGCTACATAGGGGATGGCGTTCACCACATCGCGCAGGGTGACACCCGGTTGCAGCGAGCCGGAGAACTTCACCAGCACCGATTCGGGCATGTCGAGCGGCATGGCGCCGATGGCGGCGGCGAAGGCCACCAGGCCCGAGCCGGCCGGGAAGGAGATGCCCAGGGGGAAGCGGGTGTGGCTGTCGCCGCCG
>CBFHOT010000132.1:0-5725 GCA_965657465.1 Cyanobacteriota bacterium | reverse complement strand
GCCCCGGCGGCAGCGGCCCCCGAGCCTGAGTTCTCCGGCCGCACGCGCCGCCGCCGCTCCGCCGCCGCGGGCTGAGCGCCCGGCTTCAGCCCAGCCGCAACCGCAGCAGGTTGCGGCTGAACTCCTGGGCCAGGGCGTCGCGCTGCGCTGCTTCCAGTGCCGCCGCTGCCGCTGTGGCGCCTTCGGTGCCGCCGATCGCTGCAGTGCCGATCACCAGCGGCTCCTGGATCTCGAGCTCCTCGCGCCGCTGCGGATCCGCCTGGGCCACGGCGATCTGCTCCGGCTCCTCGACGATCTCCACCGCCAGCGGTTCGGCCAGCGGTTCGGCGGCGGCCTTCTCCAGGGACAGCCTCGTCTCGATTAGGGCCTCCGGGGCCGGGGTGTCCACCTTCAGCTCTGTCACTGCCGGCTCTGTCTCGGCTGCGGCTGCCTCGGCTACGGCCGTCGATTCGGCTGGCGCCGCCTCTCCTGGGCCCGGCTGCGTCAGCCAGGGGACCGCATCGCCGCCGCCGCCCACAGCCGGTGTGCTGTTGGCGCCGGCGTCATCGCCCAGCTGCTGCAGCCAGGGCATCGCCGGCTCCGCCTTGGGGCCGCCTGGCTCCGCTGCCGCTGCTGCCGGTTGTGCGGCTTCTGCCGCGGCGGGCGCAGCAGCTTCCGCCGCTGTTGGCGGTTGCTCCAGCGTCAGGCACTGCTCCAGTCCCTGCTCCGCGATTTCCCGCAGGGTGGGCTCCTCGCTCTGCGCCAGCACTGCGCTGTAGTGCTGCCGCGCCGCCGCCGTGTCGGCCATGCCGTAAAGGCGCGTGTGGCCCAGCAGCAGCAGCAGCCGCTGGCGCAGCGGATCGCCGCTCACCTCCGGCAGCTCCGCCAGCAGCGCCTGGCTCAGTCCCTCGGCCTCCGGCCAGTTCTGTTCGCTGTAGGCCAGTTCGATGGCGGCGTAGCGCTGCTGCAGAACTTCGGGCGGCAATGTCATGGCCCAGCCGTGTCGCCATCGCAGGAGAGCCACAGTGTGGGCCCTTCCCACTGCAGGCGCCAGCCGTGGCCGAGGTCGATCCGCCCCGGCCCCCGCCGCCGCGGCAGCCGGTCGAGGGCGCTGTCCAGCAGGCGGCTGGGCCAGCGGCGGCCCGTCTGCTGCTCCAGCCACAGCTGCAGCAGCTGGCTCTGGTTGATCCGCTGCAGCCCCTCCAGGCCGCTGCGGCGCAGGGCCCGGCCGTGGCCGCCGGCGGGAGGCGCGCTCTCCAGGGGCGCCAGCGCCAGCATCAGCAGTTCGCGGCCGGCGTCCTCCAGTTGCTCCAGCTGCTCCGCCAGCCGGGCGATGCGCTGATCCGCGCCGGGATGCAGATCGTTGAGCACCGGCAGCACCTGCAGCCGCAGCCGGTTGCGGCTGTAGCGCGGGTCGGTGTTGCTGCCGTCGAGCCACACCGGCAGCCCCAGCTCCTGGCAGATCGCCGCCGTCTCCTGGCGGCTGAAGTCGAGCAGCGGCCGCACCAGGGTCACGTCGGCCGTCAGCGGTCGCTGCCGCCGCAGGCTGCTCAGCCCCTGCCGGTGGCTGCCGCGCGCCAGGTTGAGCAGCACCGTTTCCGCCCGGTCGCTGGCGGTGTGGCCGGTCACCACCCGCCGGCAGCCCAGCGCCTCGGCTTGGGCGCTGAGCCGCCCGTAGCGCCATTGGCGAGCGCTGGCTTCGCTGGGTTGCTGCCCGGCGGGCCGCTGCCAGGTCTCCACCTGCAGGGGCAGACCTTCGGCGGCGGCCCAGCTCGCCAGGTCCGCCGCCTGCCCCGCCGCCTCCGGCCGCCACTGGTGATTGCCGTGCCAGAGCTGCAGCGTCCAGCCGTGCTGCGGTTGCAGCTGCCGCAGCAGCGCCAGCAGGGCCATGGAGTCCTGGCCGCCGGAGAGTGCCAGCAGCAGGGGTTCACCGGCCGGCAGCAGCTGCGGTTGCCGCAGCAGCTGGCGATGCAGGCGGTGGTGGGCGCCGCTCCAGGACGTGGTTGGCCTCGGGTGGGAGAATCACCCCACTGTGCTTCCGATGGCATGTCGCGTCTCGATCGCCTGCCCGCCACCCTGCAAGCGGCCCTGGTGCAGCGCCGCCTCCTCAAGGTGATCGCCGGCCTCACCAACTTCGATGCCGCCAGCGTGGAGCGCATCAGTCGTGCCGCTGGCCTGGGTGGCGCCGATGTGATCGATATCGCCTGTGATCCCGAGCTGGTGCAGCTGGCCGCCGCCGCCTCCAGCCTGCCGATCTGCGTCAGCGCCGTGGATCCCGAGCTGTTCCCCGCTGCCGTGGCCGCCGGTGCCGCGATGGTGGAGATCGGCAACTACGACGCCTTCTATCCCCTGGGCCGCATCTTCGATGCCGCTGAAGTGCTCGAGCTCACCCGCCGCACCCGCGCGCTGCTGCCCGAGGTGGTGCTGAGCGTCACCGTGCCCCACGTGCTGCCCCTGGATCAGCAGGAGCAGCTGGCGGTGGATCTGGTGGCCGCCGGTGCCGACATCATCCAGACCGAGGGCGGCACCAGTGCCAAGCCCTTCAGCGCCGGCAGCCTCGGCCTGATCGAGAAGGCCGCCCCCACCCTGGCCGCCGCCCACAGCATCAGCCGCGCCCTCGAGGCCGCCGGCAGCTCTGCCCCCGTTCTCTGCGCCTCGGGTCTGTCGTCGGTGACCGTGCCGATGGCGATCGCCGCCGGTGCCAGCGGTGTCGGCGTGGGCTCGGCGGTCAACAAGCTGGGCGATGAGCTGGCGATGGTGGCCGTGGTGCGCGGCCTGCGTGAGGCCCTGGGCAGCGCCGTGCTCGCCAGCGTCTGAGCCGGCGCGGCATCCCTGGGTGGATCGCTGCGCTTGATCGCCCCCGGCCTGCGGGCCGGTGAGGTGGTTTCCCGAACCCATGACTACCTTGCGGGAGACGCTCTCCCCGAGGTGGTTGTGGGTTCGCTGGTGTGGTTGCTGCAGTGGCCCGTGCGGGCTCTGGTGCTGTTGATCGTGGCCTGGCTGCCCCTGGGCGTGGAGGTGGACAGCTTCCCGATCGCGCTGCTGGCGGCTGTGGTGATCGGCCTGCTCGGCACCCTGCTGATCGGGCCGCTCAAGCTGGTGCTCGGGCCGGTCTGGGCCATCACCAGTCTGGGTGGGGTGATCAGTCCGGTGAGTCTGCTGTTCAACTGGCTGATCACCGTGATCCTGTTCGGCCTGGCGGCCTGGCTGATCCACGGTTTCCGCCTGCGCAACGGTGTCGTCAGTGCCGTGCTCGGGGCCGTGGTGTACGCGCTGCTTTCCACTACGCTGCTGCGTGCTCTCGGCCTGGATGTCGATCTCACCCGCGCTTCGGCGCTGATGAGCGCCCCGCCGCTGGTCTGATCCCCCACGGCTGACCGGCGCCCCTGGCCGGCTGCCCCGCTGCGTCGATCCGCACCGCAGCCGCCCGGCCCTCTGCCCGACAATGGGCCGATGGCCACCCCTTTCCAGCTGCACGCCCCCTACGAGCCCAAGGGCGATCAGCCCCAGGCGATCGCCGGGCTGGTGGCTGGTGTGGAAGCCGGTGAGCGCTTTCAGACCCTGCTCGGGGCCACGGGCACCGGCAAGACCTTCACGATCGCCAATGTGATCGCCCAGACCGGGCGGCCGGCGCTGGTGCTGGCCCACAACAAGACCCTGGCGGCGCAGCTGTGCAACGAGTTGCGGGAGTTCTTCCCCAACAACGCTGTTGAATATTTCATCTCCTACTACGACTACTACCAGCCGGAGGCCTATGTGCCCGTCTCCGACACCTACATCGCCAAGACGGCCTCGATCAACGAAGAGATCGACATGCTGCGCCACTCGGCGACGCGCTCGCTGTTTGAGCGCCGCGATGTGATCGTGGTGGCCTCGATCAGCTGCATCTACGGCCTCGGCATTCCCAGCGAATACCTCAAGGCGGCGGTGAAGTTCGAGGTGGGTGAAACCCTCAACCTGCGCGGTTCGCTGCGGGATCTGGTGAACAACCAGTATTCGCGCAACGATCTGGAGATCGCCCGCGGCCGCTTCCGCGTGCGCGGTGACGTGCTGGAGATCGGCCCGGCCTATGAAGACCGGCTGGTGCGGATTGAGCTGTTCGGTGATGAGGTGGAGGCGATCCGCTACGTGGACCCCACCACCGGCGAGATTCTGCAGAGCCTGGAGAGCATCAACATCTATCCCGCCAAGCACTTCGTGACCCCGAAGGAGCGGCTGGAGGAGGCGATCAAGGAGATCCGGCGCGAGTTGCGGGAGCGCCTGGATGTGCTCAATCAGCAGGGCCGGCTGCTGGAGGCCCAGCGCCTCGAGCAGCGCACCACCTACGACCTGGAGATGCTCGAGCAGGTGGGCTACTGCAACGGTGTGGAGAACTACGCCCGCCATCTGGCTGGCCGGCCGGCCGGCACGCCCCCCGAGTGCCTGATCGATTACTTCCCCGACGACTGGCTGCTGGTGGTGGATGAGAGCCACGTCACCTGCAGTCAGCTGCAGGCGATGTACAACGGCGATCAGAGTCGCAAGCAGGTGCTGATCGAGCACGGCTTCCGGTTGCCGTCGGCGGCCGATAACCGCCCGCTCAAGGGGGAGGAGTTCTGGCAGAAGGCGCGCCAGAGCATCTTCGTGAGCGCCACCCCGGGCGACTGGGAGCTGCGCCAGAGCGAAGGTCAGGTGGTGGAGCAGGTGATCCGCCCCACCGGCGTGCTCGACCCGATCGTGGAGGTGCGCCCCACCGACGGCCAGGTGGACGATCTGCTGGGTGAGATCCGCATCCGTGCCGACAAGCAGGAGCGGGTGCTGGTGACCACCCTCACCAAGCGCATGGCCGAGGACCTCACCGACTACCTGGCCGAGAACGGTGTGCGGGTGCGCTACCTGCACTCGGAGATTCACTCGATCGAGCGGATCGAGATCATCCAGGACCTCAGGAATGGCGAATACGACGTGCTGGTGGGCGTGAACCTGCTGCGCGAAGGCCTCGACCTGCCGGAGGTGTCGCTGGTGGCGATCCTCGATGCCGACAAGGAGGGCTTCCTGCGGGCGGAGCGCTCGCTGATCCAGACGATCGGCCGCGCCGCCCGTCATGTGGAGGGGGTGGCACTGCTCTATGCCGACAACCTCACCGAGAGCATGGAGAAGGCGATCAGCGAAACCGAGCGCCGCCGCGCCATCCAGCAGACCTACAACGAGCGCCACGGCATCACGCCCTCGCCGGCGGGCAAGCGGGCCGGAAACTCGATCCTGGCCTTTCTGGAGGTGTCGCGCCGGCTCAACGATGAGCAGCTGGAGCAGGCCACCGAGCAGGCGGAGCACAACGAAGTGCCCCTCGATGCCCTGCCGGAGCTGATTCAGCAGCTCGAAGACAAGATGAAAGCCGCCGCCAAGAACCTGGAGTTCGAGGAGGCGGCCAATCTGCGCGACCGGATCAAGGGGTTGCGCCAGAAGCTGGTGGGCAAGGCCTGAGGCTCGGCCAACCAGCGCCTCAGACCGGCGCTTCCGTGCCCTCGGCCTTGTGCACCACGCTGCCCCCCAGGCCGAAGGCGGCATGCACCGCCTGCAGGGCCCGCACGCCGTCGGCTTCCGCCACCACGCAGCTGGTGCGGATCTCGCTGGTGGCGATCAGCTCGATGTTGATGCCGGCATCGGCCAGGCAGCGGAACATCCGCGCCGCCGTGCCGGCCGTGCAGGGCATGCCGGCCCCCACGGCGCTCACCCGGGCGATCGCCGGCCCCTCCTCGAAGCGGGA
>CBFHOT010000131.1:0-5851 GCA_965657465.1 Cyanobacteriota bacterium | reverse complement strand
GCTTCAACAGCCCCTTGATGGGGGCGCTGTTCGTGATGGAGGAGCTCACCGGCCGCTTCAGCACCGGCCTGATCTGGCCGGCCCTGGTGGCCTGCTCGGCGGCGGCCCTGGTGAGCAACCTGGCGGGCATCCCCCTGTTCCCGCTGGGGATGGTGCCCACCGAGGTGGCCGAGTGGACCCAGCTGCTCTGGGCGGTGCCGGTGGGCCTCGGCGGCGGGCTGCTGGGGGGCCTGTTCGCGCGGCTGCTGCTGATCTGCGGCCGCTGGCTGGGGCTGCGGGTGATGCGCCATCCGATCCGCTGGGGTCTGCTGCTGGGGGCCGCGCTGGCGCTGCTGGCCCTGCTCAGTGGCGGCGGCAGCGGCGGCGACGGCGAGGCGCTGATGCAGCAGCTGCTGGCCCAGGGCCGCAGCCTGCCGATCCCGGGATCACCGCTGAGCATCGCCGACTGGCTGCTGCTGCTGCTCAACCGGATCGTGGCACCGGTGCTGGCGCTGTCGGCCGGGATCCCGGGCGGCCTGATCGACCCGGCATTCACAATCGGAGCGCTGTTCGGCGCCGGCAGCCTCGAGCTGCTGGGGGGCGACAGCCAGCTGGGGGTGGCGCTGGGGATGGCGGCGGGACTGGCCGGAGCCACCCAGCTGCCGCTGATGACTCTGGTGTTCGCCCTGCGCATGGCCGGGGATCAGCAGTGGCTGTTCGGCATCCTGCTCAGCGCGGTGCTGGGGGCCTACGCCGGCCGGCGCCTGCAGCCGGCGCCGATCTACCACGCCCTGGCGGCGATCCTGATGGAGCAGCGCCAGGCCCTGCGGGCGGACCTGCAACCGCAGAGTGGCCAGCAGGAGAGCCCGCATCAAAAAGCCCCCGCAGAGGAGGAGCCGTAGGCAACGGCGCCGTCTCTCGGGGGACAAGCGTGATCGACGGAGGCGGAGCTCAGGCAGGCAATCCACAGCTGGACTGCTGCAGGAGCGACGCCCACCGGATACCGATCAAACGGGGCGAGGCTGTGAACCGCAAGCAGGCAGCAGGAGCCAGCAGCTCCTGGTGATTTCAGAGGGCGCCGCGGCGGTAAAAGAGGATGAAGATCACAGCCGGACCCGCCAGGGTGATCAGGGCCAGGGCGGCGAAATTGGCGATCAGGTGCAGATCCAGACCCATGGCTTGGGATGCGGCAGTGAATGGGCCGCAGCCTAGGTGGACGCCTCCACCGCAACGCCAGGGCAAGCAGTCACTGTGACGGCTTGTCACAGCTCGGCTGCCATGCTGACAGCAGCGACGCCGGCGGCCATGGTTCGACCTCTGCACTGGCAGTGCATCAACGGCTGCGGCGCCTGCTGCCGCCTCGATCCCGAGCTGCGCCAGGACGCCCTCGAGGCCCTCAGCCCCGAGCAGCGGCAGCAGTATCTGGCAATGGTGGGACCCGACGGCTGGTGCGTGCACTTCGACACCGGCGGCCGTCGCTGCCGCATCTACGACGAACGGCCGGACTTCTGCCGGGTGAGCAACCTGGTGACCCTGTTCGCCCCCGACCTGGCCGAGCCGGAGCAGCCTGACCCCGGCAGCCCGGAGGCCGAGGACGGCGGCTGGAGCCCCGAGGCGGACGCCCTGGCGATCGCCTGCTGCAGCCAGCAGATTCGCAGTGAGTACGGCGGCCGTGGCAGGGTGATGCGCCGTTTCCAGCAGGCGATCCGCCGGCCATGAGCAGCCCCTCCCCGGATCCCTTGCCGAACGATCCACAGGTGAGCGCCGCCGCAACGACAGACCAGAGCCAGGCGAACGGCACGGGCGCCTTCCTCGCCACCTTCGCCACCACCTTCACCACGGTGTTTCTGGCGGAGCTGGGCGACAAGACCCAGCTGGCGGCCCTGCTGCTCTCGGCCCAGTCGGGCCGCCCGCTGCTGGTGTTCATCGGCGCCTCCCTGGCGCTGATCAGCTCCAGCCTGGTGGGGGTGCTGCTGGGGCGCTGGCTGGCGCGGGTGATGCCGGCTCATCAGCTGGAGCGCCTCGCCGGCCTGTTGATGGTGGGCCTGAGCCTGTGGCTGGGCCGCCAGGCCGTGGTGCATCTCAATCCCCTCAGCGAGCACCTGCTGGGCGGCTGATGCCGCCAACGCCCACGATCCCCGCGCTCACCCCCGCCTCGCCCTGCACCCCGCCCCATGGATCTCGCCCTGCTGGCCTCCACCTTCGCCACCGTCTTCCTGGCGGAGCTGGGCGACAAGACCCAGCTGGCGATCGTGACCATCAGCGGCACCTCCACCCGGCCGGGGGCCGTGTTCGCCGGCAGCTCGGCGGCCTTGGTGCTGGCCAGCCTGCTGGGGGCGGCCGCCGGTGGCTCCCTCTCGGCGGTGGTGCCCACCGATGCCCTGGAGCTGGCGGCCTCCGCCGGCTTTCTGATCCTGGGGGTGCGGCTGATTCTCAAGGCCAACGCCGGGGAGAGCGACGCAAGCAACGGCGACGCCAGCGCCGACTGAACCCGATCTCGGCACCGCCGCTGGAGCGGCGGCGCACCACTGCCTAAAGTCGTGGCAGCAGGAGCCGGGGGGGTCGCGGGCATCGCTCCGGGCCCGGACCAACCCCTCCCCGACCAACCGCTCCCCCACGCCATCCCCGCGCGCCCCCTGGGGCCCTTCCGGTGGCAACCGCCAACCAGCTGCCAGACCCGATGAAGTTCACGGTCGCCGATCTGCTCGACCAGCGTCCCGCCGACGAAGCCCTGCCCGTAGCCAAGCTTGAGAAAGCCCTGGGGCTGAGCGAGGCCACCGAGAAGCAGCAGCTGCGCATCGGCCTCGATGCCCTCAAGCGCCTGGCGCTGCTCGAGGAGAGTGAGGCGGGCCTGCTGCGCTGCGAGACCCCCGAGCTGATCCCCGCCCGCCTGCGCTGCTCCAGCAAGGGCTTCTGCTTTGCCCTGCGCGAGGACGGCGGCGAGGACATCTACGTGCGCGAGCACCAGCTGAACCACGCCTGGAACGGCGACCGCGTGCTGGTGAAGATCACCCGCGAGGGGGGCCGCCGCCGCTCGCCCGAGGGAGGCGTGCAGTGCATCCTTGAGCGCCACACCACCAGCCTGCTCGCCCAGGTGGAGCAGCAGCAGGAGCGGCTGGTGGCCACCCCGCTCGACGACCGCCTGCTGACCAGCGTCGAGCTGCCGGCCAGCGACGGCGAACACCTCGATCCGCAGCAGCAATCGGTGGTGGAGGTGGCGATCGACCGCTTCCCCGTGGCCCAGTTCGCGCCCCAGGGCCATGTCAAGCGCCGGCTGGCGGTGAACGGTGGCGAGGACGCCGACCTCGACCTGCTGCTCACCAAGCACCGGCTGCATGAGCGGCCCGCCAGCCCCCGCGCCAGCCTCAAGGCCCTGGCCGCCAAGGAGCGCACCGACCTCACCGCTCAGGCCTGCCTGCTGATCGACTGCTGGTCGGGCAAGGAGGCCCCCAGCCTGCCGGCCCTGGCCCTGGAGGCGCGCGAGGAGGGCGGCTGGACCCTCTGGCTGCACAGCCCTGCCGTGGCGGAACGCTTCAACGCCGGCAGCAGCCTCGATCTGTGGCTGCGGGAGCAGGGGGATGCCCTCTGCGTCGGTCGCCAATGGCTGCCGCTGCTCAGCCCCGCCCTGGCCAAGGCCTGCGCCTTCCGCGCCGGTGAGGAGCAGGCCGCCGTCTCGGTGGCGCTGGAGCTCAACGCAGACGGGGGGCTGGAGAGCTATCGCTTCTGCCGCAGCCAGATCCGCCCGGTTGCCAGCGTCGGCGCCGAAGCGCTCACGGCCCTGCTGGAGCGCAAGCCGAAGAGCCGCACCGTGCCGGCGGCCCTCAAGCCGCTCAAGGATCAGCTGGAACACCTGGAGCAGCTGCTGAGCGTCAGCGCCCTGCTGCGCCAGCAGCGGCTGGCGGCCGGCTCGATCGAACTGGCCCTGCCGATGCCCCCGATCGCCAGCCTCGGCGACCTGGCGACCCCGGCGACGCCGCCCGCTCTGCAGGGCTGGCTGGTGCAGCTGGAGGCGGCCAGCCCCGCGGCCCTGCTGCGGGAGGCGATCCTGCTGGCCGATCGCGCCCTGGGGCAGCATCTGGCAGCCCTGCAGCTGCCGGCGATCTACGCCACCAATGCCACGGCCGACAGCGGCGACCTCAACGATGTGGCCCGCGCCGCCCTGGCCCTGGACATCCCCCTCGAACTGGGGGAGGAAGGCCACGCCGGTGCGGCGGAGCTCGCCCAGGCCTTCGCCGGCACCGACCGCTGCCGAGCCCTGCAGATGCAGCTGAAGGCGGTGCTGCCGCCGGTGCAGCTCAGCGCTGAAGCCGGCCCCCACACCCTGGCCGGTGTCAGCGGTGAGGAGGCCGCCCTCGCCCCCTGGACCTGCCCGGGCCTGCACTACGCCGACCTCTGGAACCAGCAGCTGCTGGTGCTGCTGCTCAGCGAAGGCAAGGACCGCCCCAGCGTGCGCCACAAGATCAGCGTGGATCTGGCCTCGCCGGCGTGCCATGGCGCGATCGACTGGCCCCTGCTCACCCCCAGTCAGCTGTCACCGTTCCAGCAGGCCCTGGAGCACGGGCTGCTGCAGCGCCTCAACGGCCGGCGCCGCTTCCTGGCCGAACTGGAAAGCGACCTGCTGGCCATGGCCCAGGCGCGTCAGGCCGAACCGCTGGTGGGCCAGGTGCTGCCGGGGGTGATCAGCGGCGTGCAGAGCTATGGCTTCTTCGTCGAAGTCCCCCCTTCCAACGTGGAGGGTCTGGTGCACGTGAGCTCGCTCAAGGACGACTGGTACGAGTACCGCTCGCGTCAGAACCGACTGGTGGGCCGCAAGAACCGGCGCGCCTACATGCTCGGCGATGCCGTGGAGGTGATGATCGAGAAGGTGGATGCCCTGCGTCACCAGATCGATCTGGCCGTGATCCTGCCCGAGGGCAGCGAGCTGGAGGAGGGCGAGCTTGACGCTGACGCCCAGGGCCACGGCGACGAGGCGGCGATCGCTGCTGACAGCGGCGATGAGGCCGGTGAGGAGGCCTGAGGTGAAGCGGTGGTGAGCGGCAGCACCTCAACCCTGCCGCTGGTGCTGGCCATCTCCGGCGCCTCGGCCCTGCCCCTGGCGGAGCGGGCGCTGCAGCTGCTGCTGCAGGCCGGCGAGACCGTTGAACTGGTGATCAGCCGCGGCGCCATCGGCGTCTGGCAGGCGGAGATCGGGCTGCGGGTGCCGCTGGAGCCGGAGGCCCAGGAGCGCTTCTGGCTCGAGCGCACGGGCTGCCCGGATGGCCGCCTGCGCTGCCATCGCTGGAATGATCAGGCGGCCACGATCGCCAGCGGCAGCTACCGCACCCGCGGCATGCTGATCCTGCCCTGCTCGATGGGCACCGTGGGGCGGATCGCCAGCGGCGTGGCCCTCGATCTGGTGGAGCGGGTGGCCGACGTGCATCTCAAGGAGGCGCGGCCGCTGGTGATCTGCCCGCGGGAAACCCCCTGGAACCTGGTGCATCTGCGCAACCTCACCGCCCTCGCGGAGGCCGGGGCGCGCATCGCCCCACCGGTACCGGCCTGGTACCACCAGCCGCGCCGCATCGAGGACATGGTCGATTTCCTGGTGATCCGCGTGCTCGATCTGCTCGGTTACGAGCTGGGGGAGTTGCGCCGTTGGCAGGGTCCGCTCCCCAGGCCAGACTCCGAGGCCGGCCCCACCCTCTGCTGATCCTTTGACGCTGCTGCGCCAGCTGCTGCTGTTGCCCCTGCTCGCGCCGCTGCTGGCGGTGCTGCTGGTGGGAGCCGTCAATCCCAAGCCCCAGCTGCGCCTGCGGCTGCTCACCTGGACCTCACCCGCGCTGCCCCTCGGCGTCTGGCTGATGCTGGCCGGCAGCGGTGGCGCAGCCCTCAG
>CBFHOT010000130.1:0-5893 GCA_965657465.1 Cyanobacteriota bacterium | reverse complement strand
CGGCAGCCACTCCACTGGCGATGGCGGCAGCAGCAGGGTCTGCTCGGGATTCCAGGGACGGAAGGACTTGGGTTTGACCATGCCCCATTCTCCCGCTCAGACCCGTTGCAGCCACAGGGATCTGGGCAGATTCGACGGCGGCTGGGGAGAGGAGGCCGGCCGATCTATGCGCGACACGCTCCTAGCCGCCGGCGGAGCTGGGCCGAGGGAGCCGGTGCCGTGATCAGCGCCTGCAGCGCTGGGACGGTGGTGACGACGCCGGTGTTGGCGCGCGCCTCAAGCAGCGTGCTCTGCACCTGCAGCCTGGCGGCCTGCACCTGAGCGTTGACGCGAGCCTCAATGGTTCGCCGCCGGGCTTGCTCATAGAGCGTGACCATCGGCAACAGCACCAGGGTGATGGCGCCGCTGATCGGCAGGAAAAGGCGCAGGCTGCGTTGGAGCAGATCAGCGCTGCGGCCTGAGAGCGTCCAAGGTGCCATCGAATGCACGGTAGAGGAGGCGAACTCCGATGCCAAGGATCTACGCAGGGTGGGCCTGATCGTTGCGACCTGATCCACCGGGGCCACGGCGGGATCAGAGGAGAGCGGCAGCCTGAGGAGCGGCCAATCCGGGCTGCAGGATGTGATCGATTGGGGCTCTGCAATGAGCGCCGGCGCGCCTGGAATCAGCCTTGTTTGTGTTGTGTTGTGTTGTGTATCGGAGTGTGGCGCCGCCGCTGGCTGGATCCAGGCGTCCGTCAGGGTGACGACGACCGTTTGAGCCGCTGCAGCCGCCGCCTGTGCCCAGTCAGCAGCAGTTGCTCGAGGTGATCCGCATCCAGGCCCAGATTGCCAAACAGGGGCACGATCTGGCGGCGGTGATGGATCTGATCACCCATGAAACCGTGCAGTTGCTGCAGGTGGATGGGGCGGCCATTGAGCTGGCCGAGGGTGAGGCGATGGTGTACCGGGCTGTGGCGGGCCTGGCCGAAGGCCAGCTGGGCTTGCGCCTCGGCATCGATTCCAGCCTGTCGGGGCTGTGTGTGTGCAGCGGCGTGATGCTCGACTGCGCCGACACCCATGCTGATCCTCGCGTGGATCTGGAGGCCTGTGAGCGCCTGGGGCTGCGCTCGATGCTGGTGGTGCCGCTCAAGCACCACAACACCGGCGTGGGCGTGCTCAAGGCGATGGCGCGCGAACCGTTTCGCTTTGGCCGGCCGGAGCGCACGTTGCTGGGGCTGCTGGCGGAGGCGATCGCGGCGGCGATGTTCTTTGCCACCAAGTCCAGTCAGAACGATCTCTTTTATCTGGCCACGCATGATGCCCTCACCGATCTACCGAATCGGCCGCTGTTCATCGAGCGGCTGCGCACGCTGCTGGGCTCACGCGATGCCAATCAGCGGGGCGTTGGTGTGCTGCGTCTCAAGATCGAGGGGCTCCAGGCGGTCAATGACAGCCATGGCTACCAAGCTGGAGACAGCCTGATTCAGGAGGCGGCCAGGCGGTTGCAGGAGGTGGTGGGCGAGCGGGGTGCGGTGGCCCGGCTGGGGGGCAACACCTTTGCCGTTCTGCTCGCCAACGTCGATGAGGTCGCCGAGCTGGAGGCGCTGTGCCGTGCCATTGAGACGGCGATGCAGCCGCCGGTGGTGATCGGTTGGTCGCACCTGCCGCTGACGATCCGCCAGGGCGCGGCCCTGTTCCCTCAGGACGCCACGGACCTGGAGGCGCTGCTGGAACTTGCGGCGATGCGGCTGCAGGCCAGCCGCTGGGAGCAGCTGGGGATCAGCAGCCCGGCCGAATGACGCCTGAGCTGGATCAGGACCATGGCGATCCTTGAGCCCACCAACCTGCTGCTGCTCGCCTGTGCGCTGATCTATGGCCTGATCGGCGAACCGCAGGAGGCGTTGATCCTGCTGCTGTTCGTGGCGGCGATCTGCCTGCTCGATGCCTGGCAGCAGCGCCGCAGCCAGCGGGCCCTGGCCGAGCTGGCGCGTCTGTCCTCCCCGCGGGCGCGCGTGATCCGCGATGGCCTGGAGCTGCAGCTGGCCGCCGAGCAGGTGCAGGTCGGCGACCATCTGCGCCTCGATGAGGGCGATCGGGTCGCTGCCGACGCGCTGCTGCGGCAAGGGGTGGGCCTGTGGCTCGATCAATCCCTGCTCACCGGCGAGTCGCTGCCGGTGGAGGTGAGCGCGAGCGGTGAGCTGATCCGCGCCGGATCGCTGGTGGCCAGCGGCCGGGGCCTGGCGGAGGTGGTGGCGGTGGCAGAGGCCACGGAGCTGGGTCGCCTGGGCCAGAGCCTCGCCAGCGTCACGCCGCCGCCCACGCGCCTGCAGCGCCACACCCGGCGCCTCACCGCGCGGCTCACCCTGGCGGCCCTGATGCTCTGCGCCGCGCTGGCGGTGGTGCAGGGCGGCCTCAGCGGCGACTGGAGCACGGCGCTGCTGGCCGCTCTGGCTCTGGCCCTGGCGCTGCTGCCCAATGAGATCCCTGTGGTGCTGGCGCTGTTTCTGGCGCTCGGTGCCCTGCGTCTGGCGCGCATCGGTGTGCTGGCCCGCCGGCCGGCCGCGGTGGAGAGTCTGGGCAGCGCCACCGTGCTCGCCGTCGACAAGACCGGCACGCTCACGCAGAACCGCATGGCGGTGCAGCAGCTGCTCACCTGGCCGGAGGCTGCGCTCTGGCAGGCGGGTGAGCCGTTGGCGGAACCCTGGCACCGCCTGCTGGAGCTGGCGCTGCTGGCCAGCCGCCACGATCCGGTGGATGCGATGGAGCAGGCGATCGAGGGCCTGGCGCAGCGGGAGCTGCACCACAGCGAGCATCTCCATCCCGATTGGCCGCTGCTGCGGCAGTACCCGCTCGCGCCCGATCTGCTGGTGTTCTCGCAGTTGTGGCGCGATGCCGCCGGCCGCTGGCAGATCGCCGCCAAGGGGGCGCCGGAGGCGATCGCCGAGCTCTGCCACCTGAACCCTGAACGCTCAGAGGCGTTGCTTCAGGCCGCGGCGGCCCTGGCGCAGCAGGGCCTGCGGGTGCTGGCGGTGGCCAGCGGCCTCGATGGCGCCCCCCGCCATCCGGAGCTGTTTGCGGCAGGCGCTGGCCGCGCCTCAGCGCCAGATCAGCCGCCCGAAGCGGTGCATGACTACCTCTTCGAGCCGATCGGTCTGGTGGGTCTGGCGGATCCCCTGCGGCCGGATGTGCCCGCCGCCATCGCCCTGGCCCGCGGCGCCGGACTGCGGGTGGTGATGATCACGGGCGACGCGCCGCAGACCGCCCAGGCCATCGCTGCCCAGGCGGGGCTGCCGCCGGGGCCTGTCCTCACCGGGAGCGAGCTCCAGGCCGTTGCCTCCGCGCCGGCCCTGAGCTGCGTGTCGGTGTTCGCGCGGGTGCTGCCGCAGCAGAAGCTGCAGATCGTGCAGGCCCTGCAGGCGGCCGGTGAGGTGGTGGCGATGACCGGCGATGGCGTCAACGATGCCCCGGCGCTGAAGGCCGCTGACATCGGTGTGGCGATGGGCAAGCGGGGTACGGCCGTGGCGCGGGAGTCGGCCGATCTGGTGCTGCTGCACGACGACTTCAGCAGCCTGGTGCAGGCGATCGCCCTCGGCCGCCGCATCGAGGCCAACCTGCACAAGGCCCTCGGTTACACCCTGGCGATCCATCTGCCGATCGCGGCCGTCAGCCTGCTGCCGCTGCTGCTGCCCGGCCAGCCGCTGCTGCTGCTGCCGGTGCACATCGCCCTGCTGCATCTGGTGATCGATCCGGTCTGCACGGTGGTCTTTGAGGCGCTGCCCGCCCATCCAGGCTTGATGCAGCAGCCCCCAAGGCCGCCGCAGGCGCCGCTGTTCGGGCCCGCCACCTGGCGGCAGGCGCTGCTCCAGGGCGGTGTGATGGCCGCGCTCGCGCTGGCGATCGCCGTCTGGCCCACGCTCACGGTCGTCGATCGCCGCTCCCTGCTGTTCAGCCTGTTGCTGCTCGGCGGTGGTGTGCTCGTCTGGTTGAACGGAGAGCCCCGCAGCCGCATCAGCCAGCTGGGGGGGGCGATCGGCCTGGCCCTGTGGCTCCTGATCCAGCTGATCCCTGGGCTGAACGGAGTGCTGCTGCTCAGGCCCCTGCCGGGGTTCGCGCCCTGGCTGCTGCTGGGCGCTGCGGGGATCCTGCTGGCGTTCAGCTGGTTCAGCACCAGCTGGCGTGGAATCTGGGGGTCAGGGAGGTCATGACGCGCACCTCCGGGTGATGTGGTTTCAGTCTCCGGCGGCAGCCAGGGCCTGCCTACCCCCATCTGGTGACCGTCTTCAACCGCAGAGTGCTGTTGGCCTGTGCGCTGGACGCATCACCGCCGCGGCCGGCTGGCCATGGCGGCGGCGTACGCGCACGCGCACGCTGCAGTGGGCGGGGCCGAGGGCGTCGATCAGAGCTTCGCGGGCCTCGTGCTGCAGATCCTCGAAGGTGGGAGCGGTGATGCGCAGGGGCAGGGTGTCGGCTTGGGCTTCCAGGTGGCCCGGCCGTTCAGCCACCACGTGGAACACAACTTCGCGCATGGGGGTATCGCTTTCTTCCGCATCCATCCTTGGCCGTTTGCTCGGGTTCTGGCCGTGCCGTGGGATACGGGGAACCGTCCTGCCGCAGACGTGGCGGCCGAATGGTGCGCTGCCGTGATGCTGCGGTCCAGTCAGTGAGCCCGTCCCCAGCGATGCCCGGCGCTCGCCAGAGTGCAGGGCCCCGTTCCTGCCGGTCATGACCCCCACCCGTGAGCAGATCCTCGCCGCTTCAGCCGGTTGGGTGGCTGTGGTGCTGAATGTGCTGCCCGGGCTGGGGGCCGGTTACCTCTATCAACGCCGCTGGAGGGCCTACTGGATCACGTCCGCCCTGGCCACCGCCTGGTTTGTGGCCGGAGCGGCGCTGGCCCAGAACGCCACGGCCGAGGTCGAGGCCCAGAACCAGCTGGTGGGGCTGATCGGTCTGTTGATCCTGGCCGGCGTTACCGCCACCGAGGCTGGTCTGGCGGTGAAGCGGGTGCGGCAGCCCGGCTGACGGGGACGCATCGGCCGCTGCCTTCCGCTCTTGAGGCTCCTGCTCAGGGTTCGCGATCCCCTGCGCTGCCGTGATCGGCGCTGGCTGGTTGGGTCCAGCGGCGGTAAAGGCTCACGCCACCGGCACCCCACACCAGGCTCCAGAGCACGAAGGTGATGGTGGTGCCGAGTTGGCCGCCCTCCAGGGAATACACCCCGGCGTTGATCAGACCGGCATCGATCAGGGAGCCGCCGATGCCCCAGCCCAGCACCCAGGTGAACAGAAAGCCGATCGCTTGCAGATTGCCGGTCATGGTGAAGAAGCAGCGGGTCTGGGGGAGGTGTGGCTGGCCTCGGCGCCGAGGCCGTTGCATGGCGGCCGGAGCTGTTCGCTCGTCCGATTCAGGTTCCCACCGGCTTGTTCAGGGCGGCAGCGCTGAAGCGGCGGTTCACCTTCGCCCAGCATGCCAGTCAGAGAGCCAGCTCCTGGCGATGGCGGCCGGCCGCGGCGACAAAGCCGGCGGCAAGCTGGGCCATGGCCAGGAAGAAAACCCGGCGCCCGGCGCCGGCATCAGAGCCTGAAGACTTCACCCCCTGGGCGATCGCCACCACCACCTGGGCCGGCCGGGATCCAGCAGAGATCGCCGCGGCCCATGCCAGAGCCGCCCAGCTCCTGGCCGGTGGCTGCGGCAGCATCAGCCCCGATCGCTGGGGCCCGTGGCCGGGTGATGCAGGCTGAGCCGCTGCTGCAGGTCCGCCGCTCGATCCGCCAGCAACCAGCACGTCCCCATGGCAACGGCGCTGCACCGCACCGCCCAGGGCCATGAGGTGAGCCTGGCGGAGGCCACCAGGGTCTGCGATGGCCGGGATAAGGCTTACTCGGGGCCTCCTGAGAAAGGACGCCCCGTGAAAGCC
>CBFHOT010000129.1:0-5941 GCA_965657465.1 Cyanobacteriota bacterium | reverse complement strand
CAGCGACGCGCCCAGCAGCAGACTGCCCAGCAGCGCCAGCAGCCCCAGGCCATAGCTGCGGCGGATCGGCGGCGCCTCCCGGCCGAGGCGCCCCCACCACCAGCCCAGCAGCGCCAGCACCGGCGCCTGACTGGGACCACCGCCGTGCAGGCCATCGAGCAGCAACCCCAGGGCCAGACCGGCCAGGGCACCGGAGCGGCGGCCATCGGCCAAGGCCCAGGGCAGCAGCCAGAGCACCGGCCAGCTGGGGCCCACCCCCGCCAGCTGCAGCGGTGCCGGCGCCGCCAGCAGCAGCAGCGGCACCAGCAGGGCCGTGGCCAGCGGCCAGCGCTGACGCAACAGCGGTGAACTGGCCATCAGCGCGGATGCCGGGGCACCTGAACCCAGTCGACGGCATCCACCGGGGCGCTGAGCTGCACCACCGCCTCCGGTGCCGGCACCGCCCGGTCGTTGATGCTCTGCACCACGCCGATCGTCAGGTTCGGCGGCAGCAGGGTGCTGGCGGGGGAGGTGGTCACGAGGTCGCCGGGCCGCACGCCCACGTCCTGCTGGATGAAGCGCAGCAGCGGCCGGGGCGAGCCGGCGCCCACCAGCAGGGCGTGCTGGCGGGTGCGTGGCACCCAGACGCCGATGCGGCTGGCGGGGTCGGTGAGCAGGGTGACCATGGCCGTGGTGGGGGTGACGCTGGCGATGCGGCCGAGCAGGCCACCGGGGGCGAGCACCGGATCGCCGGCCTCCAGCCCCTGCAGGCTGCCGCGGCCGAGCAGCAGCTGCTGCCACCAGCCATCGGCGCGGCGCGAGATCACGGCCGCCCCCACCAGATCATCGCCGCGCTGCTGCAGCTCCAGCAGACCGCGCAGGCGACGGTTGTCGGCCTCCAGCTGCTGCAGGCTGGCCCCCAGGTCCGCCAGGGCCTGCCAGCGGTCGCGGCCGCGGGCCATCAGGCCGGCCAGGTGCGCCTCCGCCCGCTCGGCCAGCTCCGTGGCCCCGGCGTTGCGCGCCCGCTCCACCCGCTCCTGCCACTGGGCGATCTCCGCCGCCAGGTTGATCAGCTCCTGGCGAACCCGCTCGGCGCCGCTCTGCAGCTCCAGGCGCTGCCGCTGCAGCCGCTCCAGCCGCTCGCGCTGCTCCTGCAGCTCCAGCTGCCGCGCCTGGCCGGGGTTGGCCTGCAGAAAGGCATCGAGCTGTTGTTCCAGCTGCTGCTCCAGCCGGCTGAACCAGTCGTCGGCGCTCACGGGGGAAGAGGCGGAGGGAACGGGGTCAGCCCTGGCCGGCCGGATCCGCCGCGGGGCTCTCCGGGGCGCGGGTGATCAGGGGCGCCTCGATCTCCTCCTGCAGCGGTGTGATCGCCGCCTCGCGGGAGCGCAGCAGCAGCTGGGTGAGCCGGGCGATGCCACCCTCCCCCAGGTTCTGGTCCACCAGCTTCTCGAAGCTGGCGGCGTAGAGCTCCTCCAGATCGCGGATCAGGCCTTCGCGCAGCTCGCGCACGGCGCGGCGCTGGTCTTCCCTGGACATGGCGTGGGCGGCTGGCGGCTCAGGCCGAGTCTGCCTGGCCCAGCAGATGCAGCGACAGATCGTTGTGCGGATCGCTCCAGCGCTGCAGCGGCCGCCAGCCGGCGCTGGCCGCCAGCTCCAGGAAAGCCGCCGGGCTGTATTTGACGCTGTATTCGGTGATCAGCTCCTCGCCCGCGTTGAAGCGCCAGCGCCGGCCGGCCAGCTGCACCTCCTGCGGGCGGTCGCTCACCAGGGCCATGGCGATGCGGCTCTGCTGCGGTTCCCAGCGGGCCTGGTAGGTGAAGGCGTCGGGGTCGACATCGCCCGCCAGCTCCCGGTTCAGCCGCACCAGCAGGTTGCGGGCGAAGGCTGCCGACACGCCGGCGGCATCGTTGTAGGCGGCCTCCAGCCGCTCCACCGCCTTGGGCTGGTCGATGCCGATCAGCAGCAGCCCCTCGGGCCCCAGCAGGCGCCGGAACTGCCGCAGCAGCCCGGTGGCCTCGCCGGGATCGAAATTGCCGATCGAGCTGCCGGGATAGAAGCCCAGCCGCCGCCGCTGCGGCCAGGGCAGTCCCTCCGGCAGCTGCTCGGCCGCGCCGTAGTCGCAGCAGACGCCCATCACCGCACAGGCCGGATGGGCGCTCTGCAGGCTGCGGCAGGTGTGCTCCAGGGCGCTGCGGCTGATGTCCAGGGCCACGTAGGCGGGCGGTTGCAGGGCCTGCAGCAGCGGGCCCGCCTTGCGGGCGTTGCCGGCACCGAACTCCAGCACCACCGGCGCCGGCTGGCCCAGGGCGGCGGCGATGGCCGGGCTGCAGCGCTGCAGCAGCGCCACCTCGGTGCGGGTGAGGCTGTACTCCGGCTGCTCGCAGATCGCTTCGAACAGGCGGGAGCCTTCGGCGTCGTAGAGCATCCAGGCCGGCAGTCGCCGGGGCCGTTGGGCCAGGCCCGCCTGCACCAGGGCCGCCATGTCCGCCGGGGCCGGGTGCAGATCGATCAGCAGCGGCGTCGGGGCGGTCGCGGCGACGCCGGCCGGCAGGGTTGCGGCGCTGTGGCTGGCGGGGCTGCGGGTCATTGCGGCTGCTCCTCCAGGTTGGTGCTGGTGCTGAGATCGCGCGCCAGGCGCAGGCCTGCCGCCATCCAGCGGCTCGCCGGCGGGAAGAAGTTGCGGTAGGTGTGCCGCGCGTGGCCGAGGGGCGTCAGGTAGCCGCTGCCGCGCAGCACGAACTGGGAGGTCATGAACTTGCCGTTGTATTCCCCCACCGCCCCGGCAGCCGGCTGGAAGCCGGGATACGGGCGATAGGGGCTGCCGGTCCACTGCCAGAGCAGCCCGTGGGCCTGGCCCAGATCGCCGGTGGCGGCGGCCAGCTCCCACTCCGCTTCCGAGGGCAGCCGCGCCCCGGCCCAGCGGGCATAGGCATCGGCCTCGAACCAGCTGAGGTGCCGCACCGGTGCCTGCGGCGCCCGCGGCCGGCGGCCGGCCAGGCTGAACTCCGCGTCGCCGCGCCAGTAGCGGGGGCACTGCCAGCCCCGCTGCTGCACCACCGCCCAGCCCTCGCTCATCCACAGCTCCGGCCGGCGGTAGCCGCCGTCGGCGATGAAGCCCGCATACTCGGCGTTGCTCACCAGCCGATCGGCCAGCTCGAACGGCTCCAGCCACTGGCGGTGGCGGGGGCCTTCGTTGTCGAAGTGGAAGCCGCTGCCGCTGTGGCCGATCTCCACCAGTCCCCCCGGCCAGCGGCGCCAGCTGCTGCTCGCTTCACCGCTGCCGCTGCTGGCCGCCACCCGCTCCTGCCAGAGCGCCTCCGGGCCGCCGGCCCCTGCGGCCTCCCGGTAGGCCGGCTCCAGCGGGTTGCGGCTGAAGCCGTCGAGCAGGTCCATCAGCAGCAGCTCCTGGTGCTGCTGCTCGTGCTGCAGCCCCAGCTCCAGCAGCGCCAGCAGCGGCTGGCGCTGTTCGGGCGTCAGCGCCTCCAGCACGCCCGGTAGTCGCTCCAGGCTGCGGTCGAGCCGCTGGCGCCAGGCCAGCACATCGGCGTTGGCGGGCCGGGTGAGCAGACCCCGCTGGGGCCGCGGGTGGCGCTCCCCCACCGCGTCGTAATAGCTGTTGAACAGAAAGCTCCAGCCCGCGGGCGCCGGCGCATGGGCCAGTGCTGCGGCGACCGCCCCGTCGCTGGCGATCAGCGGCTGCAGCACGAACTGCTCAAAGAACCAGGTGGTGTGCCCCAGGTGCCATTTGGGCGGGCTGGCGTCGGCCATGCCCTGCAGGCAGAGGTCATCGGGCTGCAGGGGGGCCACCAGCTCCAGGCTGTGACGCCGCACCGCCAGCAGCCGGGCGATCAGAGCAGCAGGGTCGATGCCCGAGGAGCCCTGATCCGGGGGCGTGGCGGTCGTTGCTGGCGGAGGGGATGGCTGAGCGGATGGCCGGGCCGACGGCCGGGCGGAGTCGATCAGGCCCTGGCTCATCACGCACGGCTGCTCAGACCCGACCCTAGGAAGCTTGCCTACGATCCGGCCACGTCACGGCGAGGGCATGGAGGGCATGGGCAGCATCAAGGCGGCGGGCATCACGCGTGGCTTCGTCGGCGCGGTGGGCCACACGCCGCTGATCCGGCTCGAGGCCCTCAGCGCGCTCACCGGTTGCACGATCCTCGGCAAGGCCGAGTTCATGAATCCCGGGGGCTCCGTCAAGGACCGCGCTGCCCTGGGGATCCTGCTCGACGCCGAGGCGCAGGGGTTGCTCCAGCCCGGCGGCATCGTGGTGGAGGGCACCGCCGGCAACACCGGCATCGGTCTCACCCACCTCTGCAATGCGCGCGGTTACAAGGCCCTGATCGTGATCCCCGACACCCAGTCGGCCGAGAAGATCGGCCTGCTGCGCAGCCTCGGCGCCGAGGTGCGCACGGTGCCGGCGGTGCCCTACCGCGACCCCAATAACTACGTGAAGCTCTCCGGCCGCATCGCCGAGGAGACCCCCGGCGCCGTGTGGGCCAATCAGTTCGACAACCTGGCCAACCGCCGCGCTCACTACACCTCCACCGGCCCGGAGATCTGGCAGCAGACCGACGGTCAGGTGGATGCCTGGGTGGCGGCCACCGGCACCGGCGGCACCTACGCCGGTGTGGCCCTCTACCTGAAGGAGCAGAACCCGGCGGTGCGCTGCGTGCTGGCTGATCCCCACGGCAGCGCCCTCTACAGCTGGGCCACCGGCGCCGGCCTCAGCAGCGAGGGCAGCTCGGTGACCGAGGGCATCGGCAACAGCCGCGTCACCGCCAACCTGGAGGGAGCACCGATCGACGATGCCGTGCGCGTCGACGATCAGGCGGCCCTGGAGACGATCTACCAGCTGCTCTGGCAGGAGGGTCTGTTCCTCGGCGGATCGGTGGGCATCAACGTGGCCGCGGCGGTGGAGACCGCCCGCCGCATGGGGCCGGGCCACACGATCGTCACCGTGCTCTGCGACAGCGGCGATCGCTATCGGTCGCGGCTCTACGACCGGGACTGGCTCAACGGCAAGGGCCTGAGGCAACCTGAGCGCCATCCAGTCCTCGCCGGCTGATGCCACCCGATCCCGCGTCCATGCCCGCTGGCCAGATCGGCCAGCTGATCGGGGAGCGCTATCGCCTTGAGCAGTGCCTGACCCGCGGCCCCCAGGGCACCCTCTGGCGCGGCAGCGACCGGCTGGCGGCCGAGGCGCCGGTGGTGGTGCGGCAGCTCGGGCCGGCGATCGATCAGGCCCGCGCTCGGGAGCTCTGGGGGCGCCTGCAGGGGGTGCTGCATCCCCAGGTGCCGCGGCTCGGGGCCGCCATCGATCAGGACGGCTGCCTCTGGCTGGTGCGGGAATGGCAGGCCGGCCGCACCTATCAGGAGCTGGTGGAGGCCCGCGGCGAGCGCCAGATGGTGTTCGGTCCCGGTGAGGTGCTGCTGCTGCTGCGCCAGCTGCTGCCTGCCCTGGCGGTGCTGCACGGCCAGGAGCTGGTGCATGGCGATCTCTGTCCCGCCAACCTGCTGCGCCGCGACAGCGACGGCCTGCCGGTGCTGCTCGACTACGGCCTGGTGGCCGATCAGGCGGCGGTGACGCCGGGCTTTGCCCCGCCGGAACTCGCCCGCAGCGGCCGGCCTGAGCCCTGGATGGATCTGCATGCCCTGGGGGTGACCGCCCTGGTGCTCCTCAGCGGTGATGCGCCGGCGCAGCTGCTCGATCCGACCAGCCTGGCCTGGCGCTGGCCGCTGAGCCTGGCGGAGCTGCCGCGGTTGCAGGCCGCCCTGGCCCGGTTGCTGAGCCGCGAGCCGGCGGAGCGCTATGGCTCGGCGGCGGCGGCCCTCACCGCCTTCCAGGCGCTGTCGATGCCGGACAGCACCGGGCCGGTGCCCCGCGCCGATCGCACCCTGGTGCTGGTGCCCCCCTCGCCGGAGTCGGTGGCGGGGGCCGCGGCCATGGCGGCTGCCAGCC
>CBFHOT010000128.1:0-6114 GCA_965657465.1 Cyanobacteriota bacterium | reverse complement strand
GAACCACACCCCAAGAACTTACCAGCCGGTGGGTCCGCCTTCCCTGCTTGGCTGGGTTCCAGCCCGTGTTCTGCCGCTTCCGCCATGCAGCTCCTGCTCCTCAACGGCCCCAACCTCAACCTGCTGGGCAGCCGTGAGCCGGGGCTCTATGGCGCCGCCACCCTGGAGCAGATCGAGGCGCAGCTGGTGCAGCGGGCCGCTGAGCGTGGCGTCCGCCTCGACTGCTTCCAGAGCAACCACGAGGGGGCGCTGGTGGACCGCATTCATCAGGCCCGCGGCAGTGTGGCGGGAATCCTGATCAACGCCGGTGCCTACACCCACACGTCGATCGCCATCCGCGATGCCCTGCTGGCGGTGGCCATTCCGTATGTGGAGCTGCACCTGAGCAATGTGCATGCCCGCGAACCCTTCCGCCATCACTCCTATCTGGCCGATCGGGCGCTGGGGGTGATCTGCGGCTTCGGTGCCGGTAGCTACGGTCTAGCCCTGGATGGGCTGCTCGCCCATCTGCAGGCCCCCGGGGCCTGACATTTCTCGAGGTTTCAGCAGTGAGCGCAGCACCGGCGGCCCGTGCCGCAGCCCCCGCGGCCAATGCCGCTGAGCCCCTGGCCCCCGAAGCCAGCGCCGCCCGCATCCGCTGGTTGGCGGCCCCCAGCAGCAGCGGCTGGCTGGAGCAGGCCCTGGCGCGCCCGGATCTGCTGCTGATCGACCATGCCCATTGCGAGCGCAAGGCGGCCGGCGTGGCGCTGCAGCTGATGTTCCGCTACCCCGGCGATGCCGCCCTGGCGGAGGCCCTCAGCCCCCTGGCCCGCGAGGAGCTGGAGCACTTTGAGCTGCTGCTGCAGCTGTTGCGGCGCCGCGGCATCGCCTTGCGGCCGCTGCCGGCACCCGCCTACGGCGCCCGCCTGAGCGCGGCGGTGCGGCGGGCCGAGCCGCAGCGGATGCTGGATGCCTTCCTGGTGGCCGGCCTGATCGAGGCCCGCAGCCATGAGCGCATGGCCCTGCTGGCTCACAACGCCACCGATGGCGAGCTGGCTGATCTCTACGGCGGTCTGCTGGCCAGCGAAGCCCGCCACTTCGGGCTCTACTGGGTGCTCTGCGAGGAGCGCTTCGGCCGGGAGGTCACCAACGCCCGCCTGCAGGAGCTGGCGGCCCTGGAGGCGGATTGCCTGGCGGGCGCGCTGCCGCCCGCCGACCAGCTGCGCATGCATTCGCCCGGGCTGCACGCCGCCTGATCAGGCGGTGGCCAGCAGTTCGTCGAGCAGGGGGTAGTGGCTGGCGATCGGATCGCCGCTGAACTGCGCCACCCAGCCCTCCGGGTTGTTGAAGAAGCGCAGGGCGCAGAACTGCGGTTCCGGCCCCATGTCGAACCAGTGGCGGGTGCCCGCCGGCACGGCGATCCAGTCGCCGGCCTCGCAGAGCACCTGCAGCACTTCCTCGTTGATGTGCAGGCAGAACAGCCCCCGGCCTTCCACGAAGAAGCGCACCTCGTCCTCGCTGTGGGTGTGCTCCGCCAGGAACTTGCTGCGCAGCGCCTCCCGATCGGGATGGTCGGGGCTGAGGCGGATGGCGTCCACGGTGGGGTAGGCACCCCCCTCCTGCACCCGCTGCACCTCAGCGGCGTAGGCATCCAGGATCTCCGCCTCGCTGGCGCCATCCGGCAGCGTCTGCCGGGCCGGCCAGCGCTGGAAGCCGATGCCGCGCAGGGCCAGCTCACGGGCGATCACCATCGCATCGCTGGCCACCAGCTCCGGCAGGGGATGGGGCCGGTGTCGCGCCACCTGCTGGGCGTGCTCAGCCCGCGGCTGGTGGCGGTAGATCGCCAGCAGGCTCATCGGTCATCGGGGCAGTTCGTGGCGTCAGGCTAGGGAGAGCGCTCGGGGGCTGGGCGGCGATGCCAGCTGATGCCCATCGCTCCACCGGTTAGAACACTGCCCCTGCCGCCCTGCCCCATGCCATCGGCCCCGCTGCTGCAGCTGCTGGCGCAGCAGGCCGCTGCCGCCCCTGCGGCGCCTCGGATCACCATGGTGGGTGTGGGCCCCGGCGATCCCGAGTTGCTCACGCTGGCGGCCCTGCGCGCCATCGCGGCGGCGGCGGTGGTGGCTTATCCGGTGGCGAGGCCGGAGGCGGAGGGCATGGCCGCCCGCATCGCCGCTCCCTGGATCCGGCCGGAGCAGCGCCGGTTGCCGTTGCTGTTTCCGATGGTGGAGGAGGCCGAGCCGCGCCAGATCGCCTGGCGGGCGGCCGCCGATGCCCTGGCGGCCGAGGTGGCTGCCGGCCGGCCGGTGGTGCTGCTCTGCGAGGGCGATGCCTCGCTCTACGCCAGCTGCTCCTATGCCCTGCTGGCCCTGGCGGAGCGTCATCCCCAGTGCGCGGTGCGGGTGATTCCGGGCATCACGGCGGTGGCGGCAGCTGCGGCGGCGGCCAGCGGCCAGGGGCTGGTCTGGCCGCTGGCGTTGCAGCAGGAGCCGCTGCTGATCCGCCCCACCCCTGACGATCCGTCGGAGTTGGCGGCCCTGCTGGAGCAGGCGGCGGCGGCCGGCATGGTGCTGGCCCTGCTCAAGCTGGGGCGGCGCTGGCCCTGCGGTCAGGGGTGTGTCGAGGGCGAGGCAGGCCGTGACCCGCCAATGCAAATAGCGAGCGGTGAGCGCGGTGAGCAGCAGCAGCAGGCTGCGCCGCATCCAAATCGGACAACGCGCCTCCGGCCGGCGGCTCAGCCACAGGGGCCAGATCAGCAGCAGCCAGGGGAGCCAGAGCTCCGCAGTCATCCCAGGCTGGCTGCGGCGGTGTCAAGCAACGCTAGGGCCTCTGCCGGGGTGGGGGCGCGCATCAGGGCGTGGCGCAGCTGCGGCGCACCGGCAAAGCCGGTGCAGGTCCAGCCCATGTGTTTGCGGGCGATCAGCAGGCCGTGATCGCCCCGGGCGGCCACCAAGGCCAGCAGCTGCTCGCGGGCGATCGCCAGCCGTTCGGCGGCGCCGGGGCTGGGCGGGATCGGCCGGCCGCTGAGGGCGGCATCGATCTGACCCACCAGCCAGGGGTTGCCCATGGTGCCCCGGCCCACCATCACGCCATCGGCGCCGGTGTGCTCGAGGCAGCGCAGGGCATCGGCGGCGCTGTTCACATCGCCGTTGGCGATCACCGGGATGCGGAGGGCCTGCTTCACGGCGGCGATGGCGCCCCAGTCGGCCTGGCCCTTGAAGCCCTGCTCGCGGGTGCGGCCGTGCAGGGTGAGCAGCTGGGCGCCGGCGGCCTCCAGCTGCTGGCACCAGCGCACCGGCTCGGCATCGCTGCCGCACCAGCCCAGGCGCGTTTTCACCGTGACCGGGATCGCCACCGCCGCGGCCACGCTGTCCACGATCCGCGCCGCCAGCTCCGGCTCGCGGATCAGGCCGCTGCCGCCGCCCTTCCTGGCGATCTTCTTCACCGGGCAGCCCATGTTGATATCGATCAGGAAGGCGCCGGCCGCCTCGGCGCGTCGGGCGGCATCGGCCATGGCGGCGGGCCGGTGGTCAAACAGCTGCACCCCGATCGGGCCGGCCTCGCTGGCCAGCTCCTCCACCTTGATCAGGCCGTGGCCCAGCTCCAGGCTGGTGGCATTCACCATCTCGGTGAACAGCAGCGCATCGGGGGCCCAGCGCCGTACCAGGCTGCGGAAGATGCGATCGCTCACCCCCGCCAGGGGCGACTGCAGCACGCGGCAGCGCAGGCTGCGGGCGGTGCCGCGACCGCTCAGCTGCAGGGGGGCGGTGGAAATGGCAGGCGTGATCATGGTGATCCGATTCTCGGACTCCAGGCCGATGCCTCCTGCCGAAGCCGCCACCGCTCCCGTGCCCTACCCCCTGAGCCGGGCGCTGCTGGAGGCGGTGCTGGCCGACCGCACCAGCGATCGCTTCGTGTGTGAACTGATCTGGCCGCGCCTGGGCTATGAGCCCGATGGCTCCGGCAGCTGGAGCGCGGGCCCGGCTACAGAAGCCAGCTGGCGGGAGTCCTTTCCGATCGAACCGCAGTTCATCGCCGAGCGGCCGCCGTCGGTGGCGCTCACCCGCTTGATTCCCAAGGAGCACAAGCAGCTGCTCAAGGAGCAGCTGGGCTTTGCCGGCTACCGCATCGGCGAGCTCTACCCGCGCCGCACCCGCCGGGCCACGGCGGTGAACTGGCTGCTGGCCCACCTGGCCCAGCGCGGTGAACCCCTGCCGGAGAGCGGCCCGCTGCCGGAGCTGCGCGAGCAGCCGGCCGATCCGGTGGCCGGTCACCCGGGCGATCTGCCGATCCGCTGAAGCCGTCGTGGCCGCTCAGGCGGGCAGGGCGTAGGGTCAAGGAACGACAGTTTGTTGCGATACCTCACTTGGCCTTACCGGTCGTCGCCATCATCGGCCGCCCCAATGTGGGCAAATCCACCCTGGTCAACCGTCTGTGCCGCAGCCGCGAGGCGATCGTGCACGACGAGCCCGGCGTGACTCGCGATCGCACCTATCAGGAGGGCTACTGGGCTGATCGCAGCTTCCGTGTGGTCGACACCGGCGGCCTGGTGTTCGACGACGACAGTGAATTCCTGCCCGAGATCCGCGAGCAGGCCAATCTGGCCCTGGCTGAGGCCTCGGTGGCCTTGGTGATCGTGGACGGCCAGCAGGGCTGCACGGCCGCTGATGAGGCGATCGCCACCTGGCTGCGCGGCCACAACGTGCCGGTGCTGCTGGCGGTGAACAAGTGCGAGTCGCCCGAGGCCGGCCTGGCGATGGCGGCGGAGTTCTGGGGGCTGGGTCTGGGGGAACCCCACCCGATCTCGGCGATTCACGGTGCCGGCACCGGTGATCTGCTCGATCAGGTGATCAGCTTTCTGCCCCCCACCAGTGAGGAGGGGGCCGAGGAGCCGATCCAGATGGCGATCATCGGCCGGCCCAACGTGGGCAAATCCAGCCTGCTCAATGCCATCTGCGGCGAGCAGCGGGCGATCGTCAGCCCGATCCGCGGCACCACCCGCGACACGATCGATACCACGGTGGAGCGCGAGAACCACACCTGGAAGATCCTCGATACCGCCGGCATCCGCCGCAAGCGCTCGGTGAACTACGGCCCCGAGTTCTTCGGGATCAACCGCAGCTTCAAGGCGATCGAGCGCTCGGATGTGTGTGTGCTGGTGATCGATGCCCTCGATGGCGTCACCGAGCAGGATCAGCGCCTCGCCGGCCGCATCGAAGAGGACGGCCGCGCCTGCGTGGTGGTGGTGAACAAGTGGGACGCGATCGAGAAGGACTCCCACACGATGCCGGCGATGGAGAAGGAGCTGCGCGCCAAGCTCTATTTCCTCGACTGGGCGCCGATGCTGTTCACCTCGGCCCTCACCGGCCAGCGGGTGCAGAGCATCTTCGCCCTGGCGTTGCTGGCGGTGGAGCAGCACCGCCGCCGCGTCAGCACCTCGGTGGTGAATGAGGTGCTCACCGAGGCCCTCAGCTGGCGCACGCCGCCCACCAGCCGCGGCGGCCGCCAGGGCCGCCTCTACTACGGCACCCAGGTGGCCACCCGGCCGCCCAGCTTCACCCTGTTCGTGAACGATCCCAAGCTGTTCGGCGACACCTACCGCCGCTACGTGGAGCGCCAGATCCGCGAGGGCCTGGGCTTCGAGGGCACGCCGATCAAGCTGTTCTGGCGGGGCAAGCAGCAGCGGGATGCCGAGCGCGATCTGGCCCGTCAGCAGAGCCGCGGCCGCTGACCTGACCCCGCGCCGGCGCGCTCGTGCGGCTCACCTGTCAGCCTGAGCGCCTGCCGCGCCGCCCCGCGCCCTGAGTGGATTTCCTGCGCCAGCTGCCGATCGGCCAGTTCGTGGCCGAAACCCCCGACGAGGGTCGCGCCGGCGCCTCTGGGGCGGCGAGCTGGCTGCGGCGCCTCGATCCGCGCTGCAAGCTCGCCTGGACGGTGGCCTTTCTGGTGACGCCGATCCTGGCCAGTCCGCTCTGGCGTCTGGCCCTGGTGGCGCTGCTGCTGCTGATCACGGTGGCCAGCGGCCTGCCCTGGCGCCTGTGGCGCCGCAGCCTGCCGCTGCTGCTGGGGCTGGCGCTGCTGGTGGGCGGTCTGGCGGCGGTGCTGCCCGCCGGTGGCGTGCCGCCGGGGCAGCTG
>CBFHOT010000127.1:0-6124 GCA_965657465.1 Cyanobacteriota bacterium | reverse complement strand
CCCAGGAGCCGGCGCTGGCGCGGCTGCGGCAGCTGGGGGCGCGGCTGGAGCTGCTGCCGCTGCAGATCCCGGCCAGCGCCAGCTCGGAGGTGCGGCGGGGCCCCGAGCCGCAGCAGGTGCCGGCAGCGGTGTGGCCGGTGCTGCTGGAGCACAATCTCTACGGCGTCGCCGGACCCTCCTGAGCCCTCTGGCCTCCTGAGCCCCGACTCAGCGCGACCACAGCTCCGCTGAGCAGCCGAGCGGCGGCACAGCACTCCAGAGGCGCCCGCCGCCCACCACCGATTCCGAACCAGCGATCCCACGCCGAGCCCCGATGCGCCTAGCCCTGGCCCAGTTCAACCCGGTGGTGGGCGATCTGAGCGGCAACGGCCGGCGGATCCTGGCAGCCTGCCTGGAGGCGGCTGCCGCCTCGGCCGATCTGGTGGTCACCCCAGAGCTGTCGCTGTGGGGCTATCCGCCGCGGGATCTGCTGCTGCTGCCGGCGCGGCTGGCCGAGCAGCAGCAGGCCCTCGATCAGCTGGCGAGCGATCTGGCCGCCCAGGCACCGCAGCTGGCGGTGCTGGTGGGCCTGGCAGAACCCTGCCCCGACCGGCGCCACCCCGAGCTGCACAACGCCGTGGCGCTGGTGGAAGGGGGCCACTGGCGGGTGGTGGCCCGCAAGCAGCTGCTGCCGAGCTACGACGTGTTCGATGAACGGCGCTATTTCCGGCCGGCAGCGGAAGCCTCGCCGGTGCTGGAGCTGGAGCGCGGCGGGCGGCGCTGGCGGCTGGGCCTCACCATCTGCGAAGACCTCTGGGTGGAGGAGGAGCTGCTGGAGCAGCGGTTGGAGGGGCCGGATCCGATCGGCCAGCTGCAGCAGCTGCAGCTGGATCTGCTGCTCAACCTCTCGGCCTCGCCCTACGGCCTGGGCAAGCTGGCCCTGCGGCAACAGCTGGCGGGCCGGGCGGCAACGCGGCTGGGCTGCCCGGTGGTGTACGTGAACCAGGTGGGCGGCAACGACGAGCTGGTGTTCGACGGGGCCAGCTTTGTGATCCGCCCGGGCGTCATCCCCTCGGCGGCGGGCCTCGAAGGCACAGGCCTCCAGCGTGCGGCGACGGCCATGACGCCGGCTCCGGCGGTGGTCTGCCGGCTGCCCTGCAGCCGCAGCGCCGTGGGGCTCTGGGATGCCGGCGTTCTCCCGCTGCCAGACCAGGCACCCAGCGGCGATCCAGCAGCGATCCCCCTGCAGAGCGGAGACGAGCAGCAGGCGCCGCCCGCGGAGCTGGAGCAGCTGCTGCGGGCCCTGGTGCTGGGGGTGCGCGACTACGCCGCCAAGTGCGGCTTCCGCCGCGCCCTGCTCGGCCTCAGCGGCGGCATCGATTCAGCCCTGGTGGCGGTGATCGCCGCCGCCGCCCTGGGGCCGGAGGCGGTGCAGGCGCTGCTGATGCCCTCCCCCTGGAGTTCGGCCGGATCGATCGACGATGCGACCGCCCTCGCCGGCCGCCTGGGCCTCGCCACCCACACCGTGCCGATCGCCGCGCTGATGGCCGGCTTCGATGACGCCCTGACACCGGCCCTGGGGCAGCCGCCCAGCGGCCTGGCGGCGGAGAACCTGCAATCGCGCATCCGCGGCACGCTGCTGATGGCGATGGCCAACCAGCAGGGGCAGCTGCTGCTCTCCACCGGCAACAAATCGGAGCTGGCGGTGGGCTACTGCACCCTCTACGGCGACATGAACGGTGGCCTGGCCGTGATCGGCGATGTCTACAAGAGCCGGGTGTTCGAGCTCTGCGCCTGGATCGACAGCGCCAGCGCCGCCGCCTGCCGCCGGGAGCTGGGCCTACCGCCGAGCGGCCCGCTGGTGGGAGAGGCGATCCGGCTGAAGCCCCCCAGCGCCGAGCTGCGCCCGGACCAGCGGGACAGCGATTCGCTGCCCGATTACGCCGTGCTCGATCCGCTGCTGCAGGCCCTGGTGGAGCAGCGCCGCAGCCCGGAGGAGCTGGTGCGGCAGGGGGCGGATCGGGCGGTGGCCGAGCGGGTGATGGGCCTGCTGCGCCGGGCCGAGTTCAAGCGCCGCCAGGCCCCGCCGGTGCTGAAGGTGAGCGGACGCTCGTTCGGTAGCGGCTGGCGTATGCCGATCGCCGCCGCCTGAGCCAGGCTTGGGGGGCGACACCGCGATCTCAATGGCCGCCCCGCACACCCTCAGCGCACCGATGGCGAGCGTGGGGGTGCCCCGCGAGATCAAACGGGATGAGCGGCGCGTGGCCCTCACCCCCGACGGGGCCCGGGAGCTGGCGAGCCAGGGCATCGAGGTGCGGGTGGAGAGCGGCGCCGGGCTGGGAGCCGGCATCGCCGACGACGACTTCGCCGCGGCCGGCGCCCGGCTGGTGAGCCGCGAGGAGGCCTGGGGCGCCCACCTGGTGGTGAAGGTGAAGGAGCCCCAGGCCGAGGAGTTCGGCTTCCTGCGGCCCGATCTGGTGCTGTTCACCTACCTGCACCTGGCGGCCTATCCGGAGGTGGGGCGGGCCCTGCTCGAGGCCGGCAGCACCGCCGTGGCCTACGAAACCGTGCAGCTGGAAGACCGCAGCCTGCCGCTGCTGGCGCCGATGAGCGAGATCGCCGGCCGGCTAGCGGCGCAGGTGGGCGCCCACCTGCTGGAGCAGCCCCACGGCGGCCGCGGCATCCTGATGGGCGGTTGCACCGGCGTGCGACCGGCCCGGGTGGTGGTGCTGGGGGCCGGCAGCGTCGGCTGGAACGCAGCCCGCATCGCCGCCGCCATGGATGCCGAGGTGTTCCTGCTCGATCGCTCCCCCCAGCGGCTGCGCCAGCTGGAGGCCGACCGCCGCGGCCGGCTGGTGAGCCTGGTGAGCAGCCGCAGCCTGATCGAGCGGCTGGTGCCGGCCGCGGATCTGGTGATCGGTGCGGTGCTCACCCCCGGCGGGCGGGCGCCGACGCTGGTGGAGGAGGAGCTGGTGCAGCAGATGAAGCCGGGCTCGGTGATCGTTGATGTGGCGATCGACCAGGGCGGCTGCATCGCCACCAGCCGCGAAACCACCCACACCGACCCCACCGTGACCATCCACGGGGTGCAGCACTACGCCGTGGGCAACATGCCCGGGGCGGTGCCCTTCACCTCCACCGAAGCCCTGGTAAGCGTGACGCTGCCTTACATCCTCGGCATGGCGGGCCGTGGACTCACCGAAGCGGTGACGGAGCGGCCGGAGCTGCTGTCGGGGCTGAATACGGTGGCCGGGGCGGTGTGCCATCCGGGGGTGGCCAAGGCCCTGGGGGTGGCCCCGCGCCACCCGATGGCCTGCCTGCGCTGAGGACGGGATGCTCAACCCCGGTCGCATCCGCATCCTGGCGGTGGGCAAGGTGCGCAAGAGCTGGGTGAAGGAGGGTCTGGCCACCTACCAGAAGCGGCTGCCGGGGCTGAGTGTGGTGGAACTGCGCGACGGCACGCCGGAGCGGGAGGCGGCGGCGATCCTGGCGGAGCTGCGCAGCGATGAGCAGCTGGTGGCCCTGAGCGAGGAGGGGCGGTGTCTGGGATCGGTGCAGCTGGCCGAGCGGCTGCGCGATTCGGGCTCCGGACGCCTGGCCTTCGTGATCGGCGGCGCCGATGGCCTCACCGCCGCCCTCAAGCAGCGGGCCAGCTGGCTGCTCAGCCTCTCGCCGCTCACCTTCCCCCACGAACTGGCGCGGCTGCTGCTGCTTGAGCAGCTTTACCGGGCCCAGACGATCCTGCAGGGCGGGCCGTATCACCGGGCCTGAGGACCACAGGCCCAGCCGGGGCCCTGGTCTGCCCACAGCGCACGCCGCTCAGAGGGTCTGCTCGAGCACGGCGCCGTGCAGCAGCGCCAGGGCCAGCCGGGCCTCCGCCAGTTGCACCGCCGTGGCGCCATGGCTGCAGCGCAGGTGATCGAGGTACGGATCGATCTCCGCCGGCTGCAACCGGCGCTCGGGGCCCGGCAGCAGACAGCGCAGGTAGTGACGCACCCAGAGCTCCAGGTTGAGCGCCGCCAGGCCGCCGTAGCCGCGCTGCTGCAACTCCTGGCGCAGCTGCAGCAGCAGCGTGCGCGTCTGGGCCCAGGGGAGATCCGCCAGAGCCGGGCTGGCCGGCGGGCAGGTGGTGCTGGCGGCGGCATCAGGCGCGGTGGCCGCACAGGCAGTAGCAGCACCGGCAGGATCCGGGGCGTTAACAAAGCCGGTGGCGAGGTGGGAGGCCATGGCGGAGGCGATGCGGGAACAGCCTCAGGATTGCCACGGCCATTCCGTGCACCGATACAGCCAGGCGTCAGGCTGAGCCATTAAACATGCCGGCACAAGCCAACCGCCGGTTCAGCTCAGCCACCCGCCCTGGAGACCGCGGCCAACGCCGGCAGGGGCCGCACCAGCGCCGCCGGGGCGATGCCCTCGCGCAGGGCGAGCACCAGTCCGGCCGCCTCGCTGTAGCTGCGGGCCGGCAGCACCTCCAGCCCCAGCGCCGCCGCATTCACCTGCAGCACGCAGGGGTTGTGCACGGCGATCAGCGGCACCCCGCGCTCGGCGCAGGCCAGCACGGCGGCGCCACCAAGGGCGTCGGCCGGGGCCACCACCGCCCCCAGATCCTGCGCGCGCAGCAGATCGCCCAACGCCGCTGCCGGCAGCAGATCCGGCGCCCGGCTGAGGCCCACCAGCACACAGGCCAGGAAGGTGAAGCCGAGCTCCTCACCGGCTGCCCGCGGATCGAGGTCTGGATTGAGGGGCAGCACGCCCAGGGCCGGGGCGTGAGCGCAGGGCAGGCCGAGGTGATCGGTGAGCAGATGGCTGATCACCGCCTCCGCCCCCGCGAGCACATCCACACCGGAGCCACCGCGGTAGGCGGCCAGCGCCTCACTCTCGGGATCCTCCGGGAAGCGGGCGACCACGGCGATGGCGGTGGCCCCCGCCCGCTGCAGGGCTTCGCCGGCCCGCAGCAGGGCATCGGGGCGCCCCAGGCGGCCCCAGCTGGCGCCGCTGGGGCCGAGCTCGAGGGTCACCTCCAGGGGAACATCGGTATCGATCACCGGGCCGATGTCCAGCCCCAGGCTGGCGCGACAGCCATCGGCCACCTGCAGATGGCGCTGACGCAGCTCCGGCTCGATGCCGGCATCCAGCAACAGCCCCACCCGCTGGCGCCGCACCGGGCGCAGGGCCAGCTCTCCAGCCGCAAAGCGATCCAGGGCTGCGCCCTCCACGTAGTGGATGCGGCGATCGCTCCAGTAGAGCGAGGCACCGTTCATCACGTTGGGATGGGTGATCAGGCAATCGCTGGCCGCCGCCAGCAGCCGCGCCGCCGGCAGGGCATCGCCGGCATAGCCACCGAGCTCGCAGCCGATGCCGGTGGGGATGACCACCGCTGTAGCGATGACCTCGACCCCGGAAAACGCGCTGTCCATCTGGAAACCCGAGACGATGACGTCCGCCCCCGCGCGGGCAATCGCGGTCCCCTGGGCGGAGGTTATGCCAAAACCATTGGGGTAGACAAAGGCCTTCGCGTTGAAGGCCAGGGTGCCGAGCTCGGACGTGGCAGCGCCGACCGAGGTGACCTGCACCACGGCGCCGGCGTCGACGATCGGATCTCCCAGGCCGACGGTGCTGGCGATCCCCGTCAGGTCGACGTTGACGTACAGGGGCGTGCCCCAGGATCCTAAACCCCAGGTGCCCCTGCCCCAGCCTTCCTGGAAGGACATGGCTAGCCGCCGTGCTGCGCAGCGGCGAGCTTAAGGTTGGCGAGGACGTCGGTCAGGATCTCACGCACGGGCGTGGTCATGTAATCCTGAGCCAGCATGGCCTCGATCTTCTTGATGCTGTACTCAATCTCGCTCATGGCGGCCTCCGGGCGTGGTCCCCGGAGTATAGCCCATATCAAACGTGCTCGTAATGCAAGCCCTGCTCCTTGCGCTCGAGGATCCGGCGCACCTTGTGGCGGTTCATGTCCCGGGCGTTGGCGTGGAGCGAGCGCACCTGGGTCGCGATCTTCTGGTGCCCCAGGCCGCGGTCAGACAGGCGCTGGATCGTGCGGATCACGCGCTGCTCGTCGGGCACCGGCTCCAGGCGCACGCGGCCGTTGTTCCCGTGGCGCTCGCGCACCTTCCGGTAGCCGTAGGGCACGCTCCCGCCGATG
>CBFHOT010000126.1:0-6284 GCA_965657465.1 Cyanobacteriota bacterium | reverse complement strand
GTGATCCGGATCACTGAGACGGTTGATCGCCACCAGCTGCTCGGTGCTCATGCCGTAGCGCGCGGCGATCACCGACAGGCTGTCGCCCGCCTGCACCACGTGCTCCGTGGCCTTGCGGTTCACGGCCGGTTGGCTGGCGGTGGCTGGCCTGGGGCGCATCGGAATGCGCAGCCGCGTGCCGCTCATCACCAGATTGGGGTCCTGCAGCCCGTTGAGCTGAATCAGCCGCTCGGTGCTGGTGTTGAAGCGATCGGCGATCTCCGAGAGGGTCTCGCCGTCCTGCACGGTGTAGGGCGCTGTGGGCTGGGGTCGGGCGCTGCTGCCGCCACCACTGCGGCTGGAGCTGCCGCCGCCGCTGCCGGGGATGGTGAGGCGCTGGCCGGCGACCACCAGATCCGGGTTGCTGATGCCGTTGGCCTGGAGCAGGCGGGAGAGGCTGATGCCGTTGCGATCGGCGATCTCCGAGAGGGTTTCACCGGGTTGCACGGTCACCGAACCGCCGCGGCCGCTGCCACCACTACGGCCCGAGCCTCCCCCGCCACTGCCGGGGATGGTGAGGCGCTGGCCGGCCACCACCAAGTTGGGATCGCTGATGCCGTTGGCCTGCAGCAGCCGCGAGAGGCTGACGCCGTGGCGCTCGGCGATCTCCGAGAGGGTCTCACCCGAACGCACGACAACCACCTGCTGGGCCATGGCGGCCGGGGACAGCAGGCCCGGCAGCGGCAGGGCCATCGCCATGGCCAGGGCTGCAAGGGTGCGGCGCATCGGAGCCTCGGAATGCTGGGCGAACCATAGGAGTGATGACCCGGCCCTTCCAGGGTCTGCCACGCATTGCTGTGGAACCCCGTTGCCGCCCGCGCCGCTCGGCTTCAGCCCAGCAGGCGCTGCAGCAGCGGCAGCTTGCCGGCGTAGGGGGGGTAGCGCAGCGGCAGATCGAAGCGGAATCCCCGGCGCAGCAGGCTGCGCTCATTGGAAAAGCGCAGGAAGCCGGCCTGGCCGTGATAACGCCCGAACCCGCTGGCTCCCACCCCGCCGAAGGGCAGGTCGCAGGACATGCCCTGGATCACCACATCGTTGATCACCAGGGATCCGGAGCTGGTGCAGCGCTGCAGCTCCGCCGCCGCTGCTCGGCTGGTGCTGAACAGATAGATGGCCAGTGGCCGTGGGCGGCGCCGGATCGAGCGGATGGCGGCTGTCAGATCAGGCACCGCCAGCACCGGCAGCAGGGGGCCGAACAGCTCCTCCCGCATCAGCGGGTCGTCCTCGTCCTCCACGGCCAGCAGGGTGGGTTCGATGCGGCGTCGCTCGGCGTCGCAGCGGCCTCCATGCAGCACCTGACCCCGCTGCCGCGCCTGCTCCAGCAGCTGGCTGAGGCGCTGATAGTGGTGCTCGTTGACGATCGTGCCCAGGTCAGGGCTGCGCAGCGGATCGTCGCCGTAGAACCGTTGCAGGGCGGCGGCCATCGCCGCCACCAGGGCCTCACGCCGCGGTTGCTCCACCAGCACATGGTCGGGGGCGATGCAGGTCTGGCCGGCGTTGAGACTGCGCCCCCAGGCCAGCCGCCGTGCCGTCACCTCCAGGTCGGCGTCGGCCAACACCACCGCCGGGCTCTTGCCCCCCAGTTCCAGGGTCACCGGCGTGAGCTGCTCGGCGGCGGCCGCCATCACCAGCCGCCCCACCCGTTCACCGCCGGTGAACAGGATGTGATCGAAGCGTTCCCGCAGCAGCGCCTGGGCGGTGCTGGCATCCCCGAGCACCACCTGCACCACCTCGGGCTCGAACTGGTCGGCCACCGCCTCGGCCAGCAGCGTGGCGCTGTGGGGGGCCAGCTCCGACGGCTTGATCACCGCCGTGTTGCCGGCGGCCAGCGCGGCGACCAGGGGGCGCAGGCAGAGCTGCAGCGGGTAGTTCCAGGGCCCGATGATCAGCACGCAGCCCAGCGGCTCCGCCTGCACCCAGGCCGAGGCCGGCAGCAGACCCAGATCCACCGGCCGCCGCAGCGGCGCCATCCAGCGGCGCAGATGGCGCCGGGCGTGCTTCAGCTCCCCGCGCACCGCCAGCAGTTCGAAGCTGGCCTCCAGCTCCGGTTTGCCCAGGTCGGCGGCCAGGGCTGTGGGGGCCTGCTGCTGCAGCTGATCGAGCAGCCGCTCCAGCCGCCCCAGCTGCTCGCACCGCCAGGCCAGCGAGCGGGTCTGGCCCTCCTCCACCGGTTGGCGCATGGCGCTGAGGGGAACGGCGAGGGGCATGGACCGATGCAGGGCTGGTGAAGGCGGATGCCTGGCCCAACCATCCCAGATCAGGCCGGCTGCTGCAGGGCTGCTGGCTCCAGCCGCTCCTGGGCGTTCGAATCCCGGTGAGCACTCCTTGCAGGGGGCCGGTGCGAGGGTGTGGGGCCCCGATCGCCCCTCAGGCGTGCAGGCGCGATTCCAGATCGGCCAGCAGCCGGGTCAGGCCCGGTGAGCCGTGCAGATCGCGACGCAACAGCACCTGAGCGCTGCCCAGCCGCCGGCGCAGCAGCTCCGGCGGCCGGCTGGCTTCGGTCACCACGGCCGAAGCGGCGTCAGCGGGCGGGGCCAGTTGCAGCACCAGATCCACCAGCCGGCGCTGCAGCAGCGCGGTCAGGTTGGCTTCAGCGCAATCCCGGGGATGCAGGCTCGCCGGCAGGGGCTGAGGGTCGATCTGCTCGAGGGCGGGATGGTCGCCGCCGCAGAGGATCCAGCGCGGCTCGGGGGGATCGGCCTGGAGGCGCAGCGTCTGGGAGGCGCAGCGCAGCTGCTCCAGCAGCATCTGGTTGGTCTGGGCCTGGTAACCGCCGTCTGCGCGCTTGCGGAAGCCCAGCCCCAGCCGGAGGCTCACCTGGCGATAGATGCGCGACACCGAGCTCTGATCCCGCTGGGTGAAGCGAGCCACCGCATCGGTGCTTGGGGTGATCTCCAGCAGATCGATCACCGGCAGACCATCGAGCAGAACGTCGGGCATCGCCCCCTGCAAGCCGCGCAGAACACCTGTATGCAGAATCTGCATGGCCCTGGCGACCGGATCAATCCCCAGTGCTGGGTAGGTCGCCACCGGGGGCGTTCCGGGCGGGGAAGCAGAGGCGCAGGCAGGCGCCCCCGGATTCGCTGCGGTCGATCTCCAGCGTGCCGCCGTGGTTCTCCATCGTGGTGCGCACCACGAACAAGCCCAGACCGCTGCCCTGCGCCTTGGTGGTGTGTGGGGCGATCGCCTGCTCCATGCTGGCGGCGAGCCCCGGACCGTTGTCGGCCACCTCCAGCCACCAGTCTTCGGCCTGCCGTTCCAGCCGCAGGCGGATCCAGGGCTCGGGGATCGCCGCCTGCAGCAGTGCTTCGGCGGCGTTGCGCAGCAGATTGACGATGGCGATCTGGATCTGCACCGCGTCGCCATCGATCCAGGCCGGCTGCTGGCTGTGATCGAGGTCCGTGCTGTCGATCGGCACCCGTGCGGTGCTGCCGCCGGAGCGGGCGTAGAGCAGTGCGCTGCTGGCCACCTCGCGCAGATCGAGGCGTTGGTGATCGGTCTCGGCGCTGCGCAGCAGCGCCCGCATCGTCTCGATCGTGCTCACCACCCGGTTCGCTTCCCGGCAGATCGTCTCCAGGCCCGTGCGCCAGGGTGTGGGCAGCGTTGCGCCCGTGGGCTGGCCGCTGCTCTTCAGCAGCAGTTGGCTGTTGAGCAGCAGCACGCTCAGGGGTTGGTGGATCTCATGGGCGATGGTCGAGGCCTGCAGGCTGCTGCGTAGCTTGTCCTTGAGCAGGGCCAGGGTCTGGGCATCCCGCAGTCGCTCCCGCTCCAGGGTCTGCTGCAGGCGCTGGTTGGCGGTGTTGGTGGCTTCCACCAGATCGCTGATCGCCCGATCGAGGGCCAGCAGCTCCGAGCCGGCGGCGGCATCGATGCCGCTGCTGAACTGCAGATCGGTGCGGGTCGTCGGCCCCGCGGGGGCCAGCAGGCGCTGGCGCACGGTGTCGGCGGCTCCCTCCAGCTGGCGCAGCGGCTGCAGCAGCCCGCGGATCTGGCGCTGACTCAGGGCCGCCGCCAGCGCCAGTGCCGCCAGCGCCGTCAGCAGACCCAGCAGGCTGGCCCGCTGCGCGGCGGTGCTGGCGGCATCGGCATCGAGAGCCGTGAGCAGGATCCAGTTCAGCCCCTGCTCCTGGCCCCAGGGGGTGGCGCCCAGCAGCAGGGTGCGGCCCCCCAGCTGCACCTGGCTGAGCTGGCTGGCACCGCTGCCCGGCGTGGGTGCCGTGGGTCGATCGCTGGCGAAGTAGCGCCGCTGCAGCGCCTGGGCCAGGGGCTGCCGCAGCTCGCGCAAGTGGGCGCGGCGCACCTGCTTGCCCTTCCGTTGCAGGGTGAGCTCCGGTCTGGAGCTGGCCACCAGGCGGCCATCGGGCTCGACGATCAGGGCGAGGCCCTGTTGATGGCGCCAGATGCCGGCCAGCCACTGGCTCATCTGGCTGAGCACCAGATCCACCCCCACCACTCCCTGCAGCTGCCCGTCCGGGGTGCGCACCGGTGCGTTGTGGGAGATCGAGAACACCTCGGGTTGGTCTTCCCAGGCATAGATCGAGCTCCACAGCGGTCGGCCGGCCCGGGCGGTCTCCGTGTACCAGGGCTCCTCATGCAGAGCGGTCATGCCGGGGATGCGCTCCAGCAGCCGGCTCGGCTGCCCGCGCTGGTCGAGGGCGTACACCGCCAGCACGCCGCGGCCCTGCCGTTCGCTGTCCTCATGCAGCTGCAGGGCGCCGTCGCGGCCGCGCTCCATCCCCAGGAAGGCGCCATCGACGGCACCGAAATTGATGTAGTCGACGTCGAAGGTCTGCAGCTGACTCCAGAACCGCTCTCCCAGGGCGCGGAAGTCGCGCTGGCGACCCGGCTGCTGCTGCAGCCAGCGCTGGTTGAGGGCGTTGATCTGCAGTGGGGCCTGCAGCCGCCGGTCCAGATGGCTGCTCAGTTCCACCACGGAGGCGTTCTGGCGGTAGCTCTCGCTGAGGGCGAGGCCGCTGCGGCGGCCCAGGCTGAAGCTCAGGCCGCCGATGCCGCCGGCCACGAGCAGCAACTGCACCAGGCTCACCAGGGCCAGGCGATTGCTGAGCCGCTGGGGCCACCCGCCGATCGCGCCTCTCGGCTTCAGCATGAGCCTGCATCGCCCGGGGATTGGGCCCTCGGGGAGGCCCCTGCAGAGGAGGCCGTCTCGGCCGCCGGTGCGAGCAGCGCCGCCTGCCGCACCAGCTCGGCGCCGCTCACGCCCAGCTTGCGGGCGATCTGCTTGCGGTGGGTTTCCACCGTGCTCAGGGCCAGCTGGGTGTGACGGGCGATCTCCTTGTTGCTCATCCCCTGGCCGATCAGGCCATAGATCTGCTGCTGACGCGGCGTCAGGCCCGCCGGTCGGCTGCAGAGGCAGCGCTGCAGCACCGCGGTGAGATCGTTGAAGGCGGAGGTCTTGTCGACCACGGCGCAGATCGTTTCACGGAGCTGGGGCGGGCAGATGAACCCGGCCGCCTGACCCGAGAGCACCACCACCCGCGCCTCCGGATGCCGCTCGGCCAGGGCGGTGGCCACCTCCAGGCCGCTGCCGTCGCCCATCGCCAGATCCAGCAGCAGCAGATCCGGCGGATCCTCAGTCACCAGCTCCAGGGCCTCGGCGCAGCTGGTGGCGGTGCCGCTGACGCTCAGCCCCGGCATGGCGCTCAGCATCGTGCAGAGCAGATCCAGCAGCAGCCGCTGGTCATCGACCACCAGGCAACGCAGATGCGGAGCGGCCATCGTGCGCAGGCCGGTCGCCCGCTGGCCCATTGCCGAGGCCGGCAGAGCCTGGCCTCGGCTCGTTTCGCGGGGAGCCGGCTCCTCGGGCATCCGTGATCCTGCGGATGACTGATCAATTCTGGAGGGCGTGCCCCGACCTCAGAGCATTTGTTGCGTTGTGGTGTCGCGTTGCGGTGTGGCACCGCCTGGTGTCGCCGCACTGGATGGGATCCGGGCGCGTTCCGGCATCCCCGCAGGGCAGAGCAGGGGACGGCGTCAGCGCCGGGGGCTGCTGGCCGCGGCCGAGATCGCTCCTGACTGCAAGAGGCGTTGCCATTAAAAAAAGACATCACCTTGAAGGTGATGTCTTCAAGTCTGATGGAGGACGGCCATGGTGCCTGCCGTCGGATGAAGCCCTTGACGAGACTTGAACTCGTGACCTCTCCCTTACCAAGGGAGTGCTCTACCGCTGAGCTACAAGGGCATGTGGAAGGTGGGCCGGGTTGGATTTGAACCAACGTAGGCAGAGC
>CBFHOT010000125.1:0-6300 GCA_965657465.1 Cyanobacteriota bacterium | reverse complement strand
ATCCAGCAGCGCCCGCAGGTCGCCCTTCAGGCACTCTCCATCCAGGCGCTCGCTCGGCAGCTCACCATCGCCCGCCAGCAGCTCCAGCAGCTCCGTGTCCTCGCCGTCACCCACCTTCGTCTCCAGGCTCACCGGCTGACGCGCACGGCACAGCAGCTCCTTCACCTCCTCCTCCGGCAGCTCCACGAACTCCGCCAGCTCCGTCACCGTCGGCGTGCGCCCCAGCGTCTGGCTCAGCTCCCGCTGGCCCTTCTTCAGCTTGTTCAGCGTTTCGGTGATGTGGATCGGCAGCCGAATCGTGCGGCTCTTCTCCGCGATCGCCCGCGTGATCCCCTGGCGGATCCACCAGTAGGCGTAGGTGGAGAACTTGTAGCCGCGGGTGGGATCGAACTTCTCCACGCCCCGCACCAGACCGATCGTGCCCTCCTGGATCAGATCCAGCAGCTCCATGTTCCGCTTGGTGTATTTCTTCGCCACGCTCACCACCAGCCGCAGGTTCGCCGCCACCATCCGCTCCTTCGCCCGGCGGCCGCTCTGCAGGCGCTTCTTCAGCTGCACCTCGCTCAGGCCGGCCGCCTCCGCCCACGCCTGACGGCTCGGCGCCTCACCGCCGGCGCGCAGCGTCAGCTCCTGCTCCAGCTCCTCCAGCGCCATCAGTTCCTGCACCTGGCGGCCCAGCGTGATCTCCTGCTCGTGCGTCAGCAGCGGCACCCGGCCGATGTCCCGCAGGTAGCTGCGCACCAGGTCGCCACCACCCAGATGGGAACCGTCAGCGGCGGCAACGGGGAGGGAGGGCATGGCGCTCGTGGATTACGAAACCTTTGCGTTTCGCAAACCTACCACCTTTTTGCGAACGCCCCCCGCTGGCGAAGATGGGCGGAAAGCCGTCGAGGCATCGGGCCATGGCCGCTGAACGGCTGCAGAAACTGCTGGCCGCCGCTGGCCTCTGCTCCCGCCGGGCCGCCGAGGAGCTGCTACGCCAGGGCCGGGTGCAGGTGAATGGCCGCGTCGCCGGCCTGGGCGATCGGGCCGAGGCGGGGCGCGACCGGATCACGGTGGATGGCCAACCCCTGCAGGCGGCGGCCCCACCGCTGCTGCTGCTGCTCAACAAGCCGGTGGGGGTGCTCAGCAGCTGCAGCGATCCCCGCGGCCGCCCCACGGTGCTCGACCTGCTGCCGCCGGATCTCCGGCAAGGCCAGGGGCTGCATCCGGTGGGCCGGCTCGATGCCGACAGCCGCGGCGCCCTGCTGCTCACCAACCAGGGGGATCTCACCCTGCGGCTGACCCATCCCCGCTACGGCCACCGCAAGACCTATCGGGTGTGGGTGGAGGGGGTGCCATCGGAGCCAACGCTGCGGCGCTGGGCGGCGGGCGTGCCCCTCGAGGAGGGGCCGAGCCAGCCGGTTCAGCTGCGGTTGCTGCGCCGTCAGGCGGATCGCAGCCTGCTGGAGCTGGTGATGGGGGAGGGGCGCAACCGCCAGATCCGCCGCACCGCCGCCCTGCTGGGCCATCCCGTGCTCGATCTGCGGCGGGTGGCGATCGGTCCGCTGGCGCTGGGGGATCTGGCGGAGGGTCGCTGGCGGCCCCTGGAGCGCCGAGAATGGGAACGCCTGGCGGCCCGGCCCTGAGCAGCCCCACCCCTCCGCGACCCACGAGCCGCCGACCGGGCAGCGACCCAGCGTCGACGCGGCGTGCGCTCTGGCCCTGGGGCCGCCGCCGCAACCTGCCGACGGCGACCGGGGAGCCGCCGCTCGATCCCCTGATCGCGGCCGGCCGGGCCCTGCGCCAGCAGCGCGAAGCCCGGGGCCTCAGCCTGCGCCAGCTGGCGATGGAGACCCGCATCAGCACCGCCGTGCTGGAAGCCCTGGAGCGGGGCTGGCGCGAGCGGCTGCCCGAAGCCACCTACCTGCGCACAATGCTGCCTCTGATCGAGCGACAGCTGGAGCTGGAACCCGGAGCGCTGCGGGCGCTGCTGCCCCCCACCCCGCCGGCTCGGCCCCGCCAGGGCGGCAAGGGGGGACTGGCGGGCTTTCACCCAGGCTCGATCGATCTCTTCAACGGCTGGCAGGGCTGCGCCCTCTACGGCCTGCTGATGCTGCTGCTGATCCACCTGCTCAACCTGCAGCAGCAGCGGCTGGCGGCCGCCGGGCTGCTGCAGGTGGCACCGCTGAGCTGCGGCGACTGCAGCACCGGCGCCGCGAATCCCGGCCGCTCCGCGCGGCAGGCGGAGCCGGGCCAGGCGCTGCTGCGGCAGCAACACCCGGAGCTGCGCCCGCTGGAGCAGGCCGCCGGGGGTCAGGCGCTGCGGCTGTGGCTGCGGGCCAGTTCGCCATAGCCCTGCAGCGGTCCCGCCAGCGCGGCCACGGGACGCTCCAGCCGCCAACACCAGTTGCGGCCCAGGGTGCCCGGCGTGTTGAAACGGGCCTGGTCGTCGAGTTCGAGCAGATCCTGCAGGGGCACCACCGCCAGCTCCGCCGGGGTGGCCAGGGCCAGCTCCAGCAGCTGCCAGCCGGGGGCGGTCACCGCGGCGCCGATCTGCGCCTGCACCCGCTCGCGGGTCTCGGCATCCAGCCCCTGCCACCAACCGATGGCGGTGGCGTTGTCGTGGGTGCCGGTGTACACCACCCAGGCGCTGCCGTGGATGTTGGCGGGCAGATAGGGGTTCTCCGGATTGCCGTCGAAAGCGAACTGCAGGATCTTCATGCCCGGCAGCCGGAAGCGATCGCGCAGAGCCTCCACCGGCGGCGTGATCACCCCCAGATCCTCGGCCACCAGCGGCAGACGGCCGCCACGGCGCAGATGGCCGCGCAGCAGCTGCTGCAGCCAGAGGGCCCGCAACAGCGCCGTGCCGGGGGAAGGGCGCCAGCCGCCGTTCATGGCGGTGTCATCGCCGCCGGGCACGCTCCAGTAGGCCTCCAGAGCACGGAAGTGATCGAGGCGCAGCAGATCGAACAGCTGCAGCTGGCGGCTGAGGCGCCCGAGCCACCAGCGGAAGCCGGTGAGCTGGTGGCGCCACCAGCGGTACACCGGGGTACCCCAGAGCTGCCCGGTGGCGGAGAAATAGTCGGGCGGCACGCCGCTCTGCTGCTCCAGGGCGCCGCCATCGGCCAGGGAGAACAGCTGGGGGTGACTCCAGACATCAGCGCTGTCATGGGCCACGTAGAAGGGCATGTCGCCGAACAGGCGGACGCCGGCCGCAGCGGCATGGCGGCGCAGGTCCTGCCACTGGCGATCGAGATGCCATTGCAGCAGGTCTTCCTCCAGCAGCAGCGCTGCCTGCTGCTGATCGAGACGCCGCAGGGCGGCGGGCCGGCGTTGGGCCAGCGACTGCGGCCACTGCCACCAGGGCGCCCCCTGCTGCAGGCGCCGCAGCACCATGAAACGGCTGTGATCGCGCAGCCAGTAGGCCTGACGGCGGCGCCAGCGGCGGAAGGCGCGCTGCTGCGCGCGCGGCTGCCGGCTCCAGGCGCGGGCCAGGGCCTGGCCCAGGGCCTGGCTGCGGGCGCTCTGGGCGGTGGGATCGAGCCAGCCGGCGCCGGGATCCGGCAGGGCCCGGGCCGCCCCCAGCTCGAGCCAACCCTCCTGCTCCAGATGCTCGGCATCCAGCAGCCAGGGGTTGAGAGCCGAACCGCTGGGGGAGCTGTAGGGGGAGCCGGTGCCGTCGGTGGGAGCCAGCGGCAGCAGCTGCCACACCGCCAGGCCGTGCGCCGCCAGCAGGTCGATCCACTGATGGGCCGCATCCCCGAAGGTGCCGCAGCCACCGGCTCCCGGCAGAGCGGTGGGATGGAGCAGAACGCCGGCGCGGCGGCTGCAGACTGAGGGGGCGCTCACAGGGAGGGCAGCCGGTAGCGGCTGATGATCGCCTTGGCGAAGGCGGGGATGTGGGCTTCGGCCTTCTCCGGATGGTGACGGCGCACCCACAGGGCGTTGCGGGTGAAGTGGGAGTCGATCGAGAAGCGGCCGTACTCCAGGCCCTGGGGTCCGAAACGTTCCACGAAGACGCCGATCAGGTTGGCCAGCCACAGCGGCAGCTTCACCGCTTTGTCGTAGGCCTCGATGCCCTGCTGCACCGCCGCCCGGCGATCGCCGCGGCTGCTCACCGGTGCCACATCCAGCTCGGCCTCCACCAGATCCAGCAGCTGCTGGCCCCTGGGGTTGCGCACGGTGATCCACTGACGGCCGAAGCTGGCGCCCATGTAGCCCACCACCAGATCGGCGCCGGCGTTGGTGTAGTCGAAACAGCTCAGGCAGCTGGGGGCGAACACGTCCTTGAGCTTGGGCGTATCCAGCCCGAAGAAGGGCACGGTCTCCTCGCGGCCGTCGCTGTGGCGGAAGTGGATGCGGAAGTCCTGCATGAACTCGTAGTGCACCACCGTCTCGGGGGAGCTCACCGTGGTCTCGAGGAAGGTCTGCAGGCCCTCACGCGACACGTTGTCGGTGCAGGGCAGGCCCAGCACGTACAGCTCATCGAGCGGCAGGGTGGGCTGCACGGCCCGCAGGGCCTGGATCTGGCAGCCCACGCCGATCGCCAGCAGCCGCTTGATGCCGCTGCCGGGCAGCTGCTCCAGCACCTCCAGATTCGGCGAGAGGGTGGGTTTGTTCACCCGGGCGCTGAGCACCTCCTCGGGGGTGCGGGCCAGCCGCGGCACAGGGGTGAAGCGATCCTCCTCGCTCTGGCCCACGCACAGCACCGCATCCACCAGGCCGGTCTCCAGGGCGCGCACGCCGATGCGGCTGACGATGCCGGTCCACTGGGCACCCTCGATCGGCTGCTGCAGGCGGGCGCTGAGCATGCGCTGCTGCACGCCGAAATAGAGCTCGTCCTCGTTGTCGAGGTGGCGGCTGCGGCCGTGGGCCGCCGTTTCCATCGCCTCGAAGCGCTGGTTCAGGAAGGCGCAGCTGTCCTTCACATAGGCCACCCAGCGGCTGTCGCAGAGGCCGCACTGGCTGCAGAGGTCCTTGGCCGGATAGACGCTGCCCTTGGCCAGGGGCCGGGCCTTCTCATGGGGAGCCGGCACGGAGGGACCGATCGCTCGGGCCAACCTATCGGGTGTGACGTCGCCGGGGGCGAGGACGGGGGATCTGGGCGAGAGTGGGCGCCACATCCGCCACCGCGATGCCGCCCCGCGCCAGCGCCCGAACCGGCTCCCCAGCGCCCGCCCCGCCGAGGCGCGGCCGGCTGGGTCGCACGCTGCAGCGCTGCCTCGGCTTCGGCATCGGCGCGGTGGTCGGCGCCGGGCTGCTCGGCTGGCTCTGGCCGGCCAGCGATCGCGACCTGGGGCCGGCCGAACAGCAGCTCAGCGACCTGGCGCTCCCCCCGAACCGGCCGGTGACCGTGCTGGTGCTGGGGCTCGATAGCGAGCGGCTGCCGGCCAGCCTCAGCAGCGGCGGCACCACCGGCAATGGCAGCTCCAGCAGCGGTGGCAACTCCAGCGGCGATCCGGCCGCAGGGGCGACCACGAGCGGCGGGGAGGTGAGCGCCGATGCGGTGCTGATGGTGCGGGTCAATCCCTCCGGCCTGGTGCAGGTGCTGCAGATTCCCGCCACGGTGGCCGTGCAGCTGCCCGGCCAGCGGCGGCCCGAGGCCCTGAGCGGCCTCTACCGCCAGGGGGGTGTGGCCCTCAGCCGCGATGCGGTGCGCGAGCTGGTGGGGTTGAGCGGCAGTGAACCCGACCGCTACCTGGTGCTCAGCCGTGGCGGGCTGCGGACGCTGGTGGATGCGATCGGCAGCGTCGAGGCCAGCCCGGGCCGCACCATGCACTACGAGGACCGGGCCCAGAAGCTGAGCATCGATCTGCAGAGCGGCCTGCAGCGGCTCAGTGGCCGCCAGGTGGAGCATCTGGTGCGCTGGCGGGATCCGCAGAACCCGGTGGAGAGCCGGCTGGACAACCAGCGGGAGACCCTGCGCAGCCTGCGGCAGGAGCTGCAGCTGAGCCGCAGCCGCCTCGACTGGAACGGCCTGCTGCGGGGCCTGCAGACGGAGGTGGCCACCAACCTCAGTCGCCATGAGGCCCTGAGCCTGCTGGTGGCGGCGCTGGGTCCGGAGAGCCGCCTCAGCTTCACCAGCCTGCCGCTGGAGCCGGCCAGCGGGGATGCCGCCGTGCAGGCCACCGGCCTGCGGGAGCGGGCCCGGCAGCTGAACGATCCCTTCTGGCCGGCCGAGGACAACCCCCTGCCCCAGGGCCAGCGCAGCCGCTGAACCGGCACCGCGGCGCGCGCCCCTGGCTGCGCGAAGCCCGGGGGGTCAAGCCAAAGCAGCCTGCTGCTGCCGCCAGCGCCGCCGCAAGGCCAGCAGCAGCG
>CBFHOT010000124.1:0-6330 GCA_965657465.1 Cyanobacteriota bacterium | reverse complement strand
CGCGCATGCCGCCCCAGAGGCGACGCTCGCTGGCATGGGAGAGGAACAGCCGCTCCTTGGCGCGGGTGATGCCCACGTAGCAGAGGCGCCGCTCCTCCTCCATCGCCGCCGGATCGTCGAGGGAGCGGTAGCTGGGGAACAGGCCCTGCTCCATCCCCGCCAAGAACACCACCGGAAATTCCAGACCCTTGCTGGCGTGCAGGGTCATCAGCGTCACCCGGTCCTGCTCGGTGTCCTTGCTGTCGGCATCGCTAGCCAGGGCAGCCGACGCCAGGAAGTCGTCAAGCGATCCCTCCTCGTTCTCCTCCTGGTACTGCAGGGCGGCGTTGACCAGCTCGTTGAGGTTGCGGCGGCGATCCTCCGCCTCATCGGTGCCGGCGGCGATCAGCTCCGAGAGATAGCCGCTCTGCTCCATCACCCGCTGCACCAGCTCCGCCGGCGGCGCATCCTGCAGCCGCGCCTGCAGGTCGGTGATCAGGCCATGGAACTGCAGCAGCCCCTTGGCCGAGCGGCCTCCGAGGGTGCGCACGGCCTCGGCGTCGCTCACCACCTCCCAGAGGGGAATGCCGAGCTGCCCCGCCGCATCGGTGAGGCGCTCGATCGTGGTCTTGCCGATGCCGCGCTTGGGGGTGTTGAGCACCCGCAGCAGGCTGACGGTGTCGGCCGGATTCACCAGCAGCTTGAGATAGGCGAGCATGTCGCGGATCTCGCGCCGGTCATAGAAGCGCAGACCGCCCACCACGATGTAAGGGATGCCCCAACGCACCAGCGATTCCTCCAGCGCCCGCGACTGGGCATTGGTGCGATAGAGCACCGCCATGTCACCCCAGCGCAACTCGGTATGGGCGGCCTCGAGCATGCGCATGCGATGCACCACCGCCTCGGCCTCGGCGATCTCGTCGTCGCAGCGGGTGAGGGTGATCGGCTCGCCCTCGCCGCGGGTAGGCCGCAGCACCTTGTCGATGCGCTCGCTGTTGTTGGCGATCAGCGCATTGGCCGCCTCCAGGATGGTGGCGGTGGAGCGATAGTTCTCCTCCAGCTTCACCATCGTGCGCGTGGCGTCGTCGGCCACGCCATCGCCGAAGTCGTCCTGAAAGCCCATCAGGATCGTGAAGTCCGCGGCGCGGAAGCTGTAGATGCTCTGGTCGGCATCGCCCACCACGAACACGGAGCGCCCGTTCCAGTCGTCAAACACCGCCGGATCGCGGCCATCGGCCACCAGCAGCTTGATCAGCTCGTACTGGGTGCGGTTGGTGTCCTGGTATTCATCCACCAGCACGTGGCGGAAGCGGCGGTGCCAGTAGCGGCGCACCTCAGCGTTCTGCTGCAGCAGCTGCACCGGCAGCAGCAGCAGATCATCGAAATCGAGGGCGTTATTGGCCGCCAGGGCGCGGCGGTAGAGGCGGTAGGCCTCCGCCTCCTTGCGGCCGCGCAGGCCCTCGGCGCGGGCCTCCATCTGATCGGGCAGCCAGCCCTGATTCTTGGCGGTGCTGATCGCCCAGCGCACCTTCTTCGGTTCGAAGCGCTTGGGATCGAGCCCCAGCTCCTGGGTCACGATCTCCTTCACCAGGGTCTGGGTGTCGCCCTCGTCGTAGATCGAGAACTGCCGCGTCCAGGTCAGGCCCTCGGCGTCCTTGAGCTTGTCGATGTCGAAGCGCAGCAGCCGCGCGAACAGGGCGTGGAAGGTGCCGATCCAGAGGTCCTTGATCACCTCGCGGTAGATGCGCGAGCGCAGCTGGCGCTGCTCGATTGGCGGCAGGGTGCTCCAGGGCTGGCCGAACTGGCTCTGGGCAAGGCGCTGGGCCAGCAGCAGCTCCAGCCGCTCCTTCATCTCCCGGGCCGCCTTGTTGGTGAAGGTGACGGCCAGCAGCTCCGCCGGATCGACGCCGTGATGGCTGATCAGGTGGGCGATGCGGTGGGTGAGGGCGCGGGTCTTACCGCTGCCGGCACCGGCCACCACCAGCAATGGGCCGGTGTGGTGGTCCACCGCCCGGCGCTGGGCGTCGTTCAGACCGGCAAGGAAGGCGCTCATGCCCCGACCCTAGGCAATGCGATCACCGCAGGCCCGCGCGCCGCAGCCGCTGCAGACGGCCCTGCCAGCGGCGCCAGCGCAGGCGGAGCAGCGAGGGCTGCTGCAGTGGCGGTTCACCCGCCCGCAGGCGGTCGTAGTGGGCATCGATCGCCTGCAGCGCCTGCCGCCAGCGCTGCAGCAGCCGCGGCTCCGCCAGCTCCGCCAGCAGCGCCTCCAGCCGCTGCTGCTGCGGCAGCCAGGCGGCGGGATCAGCCGCGGCCGCGCTGATCCGCTCCACATCAGCGGCCAGGGTGCCGGCGCCGAGCTGATGGCCGAGTTCACCCGGATCAAGGTGATCGGCCAGGGCGTGGTTGAGGCTGCTGAACAGCACGCAGCCGCAGGCGAGCGCCTCCAGCGGCGGCAGGCCGAAGCCCTCGCTCACACCGCTGACGCGCCAGTGATCGGCCGAGTCGTAGAGCACCACCCGGGCGCTGTTGAACAGATCCACCAGGTCATCGACCCAGCCGTCCTGCACCTCCACCCGCAGGCCGCGCCGCCGCAGGGCCGGCACCAGCTGCTCGAGCACATAGGCGCTGCTCTTGCGCCGCTGCACCAGCACATCGATCGGCCGCAACGCAGAGGCCGCCCCGGCGCGGGCGCCGCGCTCCAGCCAGCGGGGCTCGAGGGCGTTGGGCACCAGGAACAGGGGGTTGCGGCTGGCCCGCTGCCCCCAGTAGCCGAGCGTGTTGCGGCTCACCGCCAGCACCGGCACCTGCGGCGGCAGATCGAAGCCGTAGCCGCTGCTGTGGGCGTGATAGGCCACCGGCCGGCCCCGCAGCCGGCGCAGCTGCTGCGGCACATCGAAGCCCCAGCTCACGATCCAGAGGGTTTGGTCGGCCGCCGCACCGCCGAGCGGCTCCGCGCGCAGCAGATCGGCGAGGAAGGGCAGGCCCGGCTCCCGCTGCCGCACCGTGACCAGCTCGGTGGGCACCAGGGCGCTCAGCAGCCGCACCGTCTGCTGCTCCACCAGCAGCCCGCCGCAGCGATAGCGACCGCTGGTGCCGGGCACCAGAAAGCGGAGGGAGCGCAAGGGGGAGCAGCGGCGAGCGGACTCCGCCGACTCTGGCGCAGGCCAGCGGCGCCGGAGTCGAACGGGTCAGGGCGAAGCGATCAGGCGGCGACAGCCTCGGTACTGCCGGCGCGCTGACGGCGGGTGAGGAAGCCGAACAGCAGCTTGCCGATGGCGGCGATCAGGTTGCCCTCCAGCTCCTGGAACATCTTCATGTTCAGGTGGAAAGCGTGGTTGGCCTCCTCGACGATGCGATCAGCCATCGCCTGATCGATCGGCAGGTTGTCGAGGGTGGCGCGGTAGTTGGCCTTGAAGCCCTTCTCATCGGGGATGGCGTCGAACTCGTAGAAGCGCAGGCCGTCGTGCTCACCCAGATTCATCGCCTTCTGGGCGATGTTCTTGAGGATCTGGCCGCCGGAGAGGTCGCCGATGTAGCGGGTGTAGTGGTGGCCCACCAGCAGCTCGGGGGCCTCCTGGGCCACTTGGTGAATGCGCGCCACGTACTCCTTGGCGGCCGGGGTGGCCTGCACGCTGCTGCGCCAGTCGGCACCGAAATAGAAGGCGAGGTCCTGCTCGAGGGTCTCGCGGCGGTTGAGCTCCGGGAAGCCCACCGGACCCACCACCGGATGGCCGGCGGCGCGCAGCTTGCCGATCTCCTCCTCCATCGCCGCATAGACGAAATAGAGGTCGGCCACCAGGGTGCGGTAGCTGGCCTTGTCGACGACGCCTTTGAGGAAGCAGCTCACGAAGCCGGTGTTCTCGGCCATGGTGTGCGACTTCTTGGTGCCTTCACGCAACTGAGAGGCAAGGGCGACGGGCATGACGGATCGGGCGCTGCGAACGCGTCTCAGGAAGTCGATGACGCTAGGCGTGGTCTGGCCCGCGCGGGCCGTTCAGGTTGCGAAGGGTTACGCGCCCTCAGGCAGCGCGGCTGTCGCCGCAGGCAAACAGCTCGAACAGTTCGCGGCAGAACTGCTGCAATTTCTCCGCCACGGCCGGCTGGGGCGGATGGCTGCCGGCGGGCTGCCAGTCGCCCATGGTGGCCAGGCGCCAGCGCTCGCGCTCGTAGGTGAGGCCGCGGATCAGCACCCCCAGCAGCCGCGGCCGGCCGGCGGCTGGAGCGCGCTCCAGCCGCAGCTGCACCAGAAAGGAGCGGCACTGGCTGCGCGGACTCCAGCCGGGCAGATGAAAGGAGAGGTCGAGGCTCTCCTGCTCGGCGAAGGCGCGGGTGAGCGGGTCGTCGCGCCAAGGGGTGAGATTGGCGCGGGCGTCGGGGACGTGGACGCGAAACAGGGCTGCCACCGCCGCGATCATGCGGGCCAGATCCAGATTCCGGGCCTGATCGGCGGCATTCATGCCGTTGCCCCTGCAGCAGAACCGCGCATCCCTAAAACCTAGGCTCGCCGCACCGATCGCGCCGCCCGCGGTCAGCAGAACAGCGCAGAGCGCGCACCGATCCCCACCTCCTCACCATGGCCACCTACGAGAAGCTCACCGCCCCGGCCCAGGGCACGGCCATCCGCTTCGAGAACGGCCAGCCGGTGGTGCCCAACGACCCGATCATTCCCTTCATCCGTGGCGATGGCACCGGCGTGGACATCTGGCCCGCCACCCAGAAGGTGCTGGATGCGGCCGTGGCCAAGGCCTACGGCGGCGAGCGCCGCATCGAGTGGTTCAAGGTGTACGCCGGCGATGAAGCCTGCGACCTCTACGGCACCTATCAGTACCTGCCGGAGGACACCCTCACCGCCATCCAGGAATACGGCGTGGCGATCAAGGGCCCTCTCACCACGCCGATCGGTGGCGGCATCCGCTCGCTGAACGTGGCCCTGCGCCAGATCTTCGATCTGTACTGCTGCGTGCGCCCCTGCCGCTACTACGAGGGCACCCCCAGCCCCCACAAGCGGCCCCAGGACCTCGACGTGATCGTGTACCGAGAGAACACCGAGGACATCTACATGGGGATCGAATGGGAAGCCAACGATCCGGTGTGCCTCGATCTCATCAAGCACCTCAATGAGGTGGTGATCCCAGCCAACGGCAAGCTGGGCAAGCGCCAGATCCCCGCCGGCTCCGGCATCGGCATCAAGCCGGTGAGCAAGCACGGCAGCCAGCGCCACATCCGCAAGGCGATCCAGCACGCCCTGCGCCTGGAGGGCGACAAGCGCCACGTGACCCTGGTGCACAAGGGCAACATCATGAAGTTCACGGAAGGCGCCTTCCGCGACTGGGGCTACGAGCTGGCCACCACCGAGTTCCGCGATGTCTGCGTCACCGAGCGCGAGAGCTGGATCCTCGATAACGCCGACCGCAACCCGGGCCTGAGCATCGAGGACAACGCCAAGATGGTGGATCCCGGCTACGACGCGCTCACCCCCGAGAAGAAGGAAGCGATCTGCGCTGAGGTGAAGGGTGTGCTCGATGCCATCGGCGCCAGCCACGGCAACGGCCAGTGGAAGGCGATGGTGATGGTGGATGACCGCATCGCCGACAGCATCTTCCAGCAGATCCAGACCCGCCCGGCCGACTATTCGATCCTCGCCACCCTCAACCTCAACGGCGATTACATCTCCGATGCCGCCGCCGCTGTGGTGGGCGGATTGGGCATGGCCCCCGGCGCCAACATCGGCGACAACGCCGCCATCTTCGAAGCCACCCACGGCACGGCGCCGAAGCATGCCGGCCTCGATCGCATCAACCCCGGCTCGGTGATTCTGAGCGGCGTGATGATGCTCGAATACATGGGCTGGCAGGAAGCGGCGGATCTGATCACCGCCGGCCTCAGCGCCGCCATCGCCAACCAGGAAGTCACCTACGACCTGGCCCGCCTGATGGAGCCCCCCGTGGAGCCGGTGAGCTGCAGCGGCTTCGCCGACGCCGTGATCCGCCACTTCGGCGGCTGATGGAGCGCCCGGCCCCGACCGCACACGGGGCCGGGCAGACTCAGCCGATGACTCTGCCCGGCCTACCCGCTGGGGGCACCGACCCCTGCGTGCACTGCGGTTTCTGCCTGCCCACCTGCGCCAGCTACCGGGTGCTGGGCACGGAGATGGATTCGCCCCGGGGCCGCATCCACACCCTCAAGGCGATCGAGGCGGGCGAGCTGACGCTCGATGCCACGGTGGCCAGCCATTTCGACAGCTGCCTGGGCTGCTTCGCCTGCGTCAGCGCCTGCCCCTCGGGGGTGCGCTACGACCAGCTGATCGAAGCCACCCGGCCGCAGCTGAACGCGCCGGAGCTGCGCAGCCCC
>CBFHOT010000123.1:0-6343 GCA_965657465.1 Cyanobacteriota bacterium | reverse complement strand
CAGCCTGCCGGCGCGCAGGGCCTGGCGGCCGGCCCGGCAGGCCAGGGCCATCGCCTCGGCCATCGCCGGCGGATCCCCCGCCAGGGCGATGGCGCTGTTGATCAGCAGCGCGTCAGCGCCCATCTCCATCGCCTGGGCGGCCTCGCTCGGCACCCCCAGGCCCGCGTCCACCACCACTGGCACCTGGGCGTTCTCGATGATCAGGGCGATGTTGGCGGCATTGCGGATCCCCTGCCCTGAGCCGATCGGCGAGCCCAGCGGCATCACCGTGGCGCAGCCGGCCTCCTCCAGGCGTTTGGCCAGCAGGGGATCGGCGTTGATGTAGGGCAGCACGGTGAAGCCCTCCTTCACCAGCTGTTCGGCCGCCTGCAGCGTGCCGATCGGATCGGGCAGCAGGTGCCTCGTGTCGGGGATCACCTCCAGCTTGATGAAGGTGTTGTCCTCCTGGCCGGCCAGCTTGGCCAGCTCGCGGCCGAGCCGCGCCACCCGGATCGCCTCCTCGGCGGTGGCGCAGCCGGCGGTGTTGGGCAGCATCCAGATGCGCTGCCAGTCGATCGCCTCCATCAGCCCCTCGTGGCCGGCGGCCTGGGTCTGCACCCGCCGCACCGCCACCGTCACGATGTCGCAGTCGCTGGCGTGGATGCTGGCCTGCATCGCCGCCACGCTGGGGTACTTGCCGGTGCCGGTCATCAGGCGGCTGTTGAAGCGCCGGCCGCCGATCACCAGAGCGTCGTCGCTGGCGCTGTCGCGAGGGCTGGAGTGGGTCGAAGGGGCAACCACGGTTGTTACGGCCACCTGGGGCTAATGGATCTAGCCTCCCATCAGCCCCGTCCCTGCTGTCATCCGGCTGTGATTCGCGCCTTCCTCCGCCTGCTGGTGCTCGGCACGCTGCCGGTCTCGGCCGGCGCCGCCCTGGCGGCCACGCCCCTGGGCAGCGATGCCTTCATTCCCTTCAATCCGCCTGTCGGCAGTGCCCTCGTCGATGACGGCATCGTCGGCGCCGATGCGGTGGAGATGTTCGATCCCGTCGCCCGCGCCCAGCTGCTGGCCCGCGACACCCCCCGCAGCTGGTGCGGCACCTATCAGTCGTTCGACACCGCCCAGGTGGTACCGGTGCAGCTGGAACTGACGGCCTTGGAGCCGATGGGTCAGATGGTGGTGCTGCGCGGCCAGTTCAGCACTGGCGGCGTCAGCACGCCGGTGCAGGGCAACCTCAATGCCGAGTCGGATCAGCTCGATCTGCTGCTGCTGGCGTCGGCCAAGCCCGCCGGTCTGGAGTTCGGCGGCGAATTTTCGGGTCTGCAGGGTCTGCAGCTCTCCGGTTGGCAGGCCAATCGCCTCACCAACCAGGGCGGTCGCCTGGAGCTGCGGCCCAGCTGCGGCGCCGCGCCGGTGGTGGCGACGCCGGCCCCGACCCCGGTGCGCGGTATGTGGTGACGGGCTGAAGCCCGGCGGTGACCGCAATAGCGACAACCCCCCGAACCCGCTGTGGTTCCGGGGGGCTGGTCGGCCTCCTGCAGATCGCAGTTAACTCAGCGCAGCGAGCCGTCAGCTGGCCTTGACGTTGCTGGTGCTGAAGCTGCGCTCCAGGCGTTGGAGGCGTTTGCGCGCCGTCTTGTTGGCGGCATCCAGCTCGAGCACCTGGCGGTAGGTCTGCTCGGCTTCCTCGAGATTGCGCTGCTTTTCCAGCGCATAGGCGAGGTTGTTGAGCGCCACCGGGTAATCCGGCTTGGCTGCCAGAGCCGAGCGGTAATGGCGGATGGCCGTTTTGTAGTTGTTCTGGGCGGCCAGGGCGAAGCCGAGGGCGTTCTGAATCAGGGCCTGGGCTTCAGCTGGCTCGCGATCGGCCTCAGCGCGCTTGAGGGCTCGCTTGAGGTTGTCGGCGGCCTGGCCGTACAGCCGCTTGCGCAGCTGCACGGAGGCCAGTTCGTAAAGGCTGGAGGCGGTGTCCGGGGCACCTTCCCCCTGCCGATCGAGCCGGGCAAGCGCCAGCTCATCGCGGCGGACCCGCCAGATCTGGCGACCCACCACGACGGCGGCACCGCCCAGCAGGACGACCAAGCCGATCAGGTAGGCCTGGGGAAGAAGAGTGTCCAACGGATCGACCGCTGCAGGGGTGTTCAGTTCTGGGCGGCGCCCACCACGCTGGTGAAGCTGGCGGGATCAACCACGGCCAGCTGAGCCAGCATTTTGCGATTGAGGCGCACATCGGCCTTCTTCAGGCCACCCATCAGACGGCTGTAGCTGAGGCCGTTGAGGCGGGCAGCGGCGTTGATGCGGGCGATCCAGAGGCGACGGAAGTCGCGCTTGCGGCGACGGCGATCGCGGTAGGCGTTGCACAGAGCCTTCATCACCCGCTGGTTGGCGGTGCGGAAGAGGGAGCCGTTGCCGCCGCGGAAGCCCCGGGCCAGACGCAGGATCTTGTTACGGCGTTTGCGGGCAACGTTGCCCCTCTTGACGCGGGCCATGGCAGGGAATCAGGTGGTGACGGATCTGGACGGTGGTTGAAGCGCGGGCCGCCCCTCAGGCGTAGGGGAGCATCGCACTCACGTTGTCGGCGTCGCGCTCATCGACGACGGCCATCGTGCCGAGGTAGCGCTTGCGCTTGGGGCTCTTGTGATCGAGCAGGTGGCTGCGGAAGGCCCGGCGGCGCAGGAATTTGCCACTGCCGGTGGCCTTGAACCGCTTGGCGGCTGCTTTGCGGGTCTTGAGCTTCGGCATGTCTCCCAGCGCGGGCACAAACAATCACAGTACGACGCCGGCCGCCGATCCACCAAGCATCGGGTGCATGCAGGGGGCAGCGCCCTTCTGGGACGGTCGTCCCAGACTGGTGCTCAGCCCTTGCTCTGAGGTCGGTTGTCGCTGCTTTCTTCGCTCGGTTGGCTGCTGCCTGGTTGGCGACCGCGTCAACGGCCGTTGCCCCGGCGATCGCTCTGCCCGCTCTCTCTGCCTGGGCCGTCGGGTTGGGTGCCGCTCGCGGCTGCCGACGGGCGCCGCACTGACCGTGGGCGAGGAAGTGGGCGAGGGGTCGCTGCTCTGCGCCTGCTCGCTGTGCGCCTCACGACCGCTGCGGTGATCTTACCTCCTGCCACCCTACTGACCACTGGATGTAGCGCCCAGAGCACGCCGCCACCACCACCTGTAGTGTCTGCGCTGCCTGCAGCGGCCCTGCACTGGCCCGTGCCGGCGCCGCCGGCGCTCGATCCCCGCCAGCCCCGCCTCTGGGTGGCCCTGGCCGCTCACCTCGGCCCCGACCAGCCGCTGGAGCTGGTCAGCGCCTCGGGCCTGCTCACCCTGGTGAGCGCCGATGGCGCCCGCTATCAGGCGCCGCGGCTGGTGCTGCACTGGCGCCGCCAGCCGTTGCAGCCGCCGCTGCCGGTGCGGCGCCTGGTGCTCGGCCCCCTGGCCAGCTACGAGAGCGCCGAGACCGTGGCCGCCCGCTGGCGCGCCGCCGGCGCCCAGCCGCTGATCGCCCGCCCGCGCGACTGGGAGGTGTGGGCGGCACCGGGTTCACCGCCGCCCCCCGATGGCGCCGCTCCCCGCCTGGTGTCCCTCGATCTGCAGGAGCGTGCGGTGCTGGAGCTGCGCCGCAGCCAGGGGCCGGTGGTCCTGGCCGAGCCCCTGCGGCTGGAGGCCCCCGGCGGTCTGCGCTGGGCCGGTGGCGTCTATGCCGGTCCGTTCCGGCTGCAGCCGGATGCCCACGGCAGCTGGACGCTGCTTGAGGACGTGCCGCTCGAGCGCTATCTGCTCGGCGTCGTGCCCCATGAGATCGGTGCCGGCTCACCGCCGGCGGCCCTCGCCGCCCAGGCCGTGCTCGCCCGCACCTGGGCCCTGCGCAACCGCTTCCGCTTCGCGCTGGATGGCTATCACCTCTGCGCCGACACCCAGTGCCAGGTGTACAGCGATCCTCGCCATGCCGGAGCGGCCGTGCGCCAGGCGGTCAGCGCTACCGCCGGCCGGGTGCTCACCGCCGCCGGCGAGCCGATCCATGCCGTGTATCACGCCAGCAACGGTGGTGTCAGCGCCGATGAGGATGAAGCCTGGCCGCTGCCGGAGCTCACCTATCTGGAGCCGGCCCTGGATCTGCGCGGCGCCGCTCCCCAGGGTCTGGCGGTGCCGATCGACAGCAACACCGAGCTCGCCCAGCTGCTGGCCCTGCGCACCGAGGTGGTGGGGGCGGCGCATCCCCTCTTCCGCTGGCAGCGCCAGCTCAGCCAGGCCTCCCTCAGCAAGGGGCTCGGCGCCCGGGCGGCGGCCCTGGGTTCACCCCTCAAGCCGGTGGTGCTGGAGCGCGGTCCCAGCGGCCGGGTGGTGAAGCTGGCGATCGAGGGCCCGGGCGGTCGGGTGGTGCTGGAGCGCGATGCCATCCGCCGCACCTATCGCCAGCTGCCGAGCACCCTGTTCGTGCTCACCCCTGCCGGCCCTGGCCTCTGGACGGTGCAGGGCGGTGGCTTCGGCCATGGCGCCGGCCTCTCCCAGGCCGGTGCCATCGATCTCGCCGCTCGCGGCTGGGATCTGACGGCGATCCTCAAGCACTACTACCCCGGTGCCCGCCTGCAGACCCTGGATGGCGCGGTGACGGAGCCCCCAGGAGGCGCCCCTTAGAGTCCGGTGACTTCCGGGGATCGCCATGGCCGCGGACGGCAGCGCCACCGATCACCAGCTGGACCAGGCCACCGTTTCCCCGAGTGCCGTCTCGGGTGGTGTTGCTGAGGCCGGCTGGACGGTGACCGCCGGCCGTCGCCGCGTCAAGTCGGCCCTGTTTCTGGGGGTCTGCGGTGCGGCCGGCTTCGGTCCCCACTGGCTGCCGCCGGAGCTGAGGCTGGCGCCGGCGATTACCCTCGCCTTGGTGCTGGGTGCCTACAGCGCGCGCACCGTGCTGCGGCCCGCCCTGGCCCGGGCATCGGCCCCGGCCAAGGCTGCTGCGTCCGCGCCGTCGCCGGCCGATCTCCCCGCCGCTGATGTCTCCGCCACCGACGTCCCCGCGGTGGATGTGGTGGTGGCCGCCCGGGATGAGCAGGCCGTGATCACCCGCCTGGTGGAGCGGATCGCCGGCCTGCGCTACCCCGCCGATCGCCTGCAGCTGTGGGTGATCGACGACGCCAGCAGCGACCGCACGCCGCAGCTGCTGGCGGCGCTGCAGCAGCGCCACCCCTTCCTGCGGGTGCTGCGCCGTGAGCCCGGCGCCGGTGGTGGCAAGTCCGGCGCCCTCAATCTGGCCCTGCAGCAGCTGCAGGCCCCCTGGATGCTGGTGCTCGATGCCGACGCCGATCTGCAGCCCGACACGCTCGAGCGCCTTCTGCCCCAGGCGCAGGCCGCGGGCTGCGGCGCCGTGCAGTTGCGCAAGGCGGTGGCCAATGCCGGCTCCAACTGGCTCACCCGGGCCCAGGCGATGGAGATGGCCCTCGATGCGGTGGTGCAGGAGGGGCGTCTGGCCAGTGGCGGCGTGGCGGAGCTGCGCGGTAACGGTCAGCTGCTGCGGCGCGAGGCCCTGCTCGCCGCCGGCGGTTTCAACGAGGACACCGTCACCGACGATCTCGACCTCAGCTTCCGACTGCTGCTCAGTGGCGCGCCGATCGGCATCCTCTGGAATCCGCCGGTGCGGGAGGAGGCCGTGCTCACCCCGGCCGCCCTGTGGCGGCAGCGGCAGCGCTGGGCGGAGGGTGGCCTGCAGCGCTTCTTCGACTACGCCGGCGGGTTGGTGTCCGGCCGCTTGAACGCCGCCCAGAAGCTGGATCTGGGCTGCTTCTTCCTGTTGCAGTACATGCTGCCGGTGGTGGCGGTGGCCGATCTGCTCGGCGCTCTGGTCAGCGGCACCCTGCCCACGATCTGGCCGCTCTCCTTCGTGGCCTTCGGTCTCTCCGGCGTCTCGATCCTGCTCGGCTGCCGGCGCTCCAGCGAGGGGCCGGCCCTGCCGGCGATGCAACCGCTCAACCTGCTCCTCGGCATCGTCTACCTCGGCCACTGGTTCCTGGTGATTCCCTACACCACCGTGCGCATGGCGCTGCTGCCCAAGCGGCTGGTCTGGGCCAAGACCCTGCATCTGGGGGAAGAGGCCCTGGGTGAGGATCCTGCCACCGCCTGAGCCCGGCCCTGAGCCCGGTGCCGTCCTCAGGCGGCGGTGTTCTGTTCCCCCGGCTCCTCCAGCGGTCCGTCGAGATCGACCACCTCGCCGTTGAAGAACTCGGCCAGGCGCCGCGCCTTCTCATCCAGGCTGCCCGGAAGGATGCCGCCCGGCGCGCTCGGTCTGGTGTCGGCCGCGGCGCCTCCACCAGCGCCAGCCGGGGCTGCCACCTGAGCAGGCCCTGGGGCGTTGCTGGCTGGGGTGGTGGCTGTGGTGGCG